>NZ_CP117866.1:8854758-9168011 GCF_028736035.1 Streptomyces sp. T12
CCGTGGTAGCCGCGGGCGGCGAAGGCCGTGAGCGCCGCCTCGAGGATGCGCCGGGAGCCGGGGCCGGCCTCGCCCCACAGGTCGTCGGTTGCGCTGGTTGTCACGCGCCCATTCTTGCGGATCACGTCTGTCGGTCTGCTCAGCTGATGATGAGGCCGCCGTCGACGGTGAGGGTGGTGCCGGTGACGTAGCTGGAGGCGTCGGAGGCGAGGAAGACCACGGCGGCGGCGAGTTCCTCGGGTTCGCCGGTGCGGGGAAGCGGGATGCGGCGGACGATGTCGTCGATGTTGTCGGCGTCCTGACGGGCGGTCATCTCGGAGGCGAAGTAGCCGGGGGCGAGGGCGTTGACACGGATGTTCTTGCGGTGGCTCCACTGGGCGGCCAGGTCGCGGGTGAGACCGAGCAGGCCCGCCTTGGAGGAGGAGTAGCCGGCCTGCGGCAGGCCGGTGTTGACCAGGCCGAGGACGCTGGCGATGTTGACGATGGAGCCGCCGCCGGTCATCACTCGGGCTGCCGCCCGGGCCATCCAGTAGGCACCCATGAGGTTGATGTCGATGATGCGCCGGAAGTGCTCCGGTGTCTCCCGGCTGGCCGGGACCGCATCGGCCACGCCGGCGTTGTTGACCAGGACGCCGACGTGGCCGAAGTCCGCGGCGGCCGCCGCGACCGCATGGCAGTCGTCGGGCGAGGCGACGTCGGCCTTGACGCACAGGGCGCGGCGGCCCGTGGCCTCGACGAGGCGGGCGGTGTCGGCGAGCCGGTCGGTGCGTCGGGCGGCCAGGACGACGTCGGCCCCGGCTTCGGCGAGGGCCTGGGCGAAGGCGACGCCGAGGCCGGAGGAAGCGCCGGTGACGATGGCGACGCGGTCGTCGAGGCGGAAGCGGTCGAGGATGTTCACAGGGGCTCCAGAGAGGTCAGATGGACAGGCCGCCGTCGACGGGCAGCACGGCACCGGTGATGTAGCCGGCCTCCTCAGAGGCGAGGAAGGCGACAGCCGCGCACATCTCGCTCGGGTCGCCGAAGCGGCCCATCGGGATGCCGGCAGTCAGCTCGGCGCGCTTCTCGGCGAGGACGGAAGAGACCATGCGGGTCTCCGCGTTGGGGGAGATGGCGTTCACGGTGACGCCGAAGCGGGCGAGCTCCTTGGCGGCGGTGCGGGTGAAGCCGATGATCCCGGCTTTGGCGGTGGCGTAGTTGGCCTGGCCGATATTGCCGTGCAGACCGGAGTAGGAGGTGACGTTGACGACCCGGCCATACTTCTGCGCGCGGAAGTGGGGGACGCACGCCCGGGTGAACCGGAAGGCGCCGCCCGCGTGAACGGCCAGTACGGCGTCCCAGTCGTCGTCGGTGAGCTTCCACAGGACGCCGTCGCGCAGGATCCCGGCGTTGTTGACCAGGACGTCGACGCGGCCGGTCTCGGCCAGCGCGGTGGCGACGACACGCTCCGCGTCAGTGCTGGAGGCGACGTCCGCAGCCACCCATAGAGCGTCCAACTCCTTCGCCACCGCGCGGAGTTCGTCCTCGTCTCGGTCGACCAGGACCACGTCCGCGCCTGAAGTGCGCAGGTGGCGACCGAGTTCGAGGCCGATGCCGCGGGCTGCGCCGGTGATGATCACGGTGTGGCCAGTGAAGTCGAAGCTGAGGTTGCCCATCGGGCGCTCCAATCCGGATAGTGGTGTCCGTGTCCAAGGGCCTTACAGGCCGAGGTCGCGGCCGATGAGTTCCTTCATGATTTCGTTCGAGCCGGCCCAGATCTTGGTGACACGGGCGTCCTGCCAGGCTCGGGCGACCCGGTATTCGTTCATGTAGCCGTACCCGCCGTGCAGTTGGACGCAGGCGTCGAGGACCTCGTTCTGCACCTGGGCGGTCCACCACTTGGCCTTGGCCGCGTCCACCGCCGAGAGTCGGCCCGTGACGTGGGCGGCGACGCACTGGTCGACGAAGGCCTGGGTCACCTCGATCTGGGTGACCATCTCGGCCAGCCGGAACTTGTTGTACTGGAAGGAGCCGACGGACTGGCCGAAGGCCTTCCGCTCCTTCACATACTCCAGCGTCTCGTCCAGGATCTGCGCGGCGTGGGCCAGGTTGAGCACGGCGGCACCGATCCGCTCCTGCGGGAGCCGCTCCATCATGTGGATGAAGCCGCGGTCGACTTCGCCGATGACGTTGGCGCCCGGGACTCGCACGTCGTGGAAGAACAGCTCGGCGGTGTCGGCTTCGTGCTGACCGACCTTCTCCAGCTTGCGCCCTCGCTCGAAACCGGGCATGTCCGTCTCCACGGCGAACAGCGTGATGCCCTTGGCGCCCTTCTCCGGGCTGGTGCGAGCGGCGACGACCACGAGGTCGGCGCCGAAGCCGTTGGTGATGAAGGTCTTGGAGCCGTTGAGGGTCCAGTTCTCGCCGTCGCGCACGGCCGTGGTCCGCAGGGCCGCAAGATCGGAACCTGCCGAGGGCTCGGTCATACCGATCGCGGTGACCAGCTCGCCCGCGCAGAACCGCGGCAGCCAGCGCTCACGCTGCTCCTCGGTGGTCAGCTCGACCAGGTAGGGGGCGACGACCTCGCAGTGGATGGTGAACGAGGAGGCGAATGCCACCGACAGCCGGGCGAATTCCTCGTGCAGAACCGCGGTGAAGCGATAGTCGCCCGCCTCGCTGCCGCCGTACTGCTCCGGTATCAGCAGCCCGAGCAGTCCTTGCTGCCCAGCGGCCTTCCACGCGGCGCGGTCGATCGCCCGCTGCTGGATGAACCCCTCCTGGCGCGGCCGCAGCTCGCGCTCCACGAATGCCCGGACGGAGGTCCGGAAGGCCTCGTGGTCGGCATCGAAGACGGTACGGCGCACAGGAGCTCCTCGTCGCTCGCCGGAAATAGGAAGCAGGAAGTAAGCGAGTGCATAGTAACTATGCGAGTGCTTAGTTTTCTTAGGCGGGTCGATTCCGTCAACCCCGTCTGCGAGGTAGGCGGCCATGACGTACGCCACGGGGGTCCTCCATCGCGCGCAGTGGAGTCCGCCGGCGGTTCCCCCATCAACTCCCAACACATCAACCGTGTTGACGGGTCTGGTTGAGCGGGGTGATGGGCGGCCATGCCCGCAGGCAGGCGCGGATCGGTGGCGTGCTCGCTCCGCAGTGCCGCCGAACGTCTGTATGCGATTGCCTCGGTCGCCGAAGGCATGCGGGAGGACGGCGGGCCGGGGCGCGGCGCTCACCGAGGTACCCGAGCCAAGACGAAACGGGCAGGGGCCGTCTGGCGCGGACGTACCACGGCGAGGCGCGATCGTCCTATGGAGTACCTGTTTCGGGTGGCTACCTTGCTGACGTCATCCCTGTTCTGCCGGAGCTTGAGAGCCGCTCGCCCGGACGGAACCCACCGCCAGATCTCCGAGAAGAGCACTCAGATGCCCGAAGCCGTGATTGTGTCCTACGCCCGCTCGCCGATCGGTCGGGCGTTCAAGGGGTCGCTTAAGGAGATGCGCAGCGACGATCTCGCCACCCAGGTGATCGCTGCGGCGCTCGCCAAGGTCCCGGAACTCGACCCCGACGAGATCGGAGACCTGATCCTCGGCTGCGGTCTGCCCGGTGGCGAACAAGGCTTCAACATGGCGCGCAACGTCGCGGTCCAACTGGGCTACGACAACCTGCCGGGCACCACGGTGACCCGCTACTGCTCATCGTCGCTGCAGACGACGCGGATGGCCTTCCACGCGATCAAGGCAGGCGAAGGTTCGGCCTACATCTCGGCGGGCACAGAGGCCGTGTCTCGGTATATCAACGGCAACTCGGACTCCTGGCCGGACACGCAGAATCCCGCGTTCCGCGTCGCTCAGGCACGCTCGGCCGCCAGGCAGGCGAGCCACGAGGCTTGGACCGACCCTCGCGAGTCGGGAGTGGTGCCCGACGTGTACATCAGCATGGGTGAAACCGCGGAGAACGTTGCCTCCCTCACGGGCATCAGTCGCGAAGAGCAGGACCGGTGGGCGGTTCGTTCGCAGTGCCGAGCCGAGGAGGCCATCGCGCGCGGCCACTTCCGCAAGGAGATCACCCCGATCGCCCTGCCCGACGGCTCGATCGTGACCGAGGACGACTGCCCGCGGCCCGGGACGACGCTCGATGCGGTCTCCGCGCTCAAGCCGGTCTTCCGTGAGAAGGGCTCCGTCACCGCCGGCAACTCGTGCCCGCTCAACGACGGAGCGGCGGCCCTCGTCATCATGTCCGATGTCCGGGCGCGTGAACTCGGCCTGCAGGCGCTGGCTCGCATCATCTCCACCGGCGTGACCGCTCTCTCGCCGGAGATCATGGGCCTCGGCCCCATCGAAGCCACCCGTCAGGCACTCGACCACGCAGGCCTGACCATGAGCGACGTCGACCTCGTAGAGATCAACGAAGCATTCGCCGTGCAGGTGCTCGGCTCTGCACAGGCGCTGCAGATCGACGAGGACAAACTCAACGTTTCGGGCGGGGCCATCGCGTTGGGCCACCCCTATGGGATGACCGGAGCGCGGATCACCGGATCGCTCATCAACAACCTTCAGGCCCATGACAAACAGATCGGCCTGGAGACGATGTGCGTCGGCGGCGGGCAGGGCATGGCCATGCTGATCGAGCGGCTCGCCTAGGGCGTAGCCCGTCGGTCCCGGCAAGCGCAGAGATCCATACAGTCGCGCGACGCGGCCGGATCGACCGCGGCCGCCTCAGGCCGAACTTTCGCCTAAGCGGGCCAGCGCAACCTCTACGCAATCCCTGGACCGAGCGAGGAACCGAGAAGCCGACTTCTCCCGGGCTCACCACCTCAGCCGGAGCAGCTCACCGTCTCAAACGGAGCGGAGGTAACAACATGACCGACCTGACCCTCGACGTCTACACCTGCGCCCTGCAGGAGCTGCCCAACGGCGGGGCGTTCTCGCCGGCCACCTCGACGATCATCGCCGGACCGACCGAAGCCGTGCTGGTGGACACCCAGTACATGGAACGCGACGTAGCCGAGCTCATCCGGCGCCCCCCTGTAGCGCGCCGCTTCTCATCAGGCCGTCAGTGAAGGCGGGGGCCGAGGGCGAGCGCCGGCTGCTACTGGGGGCGGCGTCCGGTGACGTCCCCGCCCAGGTCGTCGGGCAGGGCGATGCGAGCGGTGACGCGTTTACCGACCGGCTCCCGCTGAACCTCGCAACGAGGCAACGGCAGACCTTGCGAGACGGAACAGCCGCCGACCCGGTGCGCTCACTGCCCGAACGCCCGGTCGTAGAGGCTCCGCAGCTTCGGGGTGGCCTCGGCATCGCCGTAGCACACCGGGACCTTGCCGTCCTTGGCGTAGACGAGGTAGGTCTGGCCGACAGCGAACTCCTGGCCGAATGACTCCAGTTGTCCTTCGTGGGTGTTGTCGAGCCGGACGGTGGAGGCGTCTTCGCCGCGGTACCAGTGGTCCACTCGGAGAGTGATCTGGTCGCCGTCGATGGAGGTCGCGGTGCCCTCGAAGGCGGTCGTGTACTGGCGCAGGGTGGTGACGTCGAGCTCGGCGCACCCTGTGGCCGGGCCGCTGCCTGTGCCCTGCTGAACGGTCAGGACCAGCGGGGCGGCCACGGCCGGAGGAGTATCGCGGGTCGCCGTGACTCCCCAGGTGATGCCGGCTCCCACCGTGAGCACAGCGGCGGCTGCTGCGGCCAGCAGCAGGGGGCGGCGGGGGCGGTCCGATGTGCGGGGGGAGGTGCGGACTGTGGTGTCGGCGGTCATGGTGGCCTCCAGGAGACGGTTGATGTCGGGCTGGGGAGCATCAGAGGTCCGCGCCGGGTCGATGGCCCTCATCCGGGCCAGCAGTTCTTCGTCGTTCACCGGTTGCTCCTTCCTTCACCCATCTCATGTCCGGCCTTGTCGTCATTCTTTCGGTCAAGCAGAGCGGCGAGTTTCTTCTTTGCCCTGTGCAGGCGGATGCTGACGGCGTTGGCGGTCAGTCCTGTCACTTCCGCTATCTCGCGCGGGGTCAGCCCCTCCCATGCCCAGAGCAGCACCACCTCACGGTCCAGGGCGCCGAGTGTGCCGAGTGCGGCGTGCAGTTCGGGGTGCTCGGCTTCCCCGGGCTTTGGCGGCGGTGCGGTACGGGTCAGCCGTTCCACGAGCCGGAGCCTGCGCCCTTCCGCCCGGCGGGCGTTGGACAGGCAGCCGCGTGCGACGCCGTAACACCAGGGCAGCACGCTGTCGGGGTCGGTCACGGGGCCCTTCCCGAGCCCGGGCACGTCCTCGAGGCGGCGCCAGAGCACGAGCATCGTCTCCGCGAGGATGTCGTCTACCGCGTCGGTGTCCGCCCGGCGCAGCAGATATCGGTGCAGCGGCTCTGCCACCGCGCGCGCCAGCGCATTGAAGCGGGCTTCTCGGGCCCGGGCACGTTCCAGCTCCAGCATGGATTCCACACCCCCACCTGTCCGGCCGGGGCCTGTTCCTTTCATCGCCACGGGCACTCTACTTACCCGGCCCAAGGGAGGTCCGTCGCGCCGGCCGAGGCGACGGCCGCTTCCCGACTGTCCCGGCCTGCGAGGTCCGGCACGGGTAGGTCGGCCACGACCCTTCGCGCGCGTCCTCCCAGAGTTCGAAGCCGCTGCGGCAGAGATCCTCTACAACGGCGCCCAGTGGGCGCGGGCCTGGCCAGGGGCTGCACCGCGTCCCCGCCCGGACGAAGCCTCAGAAGACCGCCGTCCCGGCGTAGCGGAACCGTACTCACATGCCCGCTCGGCCCGTGGGCGGCGCGAGGTCGCCCCGGTAAGGCACTGTAAACCGATCGGTTTTCATTTTCTCTGCATCGAGTTAACCTCGCGGTATGACCACCGAAGTGAAGCCAAATACCAGAGAGCGGCTGCTGGAGGCGGCGGCCACGCTCACCTACCGAGACGGTGTCGGCATCGGCGTCGAGGCGCTGTGCAAGGCGGCGGGGGTGTCGAAGCGTTCCCTGTACCAGCTGTTCGAGAGCAAGGACGAACTGCTGGCGGCGAGCCTGAGGGAGCGCGCCTCTGCCTTCGCGGCCGGGCTCCTGCCGGCGGCGGACGACGGCCGTTCACCCCGCGAGCGGATCCTGCACGTCTTCGACCAGCTGGAGGAGCAGGCGGGTACGCCCGACTTCCAAGGCTGTCGGTACCTGGCTGCTCAGATCGAGCTCAAAGACCAGAGTCACCCTGCGAGCCAGGTGGCCCACCGGGTCAAAGGGAATCTGACCGCCTTCTTCCGTGCCGAGGCCGAACGGGGCGGGGCAAGCCACCCCGACCTGCTGGCCCGGCAGCTCAGCCTGGTCTTCGACGGCGCCAGCGCCCGCGCGGGGATCGGAGCCGACAATCTGACAGGGCTCGTCACGCCCACCGTGACCACCCTGCTCGATGCGGCAGGCATGCACTGACGCATCCCCTTTCGAGCGGGCGCCGTGACCGTGCCCTCCCCGGACCGATGGCTCCCGCCCCTGATTCCCCGCAATCGAGGGGAGCCCGGTGGTCGCAAGGGCGTTGACGGGCGTGCCGCGCGCCAGGAGGAATCGGCGACCGCCGTGCGTGACACTCTCGCGTCTCCCCTGTGCGCTGACCCTATTGCTGCGGATGGCAACCTCAGCCTTGCGCTCGGAAACCGATCGGTTTACGATGATGGAAACCGGTCGGTTTCTCAATGAATCCAAGGGCTGGTCCGTGGTCACGCCCCCTTCGGGCGGGCCCTATCCGAATCACCCGTCCGCAGCAGTTCACACAAAGGGAAGCCAGCGAGATGCCCAGCCCAGAGCCACGTCCCACGATTCACATTCCGGGGACCACCAGCCACACCATCGCCCCGCGCACAGGACGCCACAGCCGTGAGGGAACCCTGCGCTACCTCAAGGCGGGCACCGGTGCTCCCGTGGTCCTGCTGCACACCGTGCGCACCCAGGCCGAGCACTTCCGCCACCTCATCCCGCTGATCTCGGACCAGTACACCGTGTATGCCCTCGACCTGCCGGGGATGGGCTACTCCGAGATCGTGCCCGGCGCGTCGTACGACGAGCCGGCCATGCGCGCGGGCGTCAAGCGGCTCCTGACCGAACTCGACCTCCACGACGTGACGTTGGTGGGGGAGTCCATGGGGGCGGTGCTCGCCCTGACCGCCGCGGCCGACCTGCCCGAGCGGGTCCGGCGCGTCGTCGCGGTGAACGCGTACGACTTCCGCGGCGGTATCGCCCGGTCCAGTCTTCTCGCCCGTGTGGTGGTCGGCGGTGTCCTCACTCCGGGGGTGGGCCCGGTGGTCGCCGGGGTGGAGCCCAAGGCCGCCCTCCGCAGGATCCTGCAGGGCGGGCTGGTCGACAAGACCGCTCTGCGGGAGGACTACGTCGACGAGCTCCTCCAGGTGGGCAGCCGCCCCGGCTACCCGACCGTCGCCAGGGCCGTGTACCAGAACCTGCCCAGCCTCATCGCCGCCCGCTCGCGCTACCCCGAGGTCAAGGCACCCGTCCACCTCGTCTACGGGGAGAAGGACTGGTCGCGGCCGTCGGACCGGCAAGCCGACAAGGAACTGCTGCCGGCCGCCGATTTCACGCAGGTGCCGGGAGCAGGCCACTTCATCGCCTTGGAACGGCCCGACCTGCTGGCCGACCTGCTGAACGCGGTGGCGTGACCGCCCCGAGAGCGCCGTAGTCACCCCCGTTCGGGTGTAGTGCGGGACGGGGACCAGGTTCGACCATGTGCCTGACAGCGTCGTGGCATGCAAAGGGGCAGCGCATGGCAGAGATTCAGATCGAGTTCGATGTTCCGGCGGAGATGCGTGATGGCACGGTGCTGCGCGCGGATGTCTACCGGCCCGGGGGTACGGGGCCGTGGCCGGTGCTGCTGAGCCGACTGCCGTACGGCAAGCAGATGGCCCTGGCGATCGCCCTCCTCGATCCCCTGGCGGCGGCTCGGCGTGGCTTCATGGTGATCCTCCAGGACACCCGCGGCCGGTTCGCCTCCGAGGGGGAGTGGGAGCCCTGGACGTACGAGGAGAGCGACGGGTACGACACCGTACGGTGGGCCGCTGCCCTCCCCGGAGCGAACGGCTCCGTCGGCATGATCGGCGCCAGCTACTTCGGCAACACCCAGTGGATGGCGGCGCTGTCCAAGCCGCCGGAGCTGAAGGCGATCGCGCCGATGGTCACGTGGTCCGACCCGGACGACGGACTGTGGACGCGCGGCGGCGCGATCGAACTCGGCATCACCGCGCCCTGGTCCCTCATGATGGGCGCCGACGCGCTGATGCGCCGTCACAGCACCGACCCGGCCACGCTCGGCGGCAGCCTCGGCAGGCTCGTGCAGGATCTCGACGGCCTGGCCGACGGCGGCTACGGCGAACTGCCCGCCGGGCGGTTCCCCGCGTTCGCCCGGCACGACCTTCCCGAGCTGGGCTACGAGCGTTCCCGACGGGAGCCCGACTGGGCGCGTTCCTCCCGTGTCGCGGGCCGGCACGACGAGGTCGACCTGCCCACCTTCCAGGTCGGCGGCTGGTACGACATCTTCGCCCAGGGCACGCTCGACAACTTCACCGCCATGCGCCGCGCCGGCCGGTCCGCCACGCTGATCATGGGTCCGTGGAGTCACGCCAACCAGCAGCACGTCATCGGCGACGTCAACTTCGGGTTCGGCGCGAACTCCGCCTTCATGGGCATGCGCGGACCCCTGCACGGCCTCCAGCTCGACTGGTTCCAGCGTACGATCGGCGACGGTGAGGCGCTGGAGCCGGACACGGGCAGGGTGCTGCTGTTCGTCATGGGCATCAACCAGTGGCGCGAGGAGACGGAATGGCCCCTGTCGCGGGCCGTGGACACGGACTTCCACTTGCGCGCCGACGGACGCCTGACGCAGGAGCCGCCCGCTGTCGCCGAGCAGGCCGAGGAGTTCACCTACGACCCCATGGACCCGGTGCCCACCACCGGCGGCGCGTTGCTGATGACCGACGAGTTCCGTCCCGGGCCTCTCGACCAGAGGGACGTGGAGGCGCGCGAGGACGTCCTGGTCTTCACCACCGAACCCCTCGCCGAGGACGTCGAGGTGACCGGCCGCGTCCGAGCTGTGCTCTTCGCCGCTACGGACGCACCCTCGACCGACTGGGTGGCACGCCTGTGCGACGTAGACGAGCACGGTGTCTCCCGCAATGTGGCCGACGGCATTGTGCGGGTGCGTGCGGCGACACCGGGCGAGGCGGCCGAACACGTCGTGGACCTGTGGTCGACCAGCATCGTCTTCCGGGCGGGTCACCGGATACGGGTCCAGGTCACCTCCAGCAACTTCCCCCGCTGGGACCGCAACCTCAACACGGGCGAACCCGAGGAGAACGCGACCACGGCCCGAGTGGCCCGGCAGCAGGTCTTCCACGACCCCGCCCGGCCGTCCCGCATCGTCCTGCCCGTGGTGCCTCCAGCCTGACCGGGAGCGATGGGAGAGCCCGCCGATCCGTTGCTCCGGTGGGCAAGGGCGCCGAAGTGGCCACGTCGGCTCGGTCGAAGGGCGGCAGGCATCCTGCGGCGGAGGCGATGACCTCCCACGGGCGCCTGCCCCTCGGCAAACGCCGCGGTGAAGATTCCTCGGTCAGCAGACCGACCAGGTTCCGCTCGACCGGCCTGCGATGACGCGGCCGGATCCGGAGGCGGCGGCCATCCGGTCGAGTACGGCACCGAGGGCCTGGGCCAAGGGGGCACGAGCGCAACCGCCGGCGCACCGAACTCGCCGCCCCGGAGCCACGTTGACCGACACCGAACCTCTGCTCGTCGAGCAACGCGGCACCGTCCGGTGGCTGCTGCTCAACCGCCCCGAGCGGCGCAACGCCCTCGAGCAGAGGCGGCGGACGGGCAGCCGTCCTCAACGTCCGTGTGCGGGTGCGGCGCTTGGTGTGTCCCACGCACGGCTGCCGGCAGCCCTTCCGCGAGCAGATGCCCGGAGTGTTTGAGCGTCACCAGCGACGCACGGCCCGCCTGGCCAGGTAAGTCAAGGCTGTGGTAAAGGAGTTGGCGGGCCGGGCGGGATCTCGTTTGCTGACGATACTCGCGGCGGGCCTGCTCGCCACACGGCTCTGCGCGCCCTGCTGCGCATCCCGTTGCGCACCGGGCGGACGCCCCGCGTGATCGGCGTCGACGACTTCGCTCTGCGCCGGCGGCACCGCTATGCCGCCGTGGTGATCGACGCCGAGACCTATGAGCGGATCGACGTGCTGCCCGACCGCACCGCCGACACGCTGGAAGCTTGGCTGCGCGAGCATCCGGGCGTCGAGGTCGTGTGCCGTGACGGCTCCGTCACGTCCCTGCGAGCGCGAAGAACGCTCGACGCGGGCGCGGTTGCTGGGGAAGGCGTCCTCCAGGGCGTCCACGGCGCCGGCCCAGTCGGCGGGCAGGGTCACGTCGCGCCGGCCGGGTACCACGGCGCGATACAGGTCGTGCTCCTGGACGAACTCCAGTGAGTCAGCGACGCCCAGCTTCTCGAACAGCCCGCGCAGCGTGTACTGCTGGCCCTCCATGCCGACTCCGGACAGCTGGTGCAGCGCTGTCTCGAACTCGAAGCGGCCTCGTCGAAAGGAGGTGGCGCAGCCGCCGGGGACGTTGTCGCGCTCCGCCAGGAGGGTGCGCAGTCCGTCGAAGTCCGTCGTCGTGGTTACTGTTCGGCGGCCTCTCGGGCGATCTGCTCGAACTGGGCGCCCATGGCCTCGCCGAGCGCCTGGGCGGCGGAGAGCGGGCGCACCATCACTGTGAACTCGTCGATCTTCCCGTCGTCGTCGAAGTGCAGGAAGTCGCATCCCTGGAGCTGCTTGCCGGCGACAGTGGCGGTGAAGACGAAGGCGTGATCGCGGCCGTCGGAATTGGCGATCTCACGGATGTAGGTGAAGTCCTCGAAGACCCGGAGCACGCCGCGCAGGATCGCCGCGGTGATCGCCTTGCCCGGGTACGGCTTGAAGGTGACGGGGCTGGTGAAGACGACGTCGTCGGCCAGCAGAGCGGCCACGGCGTCCAGGTCGCCGCTCTCGACGGCCTTGCGGAAGGGATGCATGAGCCCACTTCCCATACTCAGAAATGTGAATAGGTGTGTTGGAGAGTAGAGGGCCCGTTAGGGCTTGTCTACAGGGAAGGGGGGGGGATGACTATTAGTCACCTTGTTGATTAATCTGCTAGCTTGCATCCATGGCTTTGCGGAACGCGGTGATGGCCGCGCTGCTGGAGGGCGAGGCGTCCGGGTACGACCTCGCGAAGGCGTTCGACGCGACGGTGGCCAACTTCTGGATGTCGACGCCTCAGCAGCTCTACCGGGAGCTGGATCGCATGGAGGCCGAAGGGCTCGTCACGGCCCGCGTCGTCGAGCAGAAGCGCCGCCCCAACAAGCGACTGTTCTCCTTGACGGAGGCCGGGCGGAAGGCCGTCCACGCCTTCACCGCCGAGCCCTTGGGTAAACCGGCGGTGATCCGGGACGAGTTGCTTGTCAAGGTGCAGTGCCTGGACGCGGGCGACATGGAAGCGGTCCAGACCGCCATCACCGAGCGCATGGAGTGGGCCACCGCCAAGCTGGCCCGCTACGAGCGGCTCCGGCAGCGCCTGCTCGACGGGCGCTCTGAGGAGGCGTACTTCGCCGAGGCCGAGCGCATCGGCCCGTATCTCACCCTGCTGCGCGGGATGTCGTTCGAGCGGGAGAACCTCCAGTGGGGGGACATGGCGCTGCGCAGGCTCGAACAGCGCACGGCCGCGCTCCGGGCCGACGGCTGACTGCGGCGGTCCCACCCACACAGTTAGTCAATAATTTTAGTAGCTGGATGGTCGTGAGCAGCCCGGCCTCCCAGGGGTCGTCGGTCTGTGTGCGAGCGAGGACCGGCTGCGGTTCCTTGTCGGCGGGATTGCGATGCAGTCCCTTGTGTTGGACTGACGTAGAACACGGTGAACAGCAGTGCCACGACGCCTACGACCACATCGCTGACGATCCGCAGACGCTTCGCGCGTAGTACGCGAAGGGATGGACGTCACTCATTTCCAGCTCCCGTCCGGTGAAGAGCAGTTCAGCACGAGGAGCCGCCGGCGTCGTCGCAAGCCAGAGCATCACACCGATGGGGAGGTGTCCCCAGCGGACGCGGCCACCGGAAGCAGCGCCGGCCGCTTGGCCTGGCGGCCGTCGCCGGAGGAGCGGCCACGCAGGCGGCGGCCGATCCAAGGGCCGAGGAAGGTGCCGGCCCAGCGTAGTTCGGCACCCGCGGTCCTCCAGACAGAGATGTCTGTCCCCTCGGCCGGAAGGGGAAGGGTCCACTTGTCGTCGCTGCCCGGCAGACCGAGCGCCTGGGCCGCGGCAGCCGCGATGCGCGCGTGTCCCAGCGGGCCGGCGTGCAGCCGGTCAGCACTCCACAACCGGGGATCGGTCGCCGCCGCGTGCGCGGCCGTCTCCGCCACCACCACGCCGTGGCGGTCGGCGGCCTCCCGGATGCGCGCGTTGAGTGCGAGAACACGGTGACCGATCGGGCGGGCCAACGGCGTGATACGCCCGACATCGGGAAACATGAGGGTCGCGACGGTGGCGCCCTGCGCCGTGAGGGCGGCGAACATCGCCTCAACATGGCCTGCCACCTCGTCGAGGTCGCAGCCCGGGCGCAACGCATCGTTGACCCCAGCCACCACGGTGGCGAGGTCGGGCCGCATCGCGAGAGCCGGAGCCAGCTGCTCGGCGCGCACCTGACCGGCCTTACGGCCGCGCACCGCGAGGTTGGCGTAGAGCAGGCCGGGGCTGTGGCGGGCGACCTGCTCGGCGAGCCGGTCCGCCCAGCCCCGAAGACCACGGACGTCGTCGCCGTCCCCGAGCCCCTCGGTGTGACTGTCACCCAGGGCGACATAGCGCAGATACCCACTGCTCGACACGGGGTCGACCGCCTCTCGTCAACGCTGCTGATGGAAGTGGCACATGGCCATCGCTAAACAACTAGGCACCTAGTCGCATTGTTGAATATGAGGATAGCTACGGGCTCACCTTCCTGCAAAGTGACGCCGCTCAGGCAGGAGCTGAGGCCGTCGAGGGCGGTCCACCGCCTTGGTCCCGTGCCGACCTCACCGCCCATTGCCTCTTCAGACCTGAGCACCGACCACGGTCTGAGCCGGCACCTGAGCGCCCGGGTCATCAACGGCATGCACAACGAGGACGCGGTCGGCTTCGCCACCGCCCGCCGTTTCGCGCCGAACCGCCCGTACCGGGTCACCTTCAACGGTGGCGTCCACGGCCCGGGCGACAACGCCTACTGCCAGGCCGCCATGTCCCCGGCCGATCCGGCCGGGAGGGTCCGCCGGCGGCGGCCGGGCGCTCGGAGTCGGCCCTGTCGAGGGGTCAGGCGAGGGAAATAACGACCGACTTGGTCCTCGTGTACGCCTGCAGCGCCTCCGGCCCGGATTCGCGTCCGTAGCCGGACTGCTTGACGCCGCCGAAGGGCACGGCGGGATCGAGCATGGCCCAGTCGTTGACCCAGACGATGCCGGCGTCCAGTCGCGCGGCGACCCGATGGGCGCGCGCCAGGTCGGACGTCTGCAGACCGGCGGCGAGTCCGTACGGCGTGCTGTTCGCCAGCGCGATCGCCTCTTCCTCGGTGTCGAAGGGCTGAACCGTCAGCACCGGGCCGAAGATCTCCTCCTGGACGGTGCGGGCGTCGTTGTCCAGGCCGGCGATGACGGTGGGCTTGAAGTAGTAACCGCCGTTGAGTTCCAAGCGCTCACCGCCGACGACGATGCGGCCGCCGTCCTCGACGGCCGCTTTCACGAAGCCCTCGACGTTCTCCACGTGCCGCTCGCCGGCCATCGGCCCGACGACGGTGGCCGGGTCGAAGGGGTCGCCGACGGGGACCGCCGGAACCGCGTCGGCGAGGATGCCCATCGTGGTGTCGTACAGGGACCGGTGGACCAGCAGCCGGGGTCCGCCCATACAGAACTGTCCGGTGTTGAAGACGAAGGCCTTGATGATCGCGCCGATCGCCTTCCCGACGTCGGCGTCCTCGAAGACGATGTGCGGCGCGTTGCCACCCAACTCCATGGTGACGGGCTTGAGTTGCTCGCCGGCCGTGCTCGCCGCCAGGCGGCCGACCCTCGTCGACCCGGTGAAGGCGATCTTGTCGACGCCCGGGTGACGCACCAGTGCCTCACCCAGGACGGGGCCGCTGCCGGTGACGACGTTCACCACTCCCGCGGGAACGCCGGCGTCGGCGAGGATCTCCGCCATCAGCAGCGCGCTGAGGGGGGTCTCGTCGGCCGGTTTGTGGACGATGGTGTTGCCGGCCGCCAGGGCGGGGGCGAACTTCGACGTGCTGAGGATCAACGGGAAGTTGAACGGGGTGATCGCTCCCACCACGCCGATGGGCTCCCTGCGGGTGTAGGCGTGGGAGGGGAGGGGGATCTCTCGCGTGGCCCCGTCGACCGACTGCGCCAGCGCCGAGTAGTACTCGTACGTCTCGGCCACGGTCTCCACGTCCACCCCCCGGCTGAACGAGACGGGCTTGCCGACGTCGAGGCTCTCCACGGCGGCGATCTCGTCCGCCCGTTCGCGCACCAGATCGGCCACCCGGTGCAGCACCCGGGCGCGCTCGCGGCCCGGCGTCCGGGGCCACGGCCCCGTGTCGAAGGCCTCGCGTGCTGCGGCCACCGCGGCGGCGAGATCGCTGCCGTCGGCCTCCGCGACCGTGGTGACGACTCTGCCGGTGGACGGGTCGATGACGTCGCGCCGCTCCTTGGACTCCGCGTCCCGCCACTCTCCGCCGATGAACAGCCTGCCCGGTTCGATGTGCGGTCGCTGCACGCTCATGGCCCGCTCGCCCTCCCGGTGCGGCGCTCAGCCGTCACCGTGCTCACGCCGGTCGCGCCACTGCGGCCGGCAGGTTTTCGGATGATGGCCCAGCGGTGACGGCCTGGACAGGGAGCCGGGAGATGAGCGCCGGAAGTAAGGACGAATGACGTATCCCGGGCGCGACGTTCAGCCTTGTCAGGTCGGCCTGCTGTCGAGTGGCGCGCCTTCGCGGTCCGTGCTCCCGCCGGCCCGGCAGCTTTCCGTCCGATGGACCGAGGAGAGTCAGGACATTCGTCGCTGTGCACAGGTACTTGAACTCTCAAGAATTGGTCCAGGAGCCCAGCCGGACCGGCACGGCCCGTCTTGTTTTCCGTGGAAGGACGATCGATGACAAGTTCTCTCGCACGCAGGCAGCTTCTCGGCGCGGGCATCGCCCTGGGAGCGACGGCCCTGATCGGTGGTACGGCACAGGCCGCCCCGGGCACCGCCAGATCCTGGCCCGGGGAGTTCTCGCTGCCCAACGGCTGGGGGCCGGAGGGAGTCGCGATCGGCTCCGCGCCGTACGCCTACTTCGGATCGATCGCCACCGGCGGCGTGTACCGGGTGAACCTCGCGAGCGGCAAGGGCAAGGTCGTCCACCGCGGCCTGGGGCGCATGACGGTCGGCCTGAAGGTCGACTCCTGGGGGCGGCTGTTCCTGGCAGGCGGCAGCAGTGCCGAACTGCGGGTCGTCGACGCCCACAGTGGTGCGCTGCTCGCCAACCACGTCGTCGCCGGAGAGAACAGTTTCGTCAACGACGTCCTGCTCACCCACGACGCCGCCTGGTTCACCGAGTCGTTCAGCGCACAGCTCTTCAAGCTGCCGCTGGGCAGGCAGGGCAGCATCGGGGCCCCGGAGAGCCTCACGCTGAGCGGTGACTGGGTGCAGTCCGGTTTCACGTCCAACGGCATCTCGCTCACGCCCGACGGCAGCGCCCTGCTCGTCACCAACGCGGCCGCGGACGGCGGTTCGCTGATGCGCGTCAACCCCCACACCGGCGTGGCCCGCAAGGTCGACCTGGGTGACACGACGCTGCCCAGCGGCGACGGGCTGGTGCTCATCGGCCGCACTCTCTACGTGGTCCAGCCCAACCCCAACCAGGTGGACGTGATCCGGCTCAACCGGTCGGGTACAAGGGGCACTGCGATCGGAGTGATCAGGGACGACCGCTTCGACCTGCCCACCACGGCCGCCGCCTACCAGGGTCGGCTGTACCTCCCCAACTCCCGCTTCACCACCCCGGACCGGGATGAGAACACCCCTTACAACGCAGTGTCCGTGCCGTTGGTGTGACGTACGACCGGAGTACGGCTGGACCCCGCCCACTCAAAGCCGGCGGGGTCCAGCGGTACTCGCCGTTTCTATCCGTGCGTCGTGATGGTGTGCGCTTCGGTGAAGGAGAGCAGGCCGTCCGGGCCCATCTCGCGTCCGATGCCGCTCTGGCGGAAGCCGCCGAAGGGGGCTCGGTCGTCGCATGCGACGGCGTTGGCGTGGTTGATCCAGGTGGTGCCGGTGCGCAGCCGTTCCGCGAGGCCCGCCGCGCGGGCGGGGTCGGCGCTCCAGACCGAGGAGCACAGTCCCGACCAGTCGTTGTTGACCTGGTCCAGTACGGAGTCGACGTCGTCGAAGGGCAGGATCGGCAGGGCGGGGCCGAACTGTTCCTCGGTGACGATTCTCAGGCCCGGGTCGGGATCGAGGACGAGGGCGGGGCGCAGGAAGTGTCCTCCTGAGGAGGCGGCGCCTGGGGCCAGGGTGCCCAGTTCGCGGATCTCGGCTCCGGCGTCGGCCGCCTCGGTCAGCATGGCGGTCACCTTGTCGCGCTGGGCGGCGCTGTTGAGCGGGCCCATGGTCGAGGCGGGGTAGGTTCCCGGGCCCACGCGTTGGGTGTCGAGGGCAGTGGCGAGCGCGTCGACGAGTTCGTCGTAGCGGGAGCGGTGGACGTACAGCCGTTTGACGGCCATGCAGACCTGGCCGCTCGTCAGGAACGCGCCCTGGACGAGCCGTCCGATGTGCTCCTGATCGAGTACGGCGTCATCGAGGACGATCGCGGGGTCGTTGCCGCCGAGTTCGAGGGTCACCGAGGCGAGGTTCTGCGCGGCGGCGGCCATGATGTTCTTGCCGGCGGCCGTGCTTCCGGTGAACACGATCTTGCGGACGCGGGGGTCGGTGAGCAGCGGGGCGACCGCGTCGTTGCTGCCGGTCACGACGTTCAGGACGCCGGCGGGGAGTCCCGCCGCGAACAGTTCCAGGGTGCGCACCATGGCCAGCGGCACGGTGGGCGGAGGCTTGACCACGGCGGTGTTCCCGGCAAGCAGCGCGTACGGCAGGCTCGCGCCGAGGATCGCGATCGGCCAGTTGAACGGGACGATGACGGTGACCACGCCCATGGGGAGCCGGTGGATGTGCGAGGTCAGCGGCGGGCCGTCGAGGTGCCTTACCTGGTCGAGGGAGTCGACCAGGTCGATGGCCGCCCGGATGCGGGCGACGAAGACGCTCATCTCGATCTGGCTCTCGAGGGAGATCTTGCCGTTCTCGCGGGTCATCAGCGCTGCCCGGTCGGCCTCACTGCCGTCGAGGAGGGTGAGCGCCTGGCCGATGATCTCCGCTCGCCGGCGCGCGGGCATCGCCGCCCAGCTCGGGAACGCCGCGTCCGCGGCGGCTACGGCCGCCCGGGCCTGCTCGACGGTGGCTGCGGCGGCGTGACCGACGATCTGCTCAGGGGCCGCCGGGTTGTGGACGGCTGTCCAATCGTCGGTCTCGACGGTCCTGCCGCCGATGAGCAGTCCCGTCCGGACCGGCGCCGCCCAGGTCTCCGCCGGTGCTGTGGGGATTCTTTCGGACATGCGGCTCTCCAAAGGATCAGGTGCGCCCCTTCGTTCGGTGTCGCGAGCGCACGGAACGGGCGAAGACCAGGAAGCACGGGAAAGAAGGAGTGGCGACGCCTGACGGACGATCATCCGTATGGCGGACGGTTCAGGCCAGAGTCACTTCGGACGCTCGGATGTGTCGAGCTCTCCGACGAACAGCCGGCACCCGGCATCCGGTCCGTCACCGCCCCGCTGCGGGACGGCTCCGGCCGGGTCATCGCGGCCCTCAACGTCAACTGCCACGCGGCCGAGACCTCGGTCGAGCGGCTCGTCGAGGAGTATCTGCCGCTGCTGCAGATCGCGGGAGACATCAGCGCGGATTTCGCCCGCGTCGCCGCGGTGCCGCAGGCCTGGGAGGAGCCGCTGCCCGCCGCACGGACCTCGATGACGGGGGCCGATGCGCGTCACGCCTCCTCGAAGGCCTCCAGGTCGAGGGGCGTGGGCATGAAGTCCTGGAGCCGGTCGGCATAGGCATGGGAGAAGAGTTCGGCGACCGACTCGGCGGTCCAGCCGCCCTGCCCGAACCGCTCCTCGACCTCACCGGGGTGCGTCCACAGGGCGATCCGGTCGCCCCCAGCGGCGATGGCCTGTCCGGTGACGTGGGCCGACTCCTTCGACGCCAGATACACGATCATCGGCGCCACGTCGTCCGGCGAACCGAGACCCTGCCGCCGGAGGGCCTCGGGTACAGGCTCCCCCGCGTCGACCTTCGCCACGAGGTCACCTATCCGGGGCATGGTCGCCACCATGCGCGTCAGCGCGGTCGGCACGATGGCGTTGACCGTGACGTCGATCTTCGCGAGTTCGACGGCCCAGGTGCGCGTCATCGCGACGATCGCGCCTTTGGATGCCGAGTAGGCGGTCTGGCCGAAGCTCGCGCGCTGCCCCGCCGGTGATCCCACCAGGATGAGCCGACCGCCCTCTCCCTGTTCACGGAAACGGGCCGCCGCCGCGCGGCCGCAGGTGAACGTACCGCGCAGATGGCTGGTGACGACGAGGTCGAAGTCGTCGTCGGTGGTGTTGCGCAGGGTCCTGTCGCGCAGCGCACCGGCGTTGGTGATCATCACATCGAGCCGGCCGAACTCGTCGACCGCGCGCCGGACCAGCCCGTCGGCGAACTCGGCACCGCCGACCGCGCCGACATGGGCGACGGCTGTTCCACCCGCGTCCGTGATGACGTCGACCGTCTCCGCGGCCACGTCGGCGTCCAGGTCGTTCACGACGACGGCGGCGCCCGCCGCCGCCAGCGCGCGGGCGTAGGCCCTTCCCAGGCCTCGGCCCGCACCTGTGACAATGGCGACTTTGCCGTCGAGCATGCTGTCCTCCTGAGCTGGGGGTCGGTACCCCTGAGCGTAGGAACGCTCCGGGCCCGGGAGGAACCCGCTGATGACGGCACCTGCGGCGGACCTGTGTCCTGAACCGCCCAGGACATCCGTCGCGGTCAGCCCCGCGGCGGGACCAGACCCTGCCGCACCGCGAACAGCGCGGCCTGGGTCCGGGAGGTGAGCCGGAGTTTGCGCAGGACGTTGCTCACGTGGGTGCGGGCGGTGCGCTCGCTGATCACCAGCTCGTCGGCGATCTGCTGGTTCGACCGTCCCTCGGCGACCAGTACGAGGACGTCGCGTTCCCGGCCGGTGAGCGAGGCCAGCCCGGTCGGTGGCGAAACGATCTCCTGGGTCAGTCCCCTGGCGACCGCGGGGTCGAGGAAGACCTCGCCCCGGGCGGCCGCGCGGATGGCGGCGACCACCTCACCCGCCTCGGCGTCCTTGAGCAGGTAGCCTGCGGCTCCCTGGGCGAGCGCCGCGTGGACGCGTTCCATCTCGCCGAAGCTGGTGAGCACCACGACCCGGAGACCGGGGTGGCGCTGCTTGATCACTCCGATCGCCGTCGCCCCGTCCATCCTGGGCATGAGCAGGTCGATCAGCACCACGTCCGGGAGTTCCTGGTGGGCGGCCATCGCGTCGAGCCGGGTGAGCGCCTCCTGCCCGTCGGCGGCCTCCGCAGCGACCTCCATGTCGTCCAGGACCTCGAGGTAGGCGCGGATCCCGCGGCGTACGACGGCGTGGTCGTCGACGATCAGGACCCGGATGGGGCGGGGTCCGGTGTCTCCGGCAACGGCACCGCCCGCGGAGTGCTCCGTGAGCCGTCCGTCTCCGTGTCCGGGGGCTCCGGCACCCGTACGGGCAGGGGTATGACGACCCGTACGGCCGTACCGCTCTTCCCGGATCTGATCCTCATGGCGCCGCCCCATCGTTCCGCCCTTTCCCGCATGGTCGTCAGTCCGTAGCCGTGGTCCCAGTGCGCGCCGGTCGTCCGCCCGTCGTCCTCTCCTTGCCCCGAGCCGCCGCGCCCGCCGGATGCCGCGAGTCCGCGACCGTCGTCACGGACGCCGGCGGTCAGGGTGTGGTCGCGTACGCCGAGGCGGATGGTGACGGTGGTGGCCCCCGCGTGTTTGACCACGTTGTGGATGGCCTCGGCGACGATCCGGTACATGTCCTCCGCCAGGTCGGGTTCGACCGCGTTCAGCTCCGCGCCGAACAGCAGTCGGAAGCTGAGACCCGTCCGGTTCTCGGTGCTCTTGACGAGTGCGCTCACCGCCTCTTCCAGGCCGAGCCGGGTGGAGGTGGGACGCAGTTCGTGCACCATCGCCCGAAGGTCGGCGAGGACCGTCTGCGACAGGGCCCTGACCTCCTCCGCGAACTGCCGGACCGCCTCCGCCGGCACCGGCTTGTCGCGCGCC
This sequence comes from Streptomyces sp. T12, assembly GCF_028736035.1. NCBI lineage: Bacteria > Bacillati > Actinomycetota > Actinomycetes > Kitasatosporales > Streptomycetaceae > Streptomyces > Streptomyces sp. T12. Next base: position 8,876,145 of record NZ_CP117866.1, read on the forward strand.
CCCAGCACTCCGACGGCGTTGGCCTGCATGCCGATGGAGAACACCTGCTGGACGATCGAGTCGTGCAGGTCGCGGGCGAGGCGCCGGCGCTCGTTCCGGCGGGCCCCTTCACGTTCGCGCTGCAGCAGCGTGGCGTAGTCGACGGCGAGCGCGGCCTGCTCCGCCATGGCGGCCAGGAACTCCAGCGTTCGGCCGCCGATCTCCTGACCGGGTGCGAAGTACGCGTTGAGCACCCCTTCGGGTCGGCCGCGCGCCATCAGCGGAACACTGACGAAGGAGTCCCAGTTGAGCTCCCCGAGGTAGGCGTGCAGCGGTTCCCAGGCCGGATCCTCGCGGATCTGGGCCCACCGGTGGGGCACGACGATCGGTTTGCGCTCCCGCAGGGTGTCCAGCATGCTCAGCCGGGCGCCGCGGTCGCGGCACTCCAGCAGCCGGTCGAGGAACGCGTCCCAGTGCCGTAGCCCCGCCGAGCCCATCAGCCGCAGTTCGCGGCCTGTGCTGTCCAGGATGAGGATCTGTACGCCGGCCAGGCCGTCGGTCTGGACGATCTGCCGGGCAACGGCGTCGAGGGTCGAGCCGAGCGAGCCCTCCGAAGCAAGTGCGATCGACGACTGGGCTATCGCCGCGATCCTGCGCTGCCGGTGCCACTCGTCGGTCACGTCGCGGAACGACACCACCGTGAACTTCGGGTCGCCCGGCAGGACGCGGGCCCGGTAGGCGAACTCCCGGCGGGTCCCGGAGGCGGGCATCCAGTGAGCCACGCGCTCGTCCGACTGCTCCTCCAGCAGCCCTGCCCGGCACGCGCCGGTGGCCCCTTCCGCCAGCGCGAACGGGGATGTCCTACCGAGCAGGTCGGCCTCCTCGGGTGCGCCGCACAACGCGACCCCCGCGGGGTTGAGGCGGACGAACCGGCCGACGCAGTCCAGTACGGCCAGGCCGTCCGGCGCGACGGCGGCGACCTCGTCCCACCCCACGGGTGATGCGGACATGACCGACCTCCTCATCGTCGTTGTGACCGGCGGGCGTTGGACCTTGCTGTCGAAGTCCGCCGTGATGCTGATCCGACGCGTTGGATTCGCCGTGCCGGTTCGCCACGCGGATGCGCTGCGTCAGGAGAACGCGTCAGTCGGTGAGCGGACTGGGGCGACTCGCGATCGCCCCAGCATCGTAGCCCGGCGGATTCGGAGCGGATCTACGTCATTCGTCCTGTTCACCGCCCTGTCGAAGCGCCGAGCCGGTCGAGTCATTGCACGCGTTCCGCAAGGAGTGCGCCCCGCCTACCGTGAGGGAGAAGCGCCCCGTGGATCGCTACTCCCCCCAGACATCCACGGGGCGCTCCGGCCGCGCCCGGCCGTGCGGTCTGCCACCGCCCCGAGGACGAGGAGGTCCTGAGGTATGGACGTGTCCATCGGCACGATCTGGGAGGCGGTCTCCCGGGCCCTGCCCGACGCCGTCGCCATCACCGAGCCCGGCCGTGACACCACCTACCGGGAGTTCGACGAGCGCGCGTCACGGCTGGCCGCCGCGCTGGAAGCGGCCGGGGTGCGCGAGGGCGACACCGTGGCCTGCTACCTGTTCAACGGTTCCGCCTACCTGGAGACGGTCTTCGCCGCCTTCAAGCTCGGCGCCGTCCCGGTGAACGCCAACTACCGCTACACCGGCGAGGAACTCACCGAACTCCTCACCGACGCCGACGCCGCCGCGCTCGTCTTCAGCGGCGCCCTGGCCGACCGGGTCACGCACGCCGCCGGACACGTACGCACGCTGAAGCTGCTGGTGAGGGCGGGCGATCCACCCGCCGACGGCCCGGCCGGTCCCTCTGTGCCCGAACTGGAAGACCTGCTGGCGGCCCACGCACCACGCGAGCCGCAGCCGCGGCCCGGATCGGACCGGCTCTTCATGTACACCGGTGGGACCACCGGCAAGCCGAAGGGCGTGGTGTGGCGGCAGAGCGATCTGCTGCACTCCCTGGTGGTCCCGATCTTCCATCCGCTCGGTGTCACCGAACTCCCCGCGACGCTCGACGAGGCCGTGGCCATCGCGATCGAGGCACACCGTGAAGGTCGTGCACCGACCACCATGCCCGTCGTACCGCTCATGCACGCCACCGGGCTGTTCAACACCATGGGCGCCCTGATGGTGGGCGGCCGGGGGGTCACCGCGCGGCAGGGCGGCCTCGATCCGGAGCACGTCTGGCGCACCATCGCCGCGGAGCGGGTCGAGACGGTCATCGTCGCGGGCAACGCCGTGTGCCGACCGCTCGTCGACGAGCTGGTGCGGGCGGAACAGGCCGGTACGCCGCACGACCTGAACTCCGTGCGCAGGGTCCTCAGCTCCGGCACCGCTCTCAGCGATGCGCTCAAGAGCGCGCTGCACGAACGCGCCGAGGTCACGGTCATCGACGCCATCGCCTCCAGCGAAGGCGGTCCCTTCGCCTTCGCGATCACCTCGTCGGTACGCGACCTGCCCGCCCGATTCTTCCCCGTGCCCGCGACAAGAGTGGTCGGCCCCGGTGACCGGTTCGTCGAACCCGGCAGTGACGAGGTCGGGAACCTCGCCTACTGCGGGCCCATGCCCCTCGGCTACTACAAGGACACCGCCAAGAGCGCGACGACGTTCCGCACCATCGACGGGGTCCGGTACGCGATCCCCGGCGATCTCGCCCGGATCGAGGCCGACGGCGCGATCCGGTTCCTCGGACGCGGCTCCGGCGTGATCAACACCGGCGGGGAAAAGGTGCACCCGCAGGAAGTCGAGAACGTCCTGCTCTCGCACCCCGCGGTGAAGGACTGCGTCGTCGTCGGCGTCCCCGACGAGACCTGGGGAGAACGGGTGGCAGCCGTCGTGGCGGTCCCTCCCGGTACCACCGCCACCGGCGAGGAGCTGCGCGACTGGGTCCGGCGCAGCCTCGCCGGCTACAAGGTGCCGCGTTCCGTCGTCCTGACGGACGTCCTGTCGCGCACCCCCACCGGCAAGCTCGAAGTCGCCTGGGCCAGGAAGACGGTCCAGGACGCCGACGCGGGTGCCGGCGACGGAATGTGACAGTCGAGTGCCTGAAGCCCTGAACGGGAACGGCGGCCGGGCACATCGTGCCCTGCCGCCTCGCCGTGCCTCAGCTCGCGCGCTCCTGGCGGGCTTCGAGCGCCCGCAGCGCCTCCACCACGCTCGCCACGTGGTCCCGCATGGCCGTTTCGGCCGCCACCGGGTCCCCGGCCGCGATCGCCGCGATGATCCGCTGGTGCTGGGGCAGCGACGCGCGGGCCCGCCCCGGGACCAGGGACAGCATGAACTGGTGCCGGACCACCTGGGCCCGCAGTCGTTCGACGACCTGGTTGGCGGTCTCGTGGCCGGCGATGTCGCGCACACGGCGGTGCAGACGGGCGTTGAGGTCGCTGTACGCCATCAGTTCGCCGTCGGCGACCGCCCGAGCCATGTCCGCACCGATCGCGCGGAGCTCCTCGGCCTGCGCGGGGCTGACCCGCTCCGCCGCGCGAGCGGCGATCAGGCCCTCCAGGACCATCCGTACCTCCGTCACCTCGACCGCCTCGGCGAAGGAGATCTCCCGGACGCGGGCGCCGCGGTTGCGCTGGATCTCGACCAGGCCCTCCGTCGCCAGCTGCCGGAGTGCCGACCGCACCCCGGAGCGGCCGGCGCCGAACTGTTCGCAGAGGTCCGCCTCGATCAGGCGCTGTCGCGGCACGTAGTCACCGCGCAGCAGCGCGGCCCGGATCGCACCGGTGACGTCGTTTTCCACAGAAGTGCTCACGGTGTGCGGTCCCCATCCACCACAGGTCCAGGGCGAGAAAGCCGGCGGTCAGTCCTGGTAGGTGACGCCCAGTTCGGCGAGCCTGGCACGGAGCCCGTAGTAGTCGACGCCCAGCGTCCCGGAGCGCAGGACCTCGCGCGTCGCTGCCTCCTTGGCGATCCGCTTCTCGGCGAGTTCCGCCGCTTCCTCAGCCTCGGCGAGGGGCACCACGACCACGCCGTCGTCGTCGGCGACGATGACGTCACCGGGGTGGACGGACACCCCGCCCAGCGTCACGGGCACGTTGACCGAGCCCGGGGACGCCTTCACCGTGCCCTGGGCGGACACCGACCGGGCCCAGACGTGGAAGCCCATCTCCCTCAGCTCGGCGGTGTCGCGCACCCCGGCCGCCGTGACCAGCCCGATGACGCCCCGAGCGGCGAGGGAGGTCGCCAGCAGATCGCCGAACATGCCGTCCGTGGACGGCGAGGTGGTCGTCACCACCAGGATGTCGCCGGGCCGGCAGGCCTCCACGGCGGCGTGGATCATCAGGTTGTCCCCCGGGTGGGAACTCACCGTCACCGCCGGGCCGGCTATGCGCACGTTCCGCTGGTTCGGCCGCAGACCGGTCCCCGCGAAGCCGCGGCGGCCGATGGCCTCGTGGACGGTGGACACCCCGGCCTGCGCGAGCCGCGCGACGACCTCGGCGGTGGGCCGGGTGATGTTCCTGACGACGAGATGGTGGTTCGGCACGTCTCCTCCGGGTTTCTCCAGGTTCGATGCCGGGAGAATTCCCTACGTCAGCAGTATTGTCAACAATAAAGTCAGCGATATTGTGACATCTGTGGGACCAACCTCTTCCGTCCCGCACTCCTCTCGCGAAAACAGCGCTGCGGAACCGGAGCTCGCCCGGCACCGGTCGACGCACCCCTTCGCACTCGATCCCAAGGAGCCCCTCATGACCCACGACACGTCCACTCCGCCCGAGGGCGCGCTGCTGGTCGTCAGCGCGCACGCCGGCGACTTCGTCTGGCGGGCCGGCGGCGCCATCGCGCTGGCCGCCGAACGCGGTCAGCGTGTGAAGGTGCTGTGCCTGAGCTTCGGCGAGCGCGGCGAGTCCGCACGGGCCTGGCGGGACGGCCTGCGCCTCGACGAGATCAAGGAACTGCGCCGCACCGAGGCCTCCGACGCCGCGGCCGCGCTGGGCGCGGAGATCGAGTTCCTCGACGCCGGGGACTACCCGCTGCTGGAGACACCGGAGTTGGTGGACCGTATCGTGCGCGTGTACCGGGAGGTGAGCCCCGCGGTCGTCCTCACCCACACCCTCGCCGACCCCTACAACGGCGACCACCCGGCCGCCGCCCGCATGGCGCTCCAGGCCCGCGTGCTCGCCCAGGCGGTCGGCTACGACGCGCCCGGCGAACCGCTCGGCGCTCCCCCCGTGTTCTTCTTCGAACCGCACCAGCCGGAGCAGTGCGACTTCAAGCCGAACACCCTGCTGGACATCACCTCCGTCTTCGACAAGAAGCGCAAGGCCATGGAGTGCCTGGCCGCCCAGCAGCACATGTGGGACTACTACACCGACCTCGCCAAGCGGCGCGGCGTCCAGCTGAAGCGCAACGCCGGCCCCAACCTCGGCCTCTCGCACGGGACCATGGGCGAGGCGTACGTGCGGCTCTACCCCGAGACGACGGGGGTGCTGGCATGACGTCGGCGACGCACATCTGGGTGCCTTTCCGCGACACGTCCCTGTTCGTGGAGTTCGCGCGGGGGGCCGACGACCCGGACGGCTCCCCGGGTCACCAGGAGCTGCTGACCGACGTCGTCCCGTCGAACGGCGTCACGCGGGAGGACCGTTACGGCGAACCTCTGTGGCGGGTCGACGCCGAACATCTGCACGCCGTGGTGGAGGCCCTCTGGACCACGGACCACCCGCTGCACATCCACCTCGACCAGACACCCCGCAGCACGGCCGGGGGCCCGGCGGGCGTGACGAATGACGTAGGCGGGTCGTGACCTTTCGCCGTCCGGGTCCGGTCATTAGCGCGACGACCTGCGCGTTCCCCCCCGACTAGCGTCGACCGTGCCACCGCACCACCGACCGTGCCGAGGAGATGACGCACATGACGAGCCCGTCGACCGCCGCCCTGGACGCGCTCCCGCTCGGGACGGCAGCAGCCGCGGCCGGCCCGGCGCCACGCGAGACCGAGTACGACGGCACAATCACCGTACTGTCCCGGCGGACGGCGGCGGACGGTGTCGCCTCCTTGCTGCTCGCATCGCACGATGGCGTACCCCTGCCGCGCTGGCAGCCAGGCGCGCACATCGACGTGGTCCTCCCCACGGGTGCCGTCCGCCAGTACTCGCTGTGCGGCCCGGCGGCCGTCACCGACTGCTGGCGCATCGCGGTGCTGCGGGAGCCCGACGGACGCGGCGGATCGCAGTGGATCCACGACAACGTCCGCGAGGGAAGCGAGCTGCGGATACGCGGCCCGCGCAACAACTTCCCGCTGCGGCAGGCCAGGCGGTACCTGTTCGTCGCCGGCGGCATCGGCATCACCCCCCTACTGCCGATGATCGCCGAGGCTGCCGCGGCCGGGGCCGACTGGTCCCTGCTGTACGGGGGCCGGAGCCGCGCGTCCATGGCGTTCCTGTCCGAGCTGGAGGGCTACGGCGAGCGCGTGACCGTACGGCCGCAGGACGAGTACGGCCTGCTCGACCTCGCCGGTCACCTCGGTGAACTCTCCCCTTCCACCCTGGTGTACTGCTGCGGCCCGGCCGGGCTGATCGACGCGGTCGAGGCCCACTGCGCCACCTGGCCGGCGGGATCGCTCAACGTGGAGCGGTTCGCCGCGGCCCCGGGGCGGCACTCCGGTGACGGCGAGGGCGACGAACCGTTCGAGGTGGAGCTGCGCTCGTCGGGGGTGACGCTCACCGTGCAGCCGGGACAGTCGGTGCTCAGGGCCGTGGAAGCGGCGGGCGCACCGGTCATGTCCTCCTGCGAGGAGGGCATCTGCGGTTCCTGCGAGACCGCCGTCCTGGCGGGCGAGATCGACCACCGGGACTCCCTGCTCACCGATGACGAGCGGGCCGCCGGCGACACCATGCTGATCTGTGTCTCCCGCGCCCGCGGCGGCCGCCTCGTCCTGGACCTCTGACCGGACTTCTGACCGGACTTCTGACCGGACTTCTGAAAGGAGAGAGCCGCCATGCTCACTCAGCACGTCCGCAACGGCTGGTACCTGGGAGCCTGGTCCGACGAGATCGGCCGGACCCTCACGCAGCGCTGGATCACAGACCTCCCGGTCTGCTTCTACCGGCTGCCCGACGGAACCGTCACCGCGATCGAGGACCGCTGCCCCCACCGCAAGTACCCGCTGTCCCTGGGGCACTTGGACGACGAGGGCATCCTCCAGTGCGACTACCACGGCTACCGCTTCGACGGTCAGGGTGTGTGCGTCGGGGTCGCCGAGCAGGCCGACCGGCCCAAAGCGGCCCTGCGCCGCTTCCCGCTGGTCGAGCGGGACGGCGTCATCTGGATCTGGCCCGGCGCCCCCGAACTGGCCGATGAGAGCCTGCTTCCCGAAACCTCGTGGCTCACCGATCCCGACTGGACCCACGTGCACGGCGTCGTCCCGCTGAAGGCCCGGCACCTGCTGCTCCTGGAGAACCTGCTCGACCTCACCCACGAGACGTTCCTGCACCCGACGAGCATCGGCAACGCCGCCGTCGCCGCCACCCCGATCGACGTGACCGTGGACGGCGACCGCGTCGGTTTCAGCCGCCGGATGGTCGGCATCGAGGCCCCGCCGTTCTACGAGAAGTCCTGCGGGCTGACCTCTCCGGTGGACCGCTGGCAGGACGGCGACTTCTACCCGCCGGGCATCTTCGTCCTCAACATCCGCGTCGCCGCCACTGGGACCGAGGAACCGGAGGGCTTCCACATGAAGGTGCTCTACGGGATGACGCCGGCGCGCGGCAACGAGACGCACGACTTCTACGCCCTGGGCCGCGACTACCTCATCCACGACGAGGAGTTGACGAAATTCCAGCACGAGCAGCAGCTCGCGGTGATGCAGGAGGACGTCGACGCCCTGGAGGCGCAGGAGGTGATGTACGCCACCGATCCGGGCGGAAAGGCAGAGTCCAGCATCAGGTCCGACCTCGCCGCGCTGCGCGGACGCCGCGCGGTGGCGAAGATGCTGGCCCGCGAACAGCAGGGTGACAGCGCCCCGCGCACCAGGGCATCCGCATGAGCGGCCGCCACGTCTTCGTACTCCTCCACGGAGCCTGGCACGGCGGCTGGGTCTGGCAGCGCGTGGCACCGCTGCTGCGCGCGGCCGGGCACGAGGTGCACACCCCCACGCTGACCGGGGTGAGCGACCGTGCCCATCTCCTCACTCCCCAGGTCGGGCTCAGCACGCACGTCCAGGACGTGGTGGCGCTGATCGAGGCCCACGACGCCCGGGACGTCGTACTCGTCGGACACAGCTACGCCGGTCAGGTCGTCACCGGCGTCGCGGACCGCGTCCCGGACCGGCTGGCCAAACGGGTCCATCTCGACGCCTTCGTCGGCGACGACGGGGACGCGGCGATCGACCTGCTGCCCGACCGCATCGCCGGGCACTACCGGGAGTCCGTGTTGGGGCCCGGCTTCGGCTGGCTCATCCCGGTGCGCTCGCTGAGCGTGCTCGGCGTCGAGGACCAGGCGGACCTCGACTGGCTCGGCCCCCGGCTGACCCCGCACCCGTGGCTGACGTACACGGAGCCGCTGCGGCTGACCGGCAAGGCGGACCAGGTGCCCGGTGTCTTCGTCGAATGCATCGACTGGATGCGGGTGTTCACCCCGCACGCCGAGCGTGCCGCCGCCCGTGGTTGGCCGGTCCACGAGATCGCCACCGGCCACGAGGCCATGGTCACGGCCCCCGGTGAACTGGCCGAACTGCTGCTGGAGATCGCCGCAGCCTGACCCTCGTGAAGGGAACGCCCCGTATGGAATTCCTCGTCCGTACCGAGAACACCCTGCCCCCGGACACCCCCGACAACATCCGCGAGTCCCTGCGCAAGTACGAGCGTGAACGGGCCATGCAGCTGCGGGAGGCGGGCATCCTCAAGCGACTGTGGCGGGTCCCGGGCCGAGGCGCCACGATCGGCCTGTACGAGGCGGCCGATCCGGCGGAGCTGCACGACGCCCTGGTCTCCCTGCCGATGTGGAAGTGGATGGACATCACTGTGGAAGCGCTCGCCCCCCATCCGCAGGAGAAGGCACCGTGACGGGTTCGGACGGCGACGGTCCCCGGGTCGCGGTCGTCACGGGCGCTGCGGGTGGCCTGGGGAGCGCCATCGTCCACAGGCTGGCCGCGGACGGGTTCGCCGTCGCCGCACTGGACATGGCCGAACCGGACGGTACGAGCGGGGTCGTCCCCGGGGTACGGCACTGGCGCTGCGATGTCAGCGACCCGGCGGCGACCCGCCGGACGGTGGACGGGATAGTCCAGGCGTACGGCGGTGTGGACGTCCTGGTCAACAACGCCGGTCTGCTGTCCGGCCGGGCCAGTCTGCTGGAGACCACCCCTGAGGAACTCCACCGCTTCTTCGACGTCAACGCCGTCGGCCCGCTGCTCATGGTGCAGGCGTGCGTGCCGTGGCTGCGCGAGAGCCCGTACCGCGGGCGCGTCGTCAATGTGGCGTCCCGCACCTTCTTCACCGGCGCGCCGGGCCAGATCGCCTACGTGGCCGGCAAGGGCGCGCTCATCGGCATGACCCGGGTGATGGCGCGCGAGCTGGGCGAGCACCGGATCACGGTCAACGCGGTGGCGCCCGCCCAGGTCGCGACCCCCGGGACCCGGGCGCACTCCGGCGACGAGGTCTTCACCGCGACCATGCGGCAGCAGGCGATCAAGGAGTTCGTCACCCCGGAGCACTTCGCGGGGCTGGTGTCGTATCTCGCTTCCCCGGACGCGGTCATGGTCACCGGCCAGACGCTCGTCTGCGACGGCGGCGGACTCCTGCACTGACCGGCATGGCACCACGGAAGGAGAGCAACGGGATGTCGTCCAGCAGCACGCCGAAGGTCCCCGGCACCTACGTCTTCGACGCCGCGGAAAGCCGCCGCGGACAGGCCCTGAACCGGCTCTGCGGTTCGCTCAAACACGCCGGGAACCGGGCGAAGTTCAAGGCCGACGAAGCCGCCTACTGCGACGCGTACGGCCTCACGGCCGAGCAGCGGGACGCCGTCCTGCACCGGGACTGGAACCGGATGATGGAGCTGGGCGGCTCCATCTTCTACGTCTTCAAGCTCGCCATGGTCGACCAGAAGTCCATGCAGTACCTCGGCGGTGTCTTCACCGGCATGACCACCGAGGAGTTCGCACAGGCGCTCAGAGCGGGAGGGCGGAGCTTTGGCTGAGGTGATCTGGGGACTGGCCACCTCGCACGTGCCGTCGATCGGTGCGGCCATGGACCACGGAAAGACCGACGATCCGTACTGGAAGCCGCTGTTCGACGGGTACGCGCCGGCGCGTGAGTGGATGGCCCGGCACACCCCTGACGTGGTGGTCGTCGTCTACAACGACCACGCCAACGCGGTCGATCTGAGTGTCACGCCGACCTTCGCGGTCGGCACGGCCCCGTCGTACACGGTGGCCGACGAGGGGTGGGGCAGCCGCCCCGTCCCGGTCGTCACCGGCGCCCCGGAGTTCTCCGACCACCTCGTCGAGAGCCTCGTCGACGCGTCCTTCGACATCACGGTGTTCCAGGAACTCGACGTGGACCACGGCCTGACGGTGCCGTTGTCGGTGTACTGTCCCGACCCCGGTGAAAGCTGGCCGTGCGCGGTGGTCCCCCTCCTGGTGAACGTCATCCAGTACCCGCAGCCGACCGCCGCCCGCTGCCTGGCCCTGGGCCACGCGCTCGGCGCGGCGATCCGGTCCTTCCCCGAGAACCTCAAGGTCGCCGTCTTCGGCACCGGAGGCATGTCCCACCAGCTGGCCGGTGCCCGCGCGGGACTCATCAACCAGGACTTCGACCGGATGTTCCTCGACGCGATCGAGCACGACCCGGAGAAGCTGGCGGCGCTGACCCGTGAGGAGTACATCCGCGAGGCCGGCTCCGAGGGCATCGAACTCATCATGTGGCTGATCATGCGTGGTGCGCTGGGTCCCCGGATCCGCCGCGTGCACGAGACGTACCACGTGCCCGCGTCGAACACCGCGGCCGGGATGGTGCTGTTCGAGAACCTGAGCGCTCGTTGCTGACGGCTGTCCGGTGGCTCATGCGCCATTCTCCGCATCACCGCCGGGAGCCGGTGACTTCCTTCTGCGTCTGCGACCGTCGTGCGGCGGGCCCCTCGTGCGTGTGGAGCACGTGGGGCCCTTGTGTCACGCCGTCAGCCCAGTCCGGCCAGCGCCTTCGCCGCCGGCGCCGCGCGGTGCTCGATCCAGCGCGCCGGGGCGCCGTCCGGCGGGACGATGATGGCTTCGTCGATGCCCAGCGCGGCGTACTCGGCCATGGCCTCGGCGAAGCCGTCGAGCGTGCCGCCGGGGTCCATGTAGAGGACGGTCTTCCTGATGGTTGTGTAGTCGCGGCCCACGTCATCGCAGTGACCGCGCAGCACCTTCAGCTTGTGCGCGACCTCCTGGGGGCTGGACGTGAAGAGGTTGCAGGCGTCCGCGTACCGGGCGACGAGCCGCAGGGTCTTCTTCTCCCCACCGCCGCCGATCATGATCTCCGGATGCGGGGCGCTCACGGGCGCCGGGACGCAGAGTGTCTCGGCCAGCCGGTAGTGCCTGCCCTCGAAGGGGCCGTTGGCCTGCGGGTCCCACATCTGCTTGCAGACGCGCAGGGTCTCCTCCAGCCGCTCGAAGCGCTCGCCGGTCGGCGGGAACGGCACTCCGAGGCCGGTGTGCTCACGCTGGTACCAGGCTGCGCCGATGCCGAGGAACGCCCGGCCGCCGGAGAGCACGTCGAGCGTGGTGACGATCTTGGCCAGCAGCCCGGGATGACGGTACGTCACCCCGGTGACGAGCAGGCCGAGTCGGGTCGTCGAGGTGTGGGCCGCGAGATGGCCGAGGGTGGTGTAGCCCTCCAGCATGGGCTCCGTCGCGGTGAGGCCGTACGCCTCCATCTGGAAGTAGTGGTCCATGACGGAGAGCCGGCTGAAGCCGGCCTCCTCCGCGGCCGCACCCGCCGCGGCCAGCTCGGGTCCGAGGGCGGCCGGGCCGTCGGGGTGGTCGAAGCGGGCGATGTGTACGCCCAGTCGCATGAGTTCTCCAGTTCAGTCGGCGCGGTAGCGGAGTCCGTCGAGGAGCAGATCGAGCATGCGGCCCGCGCGGTCGCGCAGCCCCATGTCGGTGGTGATCAGCAGGATGCCGCCGAGGCTGAAGCCGACGTCGAGAGGGTCGACGTCGGAGCGCAGGACGCCCGCCTCGGCCCCGGCCTTCAGCAGCGTGCTGATGGCCGTGCTGATCCGGTCCAGGCTCTCGGCGAACGGGTCCGAGTCGCCGGAGGCGATGACGGCCTTCAACGCGTCCGCCATGCCCTGCTTGGTGGCCAGATAGTCGATGAACCGGTCCATCCACACCCGCATCGCCTGGTCGGGCGGGTATTGCGCCAGCAGTTCCTCGGCGCTGTCGCAGACCCGCGCGACCTCGTTGCGGTATGCGGCCTCAAGCAGGGCCTCCCGGGTGGGGAAGTGCCGGTACAGCGTGCCGATACCCACACCGGCCTCTTTGGCGATGGCCTCGAGCGACACGTCCGTGCCCCGCTCGGAGAAGGCGCGTACGGCCACGTCGAGCAGGCGTTGCCGATTGCGGCGCGCGTCGGCACGCAGTCCGCGTGTGTTGCCGGTCACAGCATTCCTTTCTCCTGGACAACCGGAGGATCCTCCGCTTAAAGTTCAAGCAAAGCGGAGGTTCCTCCGCTTTTTGATCGTAGCAAACCGGGAGCACGTGCCGACATGACCACGAGCACACGCATCACCACCCCCTTCCATGCCGGATCCATGGCCGCCGACGTCATCGCGGGCACGGATCTCACCGGCCGCCGCGCCGTCGTCACCGGAGCCGCCTCCGGCATCGGCGTGGAGACCGCCCGGGCGCTCGCCGGGGCCGGCGCGCAGGTCGTCCTCGCCGTGCGGGACACGGCCGCCGGCCGCCGCACCGCGGAGGACATCAAGGTCACCACCGGCTCCGAGGGCGTGACGGTCGCCTCCCTGGATCTGACCGATCCGGCGTCCGTCGAGGCGTTCGTGACCGCATGGCAAGGGCCGCTGCACATCCTCGTCAACAACGCGGGCGTGATGGCGACTCCGGAGACCCGGACGCCACAGGGCTGGGAGTTGCAGTTCGCCACCAACCACCTGGGGCACTTCGCCCTCGCCACCGGGCTGCACGGCGCTCTCGCGGCGGCCGGCGGTGCGCGCGTGGTGTCGGTGAGCTCCAGCGGACACCTCTTCTCACCCGTCGTCTTCGACGACCTCCACTTCACCGAGCGGCCGTACGACCCGTGGCTCGCCTACGGGCAGTCCAAGACGGCCAACGTGCTGTTCGCGGTCGAGGCCGGCCGGCGCTGGTCCGACGACGGGATCGCGGTCAACGCGCTGATGCCCGGCGGGATCCGGACCAACCTGATGCGTCATATCGGGGACGCCGAGATGGCGCAGTTCGGGGCCCACCTCCAGGCCCTGATCGGCGAGGGAACGCAGCCGCCCGAGCTGTCCCTCAAGACGGTGGAGCAGGGGGCCGCGACCTCGGTGCTGCTGGCCGCGTCGCTCGTGGTCGACGGCGTCACCGGCCGGTACTTCGAGGACTGCGACGAGGCCGAACCGCACCGGCCCGGCACCAACACCGGGGTCGCCGCGCACGCCGTGGACCCGGAGGCGGCCGCGCGTCTGTGGCAGGTCTCCGAGCAGCTCCTGGCCTGACCTCCCATTCCATATTCCATCAACTCCCTTTTCCCACTGGAAGGTTCTCGTGTCCAAGACCTGGTTCGTCACCGGCTCGTCCCGCGGTTTCGGCCGCGCGTTCGTCGAGGCCGCGCTGGATCGCGGAGACTCGGTCGCCGCGACCGCGCGGAACACGGAGTCCCTGACGGACCTCGCGATCACCTACGGCGAGCAGTTGCTCGCGCTGCCCCTGGACGTCACCGACAAGACCGCCGCGTTCGACGCGGTCCACAAGGCCCACGCGCACTTCGGCCGACTGGATGTCGTCGTCAACAACGCCGGCTACGGCCACTTCGGCATGGTCGAGGAGCTGACCGAGGCCGAGGCGCGCGACCAGATGGAAACGAACTTCTTCGGCGTGCTCTGGGTCACCCAGGCCGCGCTGCCGCTGCTGCGCGCCCAGGGCGGCGGCCACATCGTCCAGGTCTCCTCCGTCGGCGGCGTGCTCTCCTTTCCGAGCCTCGGTGTCTACGCCGCCTCCAAGTGGGCGGTGGAGGGGCTGTCCGAGGCCCTGGCCGCCGAGGTCGCCGGGCAGAACATCAAGGTCACCCTGGTCGAGCCCGGCCCCTACCCCACCGACTGGCCCGGCGCCTCCGCGGTCAACTCCGAGCCCGACCCGCTCTACGGCGGAGTCCGTCAGGCCCTGGCCGAGGGCCTGGACCTGTCCGACATGGGCGATCCGAAGGCCGTCGGTCCCGCCCTGCTGACGATCGTGGATACCGAGAACCCGCCGCTGCGGGTGTTCTTCGGCAGGCCGCCGATCCAGCTGGCCAAGGACCACTACGCGCGCAAGCTGGCCACCTGGGCCGAGTGGGAGCACGTCTCCCTCGCCGCCCACGGCTGACCCCATGGCATTCATGGCCCAGGGTGCTTTCTAGCCCAGTACTTGAACTTTCAAGATCGACTACTCGACCATCTGCCTCTCGGAGGAACCAATGGCACGCACCACACCCAGACGCTGGAAGCGCTGGCTGATCGTCGGCGTTGCCGCCGCCGCCCTCGTGGGCGTCGGAGGCCCGTACGTCTACATCAACTACATCCAGGACGACCCACCAGCCGCGCTGTCACTCGACAGTCCACCGGCCACGCCGGAGAGCACCTCCGGCTCCGGCTCCGGCGAGCAGGCGGGGGAGGGCGTCGAGGGCGCGTGGCGGGTCGGCAGCGGTTCGCAGGCCGGCTACCGCGTCGACGAGGTGCTCTTCGGCCAGAACGTCACGGCCGTGGGCCGTACCGAAGAGGTCACCGGAGAGCTGGAGATCGAGGGCACCCGGGCTGTCGGCGGGAGCTTCACCGTCGACCTGGCCTCGGTGGAGAGCGACTCCGACCAACGCGACAGCCAGTTCCGCGGCCGGATCATGAACACCGAGCGGTACCCGAACGCCGTCTTCGAGCTCACCGAGTCCGTGGACTTCGGCTCGGTGCCGGACGTGAACGAACAGGTCACCGGCGAGGCCACGGGGGATCTGACCATCCACGGCGAGACCAATTCCGTCACGTTCGACCTCACCGCCCAGCGCACCGCCGACGGCTTCCGCGTGAACGGCTCGATCCCCGTCACCTTCGCCGACTACGGCATCGACGCACCGAACTTCGGCGGGATCGCCGTCGAGGACGAGGGGACCGTCGAGTTCCTCCTCGCCTTCAGCCCCGCGTGATTCCGCCGCCCACAGCTACTACGTAACGCATCGCTCATCGCACCCGTATTGGAGAACACCGTCATGAGCAAGACCCACTTGTCCAGGAGGACCGTCGCCGCTCTGCTGGCCACGGCGACCATCGGATCCATGGCCGGATTCGTGCCCGCCGCCACGGCGTCCGCTCCCGCCTCCTCCCTGAACGTCGCGGACTCCCTGCAGGCGAACCCCCACGCCGAGGAGCGCAACAAGCGCGTCGCCGTCCACGTGCTCAGGCAGCTCTTCGAGGAAGGCAACCTCAGCGTCGCCGACCAGTACATCCGTGCGGACTACATCCAGCACAACCCGATGGCCCCCGACGGCCGGGAGGCCATCAAGAACTTCATCCGCGACTGGCACGCGCAGTTCCCGGACCACGTGTACAACGTCAAGCGGGTCCTCGCCCAGGGCGACCTGGTCATGGTGCACTCCAACCCGGTCTTCGAGCCCGGCACCCGCGGTTCGTCCGTGGTCGACATCTTCCGCTTCGACAAGAAGGGCATGATCGCCGAGCACTGGGACGTGGTCCAGGAGGTACCGGAGACCACCGTCAACGGCAACGACATGTTCGGCACAGTCAGCCAGCCGCGCACGAACCAGCCCGGCCCCCGCTGGGTGACCCCCTTCAGCCAGGAGGTGGCGACCGCCTACTTCGACACACTCCTCGTCGACAAGAACCCCGACGCGGTCAGGTACCTGACGCCGGAGTACTACCAGCACAACCCCACCATCCCCAACGGCTCGGCCGGCCTGCGCGAGCAGTTCACCAACTTCTTCCAGCAGTTCCCGAACCTGATCGTGGAACGCAAGCGCGTCATCGCCGAAGGCGACCTCGTGGCCATCCACGCCCACTACCGCCTCAACCCCGAGGACCGCGGCCAGGCCGTCGTGGACATCTTCCGCGTCGGCAAGCACGGCAAGATCCTCGAGCACTGGGACTCCGTCCAGGACGTGCCGTCGACCCCTCCCCTCAACGACAACACCATGTTCTGAGCCGATTCCGCCACGAGGGCTTGCTATGAGCATCGGAAGAACAAGAAGCCACTGGTGACACGGTTCGGTGGGATCCCACTCCAGCGGCAGCGGTCGGCGGGAATCGCCGACCGCTGCCGCTCCGGGTCTCTGCGGAAGCAAGGGCAATGTGCTGGTGCGTCATGTCCGTGCTCTCGCCGACCTCGCGCATGCCGGATGGCGGCCTTCGACCGGGCGCGCGTAATGCCGCACCGGCGTCGCAAGACCGTTGTGGCCTGTGATACCTGCCATGACCGAATCCACGCAAAACGGCCTGCCAATCCATTCACGCAGTAGTCGCTGGAGGGCCGGATGACCGGGAAACCGTCATGTCCGGTTCGGCGGGGAGGCCGCGCGGAGCCGGCAGGCACCTCGCCGCGCGGCCTTCCCGGCCTCCCGAGCGACAGCGCGGCCGGCCACTTGCTGCCGTCGGCGAACAGCGCCTTGTACCAGCCCAGCGTCCACGCGTCCGGGGGGAAGGAGGGCCCAGCCGGGCCAGAACGCGGTCCGGGCCCAGGTCGACACCGTCGCCGATATGCTCGGCGGCCAGTTCCCCAAGGTCAAACAGATGCTGCTGGAAGCGAAGGACGACCTGACCGCCTTCGCCGTCTTCCCGGAACGGCACTGGAAGAAGATCCAGTCGACGAATCCCCTGGAGCGGATCAACCGGGAGATCAAACGCCGCAGCGACGTCGTCCAGGTCTTCCCCAACGACGACGCACTGCTGCGGCTGGTCACCGCCGTGCTGTTCGAGATGCACGACGAGTGGATCGCCTCCCCCCGCCGCTACCTGCCCGAAGGCAGCGTTCGTCGCACAAGGCCACGCTCGCCACGGCCGTCCTCCTCGCCACGCTCTGCGCTCCGGCCGCGCAGGGCGCCGATCCTCCGGCGGCAACAGGCAGCCCGTCCGCGCTGGCCCGCTATGACGACCTGCGGCCCACCTTGCACCGCTGCGACACCTGGACTCCCTCGCACTGTCAGCGCACTTGGCGCGGCTTGCGCGGATCATCATGGCGACGCCTTCGACGACAACGCCGCCGCGCTCAACCGGGCCACTCGTCCTGGTCGAGCGCGCAGTACAGCGGGCTGTTGGTGGCCGGGCCGCGGGGGTCGAAGCCGATCACGTCGTGCCTACGGCAACACCATCGAGCACGGCGTCCGCGTAGTTCGGCAGGTGGAGGAGTGGGGCGCGCACTTCGGCGTACACGTCGAGGAGGTGGCCGCGGGCGGTGTCGAGGGTGGTGAACGTGCGCCCGGTGCGCGAGTTCGCCGGCTACCAGCCGAACGAGACCTCGCTGTAGCCCGCGCATCCGGCTACGGTCGAGCCTTCTACCAAGCGTTCACCGTGTGTGGTGTTCAAGCTGCTGTTGGGCGGGATTCCGGGAAATTTCCAGGTGAGTCACGCCGAGCCTCGTCCGTGCCACCACACTCGATGCTGCAACCCGAACCGCCTGTGAGGCCGTGATCAAAGAGGAAAGCGTTGCTCGTCGCGACTGAAGGAGCGCACGCGCCCGGAGGGCCCGCTGCCGACACGGCCACGAGTACATGCCGGAGAACGTATACCTGGGTTCTCGTCGGAGGTCCGGCAGTGCCGGAGCGGGGCAAGGCCCGCTCGGTCCACCCCGGCGATGTGACATCTCGTGACAGATGAGAGGGTCAGGCGGGTGAGTGAGACACCGATGAACACCCTGCAATACCGCTTTGACGGGCCAGAAGACGCACCTGTCCTGATCCTCGGTCCCTCACTGGGTACAACATGGCACATGTGGGACCGGCAGGTCCCCGAGCTGACGCAGCAGTGGCGCGTCTTCCGGTTCGACATGCCGGGACACGGCGGCGCGCCCGCGTACCCGGCGGGCTCCGTCGCGGACCTCGCCGAACGGCTGCTCGCGACCCTCGACGGCCTCGGCGTACAGCGCTTCGGCTACGCGGGCTGCGCGCTCGGCGGCGCCCTCGGCATCGAACTCGCCCTGCGCCACCCGGAGCGGATCGCCTCGCTCGCCCTGATCGCCGCCTCGCCCCGCTTCGGCACGGCCGACGAGTTCCGGCAGCGGGGTGTGATCGTGCGTACGAACGGCCTCGACCCCATCGCCCGTTCCTCGCCGGACCGCTGGTTCACCTCCGGCTTCGCCGCCGCCCAGCCCGCGATCACCGAGTGGGCCGTACAGATGGTGCGCACCACCGACCCCGGCTGCTACATCGCCGCCTGTGAGGCACTCGCCTCTTTCGACGTACGGTCACAGCTCTCCGGCGTCGCCGTGCCCACCCTCGTCCTCGTCGGCTCGGACGACCAGGTCACCGGCCCCGCCGAGGCCCGCACCCTGGTCGCCGGCATACCGGACGCTCGCCTGGCCGTCGTCCCCGGCGCCTCCCACCTGGTGCCGGTGGAGCAGCCCGCCGCCGTCACCGACCTGCTGGTCCGGCACTTCTCCACCGCCTGGCAGCCCGCCTACGACTCCTCCACCGGCCAGATCGCCATCCTGGCCGCCCCCGCCAAGCCGGTCCTGGCCGCGCCCCCGCAGCCCGCGCCCATCGCCGAGATAGCCCCGGCCGCCGTACAACAACCGCAGACGGCGGGACGGCCCGACCCGTACGACGCCGGCATCAAGGTCCGCCGCGAGGTCCTCGGCGACGCGCACGTGGACCGGGCGCTGTCGCAGGCGGACGAGTTCTCGGGGGACTTCCAGGAGTTCATCACCCGGTACGCGTGGGGCGAGATCTGGGACAGACCCGGCCTCGACCGGCGCTCGCGCAGCTGTGTCACCCTCACCGCCCTGGTCGCGGGCGGCCACATGGACGAACTCGCCTTCCACACCCGCGCCGCCCTGCGCAACGGCCTCACCCCGAGCGAGATCAAGGAAGTGCTGCTGCAGGCCGCCGTCTACTGCGGCGTACCGGCCGCGAACAGCGCGTTCAAGGTGGCGCAGCAGGTGATAAGGGAGGAGACCACTCCCACGGAGTGAGCGCCGGCCAGGCACCGCAAGCACCACCCTGAGCCGCCCATCGACCGGGCGGCGGGGGCAGGATGGTGCCATGAAGCTCACGAAGAAGTCGCACGCCTGCGTCCGCCTCGAGAAGGGCGGGCGCACGCTCGTTCTCGACCCCGGAGGGTTCAGCGAGGAGGACGCCGCGGTCGGCGCGGATGCGATCCTCGTCACGCACGAGCACCCCGACCACTTCGACGAGGCGCATCTGCGGGCGGCCATGGAGGCCAACCCCGCCGCCGAGATCTGGACGCTCGCGTCCGTGGCGGAGCAGATCTCGGCGGCCTTCCCGGGCCGCGTGCACACCGTCGGCCACGGCGACACCTTCACCGCGGCGGGCTTCGACGTTCAGGTCCACGGCGAACTGCACGCCGTCATCCACCCGGACATCCCGCGCATCACGAACGTCGGCTATCTCATCGACGGCGGCAAGGTGTTCCACCCCGGCGACGCCCTGACCGTGCCGGACCACCCCGTCGAGACGCTGATGCTCCCGGTCATGGCGCCCTGGAGCAAGATCTCGGAGGTCATCGACTACGTCCGCGAGGTCAAGCCGCAGCGTGCCTACGACATCCACGACGCCCTGCTCACCGACCTGGCCCGCCCGATCTACGACCGTCAGATCGGCGGCCTGGGCGGCTCGGAGCACCTGCGTCTGACGCCGGGGGACTCGGCGGAGGTGTGAGCGGCCCCACGCTGGGCGGGGCCGGGCTGTCAGTCCCGCCCGGTAGGTTGTCAGGCATGCGCATCGCGACCTGGAACGTGAACTCGATCACCGCCCGCCTGCCGAGGCTTCTGGCCTGGCTGGAGAGCAGCGGCACCGACGTGCTGTGCCTCCAGGAGGCCAAGGTCGCCGAGGAGCAGTTCCCGTTCGACCCGCTGCGGAACCTCGGCTACGAGGCGGCGGTCAACGCCACCGGCCGGTGGAACGGCGTGGCGGTGCTCTCCCGCGTAGGCCTCAAGGAGGTCGTCAAGGGACTCCCCGGCGACCCCGGCTACGACGGCGCCGAGGAGCCCCGCGCCATCTCCGCGACCTGCGGCCCGCTCCGCGTCTGGTCGGTGTATGTGCCGAACGGCCGTGAGGTGGATCACCCTCACTACGCCTACAAGCTCCAGTGGTTCGAGGCCCTCAAGGCGGCCGTCGCCGGTGACGCGGGCGGCAGCCGCCCGTTCGCGGTGATGGGCGACTACAACGTGGCGCCGACGGACGACGACGTCTACGACGTGGCCGCCTTCGAGGGCCTCACCCACGTCACCCCCGCCGAGCGCGCCGCCCTCGCCTCCCTGCGCGAGTCCGGCCTGTCCGACGTCGTCCCCCGCCCCCTCAAGTACGACCACCCGTACACCTACTGGGACTACCGCCAGCTCTGCTTCCCCAAGAACCGCGGCATGCGCATCGACCTGGTGTACGGCAACGAGCCGTTCGCCAAGGCGGTCACCGACTCCTACGTGGACCGCGAGGAGCGCAAGGGCAAGGGCGCCTCGGACCATGCGCCGGTGGTCGTGGACCTGGACGTCTAGGCGCCGTCCGGGGTCACCGGAGCAGACCCCGCAGATCCACCGACTCGGCCAGCGCGGCGAGCCCCGCGTCCCCCGGATGCAGATGGTCCCCGCTGTCGTATGCGGGCAGCATCCGGGACGGCCGCGCCGGGTCCCGCACCACGGCGTCGAAGTCGAGCACGCCGTCGAACGCGGGGCCGGAGCGGATCCACTCGTTCACCCTGACCCGCTCCGCGTCGGCCGCCGCAGTGCACCGGACCTCCCCCTCGCACGGCAGGATCGTCGCCGCCAGCATCCGCAGCCCCCGCGCGTGCCCCCGGTCCGCGATCGCGCGCAGCCCGGCGATCACCTGTTCCGCGGTGGTGCCCCACCGCACATCGTTGACGCCCTCGAACACGACCACCGTGCGTGCCGACGTCTGGGCCAGGACATCTCGGTCGAACCGGTAGAAGGCGCTCACCCCGGCCGTGTCCGTGGACACCCCGTCACCGGGATAGCGGTCGCTGACCACACGGTTGCCGGAAATCCCCTGGTTGAGCACCCCATAGCGCGGGACCACATGCTGGTTCAGCAGTCGTGTGGCCAGCACATTGGGCCACCGCCGGTTGGCGTCCATCGTGGACTTGTCGCCGTCGGTGATCGAGTCCCCCAGCAGCACCACGGACCCCGGTCCACCGCCCACGTCGACGCCCGTCAGCAGCGGCCAACTGGTCAGGACCGTGCCGTACGGTACCGCGGAGCCGTCCGCCGTATGGTCGCCCGGCCCGCTCACATACGACCGCTGCTGCGCGAGCCGGTGCACGGGTGCGGCCGGCACGGTCCCGGGCAGGTGGAAGCTCACCAGCAGGTTGGTGTCCGCGGGCACCTGGAAGCTGAGCGGATCGCTGTACGCCTGCGCCCCTGCCGGGATTTCGACGCCCGCCGCCCCCCGGAACGACACCGGCACCGGCGTCCCCCGGGCCGCCGCGCCCGCCTCCTGCACCGCCACCGTGGCGCTCCCGATCCGCACCGGCGCCGCCGCGAAGGTGTTGTCGAACCGCAGCCGCACCCGCGGCCCGCCCGCCGAGGTGTGCACCACCAGCCGCAACGTCCGGTCGGTCCACGGCCCGACGGTCGGATAGCCGCCCGTCGCGGTCGCCCAACTCCCCGTCCAGCCCGGGGCCGCGGGCCGTACCGCCAGCGCGAACACATGCAGCCCGCGCGCGAGTGGCAGCCGTACCGAGGCGACCTCGCGCCCCATGACCAGCGGCACGGTCACGACGTACAGCCGCGGGCGCTCGGCGATTTGGCCGCCGGGCGTGTTGATGTGCGGCAGCGCCAAGGCCTTGGTGGCGAGCGGGCCGGTGCGCCAGTCGGGGGCGGTCAGGCTGTAGCCGGACCGGGTGCCGTCGGCGTACCCCACCGTCCCTGTTCCGCCGACGTCGGTCCCGTCCGTGCCCGCCACCAGAAAAGCGAGCGCGTCACCGCGGCCGTGCACCCGTACGTCCTGCCCTTCGGCCCGCACGTTGTCCGGCTCGCCCGGCTTCCGGTTCGGCCAGGTCAGCCGGGCGCCCTGCACGGTGAGCGTGCGGCCGGGTGTCCAGCCCGCGGCCGCGAGGTCCTGCGCCGACAGGGAGGCGCCCGACCCGTCGAAGTCCGCCTGGGCGGGCCGGGCGTTGTCGCTGACCGCCGTGTTGCCGAAGAGCCGCTCCAGCGGGAGCGGCCCGGCTCTGCGCTCGGTGGCCGCCTGCGCGGAGACACCCGGCACCAGGGCCGCGAAGAGAGCGAGGACGACCGCGGAACTCCACACACGTCGGCGCAACTCCGACTCCTCCCGTTCACGACCGCTCAGGACTACGTATGACTGCACATGACAAGCTCGGGGCGAGACTTCAGGTGAGACGTACAGGCGAGACGTTCTGACGCGACGCAAGACGCACCGAGAAGCTAGAGAGGCACCCGTGACTCGTCAACGAGCCATGCCCGAACTCGGCGTGAACTCGACCGGAATCGGCGGCCCGCGCGCCTGTGGTGCGTTCGGCAGTACGAATGACACGCTGGGGGTATGAAGATCCCTTTTCTGGGCAACCGGCCCGAGAAGCGCGGGGCCCCCGACCCCGAGGGCATCGCCGAGCTCCTTTCCGAGTGCGAACTCCTGCGCTCCCACGCGTCCCGGGCCGGGGTCCAACTCGACGACACCGCGTCCTCGTTGGAGGCGGTCGACCAGTTGGTGCCGCGCTGGCGGGACGACGAGGAGGTCCTGCCCTGGCTCGGCAACGACGCCGGTCTGTATCTCGGCACCGTCATCGTGCGTACCGTGCCCGGGGCCGCCTGGAGGATCCGGCCGGACGGTCAGCCGGTCGTCCGGCTCGCCTCCGGCCGTGAGTTCGATGTCGTGGCCGCGGGGCAGGAGTGGGCCGCGAGCGGGGTGCCCGAGCTGTCGCAGCTGTACGCGGAAGTGGCGGAAGCGTGAGGCCCCGGTCGACAGTTCGACATAAGTTCGGCGTAAATACGGCTTATGCCCGAAAAGTGCGTGTCGTGCATTAAGTCACCTTTCGTCTGGATAGTTTGCGATGACCGCTACACAGCTGACATGGACTGGGGCTGGGCATGGCTGTCGATCCGTTGATCGAGCTGCGTGACGTCAACAAGCACTTCGGGGACCTGCATGTGCTGCAGGACATCAACCTCGCCGTCGCCAAAGGAGAGGTGGTCGTCGTCATCGGCCCGTCGGGCTCGGGGAAGTCGACGCTGTGCCGGGCCATCAACCGGCTGGAGACCATCGAGTCCGGCACGATCACGCTGGACGGGCAGCCGCTGCCCGAGGAGGGCAAGGCCCTCGCGCGGCTGCGCGCCGAAGTCGGCATGGTCTTCCAGTCCTTCAACCTCTTCGCCCACAAGACGGTCCTGCAGAACGTCTCGCTGGGTCAGGTCAAGGTCCGCGGGCGCAAGAAGGAGGACGCCGAAAGG
Source organism: Streptomyces sp. T12 (assembly GCF_028736035.1). NCBI lineage: Bacteria > Bacillati > Actinomycetota > Actinomycetes > Kitasatosporales > Streptomycetaceae > Streptomyces > Streptomyces sp. T12. The sequence continues at coordinate 8,899,950 of NZ_CP117866.1, forward strand.
CGCTCCCGTGAACTCCTCGAACGCGTCGGCGTCGCCGACCAGGCGGACAAGTACCCGGCGCAGCTCTCCGGGGGCCAGCAGCAGCGGGTGGCCATCGCCCGGGCCCTCGCCATGGAGCCCAAGATGATGCTGTTCGACGAGCCCACCTCCGCGCTCGACCCCGAGATGATCAACGAGGTGCTCGAGGTCATGCGCCAACTCGCCCGCGACGGCATGACGATGATGGTCGTCACCCATGAGATGGGCTTCGCCCGCTCGGCCGCCAACCGCGTCGTGTTCATGGCCGACGGCCGCATCGTCGAGGACCGCAGCCCCGACGAGTTCTTCACCAACCCCAGCAGCGAGCGCGCCCGGGACTTCCTCTCGAAGATCCTCCATCACTGAGCGGGGAGTGCGACCCATGCCGAGACGAACGGCGTTTTTCCACGCCGGAATCCTCGCCGTGTCCGACGTCGACTACGATGTTTCGTCCGTCCCCAAGGCCGTGGAGGTGGCCCCGGCCGCGACCAGGGACGCTGCTGCCGGGTGGGGATCCCCCCACGGCCCCTAGACCAGGGGCAGCAGGGGGCAGCAGTCACAGAGCCATACCCGCCCGGCGCCGGCCGGAGATCACTGCTCACGCAGTGGGATCGACACGTACGACGGGTCGTTCGCCGGTGAGGAGAAGGTCAGCCGCGCGCCGGACGGGTTGTGCTCGATGTAGAGCGGGTCGACCGTGTCGACGACCAGGGCGAGACGGTGCCCTGCCGGGACGTCGTAGGCCGTGGAGTACAACTCCAGGTCGACGGTGAACGGCTTTCCGGGCGTACGTCCGTGGAAGGTGTACGGCGCGTTGCTGACCAGCTTGCCGAGGCCGAGCGGGCCCACGTCGTAGAGGTAGGCGACGAGGGTGCCGCTCTCCTTGGTCGGTGTGAGAGTGGTGTGCAACTTCGCCGTCCCGCGCACGCGTTGGGGTGTGGCGTACTTCTCCGACTGCCAGACGCCCGCCCAGCGCCGGGGGATCAGCGGGATCGAGGCGACCGGGGGCAGTTGGGCCACCTGGTCGAGGATGCTGGACAGGAAGACGATCCCGCCGTCCGCTCCCGAGTTGACGTTCGTGTGGATGGTGGTCGTGCCGGCGAGGGCGATCTTCTTGTTCGTCGCGCCGACCGACTTCCAGTCCGGGTAGCCCTCGTAGCCGCCCGCGGAACGGGACTTGAGCTGGACCGGCAGCTCGCGGTTGATGCCGTTGTCCTCGCCCTTGAGGTAGTGGTCGAACCAGCGCTCGGTGTCCGTCCACACGTCGTTGGGCAGACCGAACAGGCCGGTCAGCTCGGCGGTGGCGTGGTCGCCGGGACGGAACTCCAGCCGCTTGGGGCCGGTCAGCTTCTCGTAGAAGTCTGCGTACTGGTTGGGCGGGAAGATCGTGTCGCCCCAGGCGTTGGCCATCATGACCGCTGCGCCGTTCTTGTTCAGTTGGTCCACGTATGTAGCGGCCGAACGTTTCTTCCCCCAATTGATCATGTCCTGTTCCTTGGACAGGTTGGAGGCGTAGAAGTCGTTGAAGATCTGCCGGACTTCGGCGCTCTGGCGGCCGGTGACCAGGCTCGCGCCGTCCAGCAGTGCGGCCGCCTGGACGTGCTGGGTGCGGCCGGAGTAGATCGAGCCGATGAGGTCGGCCCAGCCGCTGAGGGCGGCGACCGCCTTGACCCGTTTGTCGTGCGCGGCGGTCAGCAGGCTGATGCCGGCGCCGTACGAGACGCCCGCCATGCCGATGTGCCCCGCGTCGGCCGGGGTGTTGGCGAGCGCCCAGTCGATGACCCTGGACGCGTCGGCTATGTCGGGCGGTCCTGCCACTTCTATCTCGCCGCCCGACTGCCAGAAGCCGCGCACGTTGTAACTGACCACGACATAGCCCGAGTTCGCGAGCTTCTGCGCCTGCGCGAAGTACTCGACCTGGGGCAGGCCCCAGCTCGTGGGCAGCACGAGCAGCGGGTAGCGGTGGCTGCCGTCGGCGCCGGCCGGCGTGATGACGTTCGCCTTGAGCGTGGTGCCGCCGTCGCCGCTGATGTCGACGAAGCGGACGCTGCTCGTGGCCGCCCCGGCGGCCGGGGCGAACCCGAGGGCGCTACCGGCGATCAGAGTCGCGGAAACGGCGCCCACGGCGGTCGTACGCAGGGCCTTGCGATGGTGTCCCACGGGTCACTCCTCACTCGTGTCAGTGCAAAGTGACCGAACGGTAACCGTCGCCTCTTACCGCAAGTAACCCGTCGGTAAGTTACGTGCCAGTAACGATTACCGGAATGTGATGAACCTCAGGAGGTGCGGTGGGTATTGCGCGGAGCCGCTGGTGTCGGCAGCGGCGCCTGCGCCGCCCGTGTCACGTCCGCGACCAGCTCGACGACGTCCGGACCGTACGCCTGTGAGTTGACCACCTTCAGGAGCAGGACGAAGGAGTTGTTGCCGTGCTTGCGGGACAGCCGCTCGTGGTTGCGCGCGAGGTAGCGGGTGGCGGCCTGGTTGGTGATCGAGGTCTGGCCGCAGAAGAGGAAGACCGGGCGGGTGCCGTGGCTCTGGCCGACGGTGAGCCGGGCGAGGAGCGCGTACTCCTCCTTGCCGACCTCCACCCGGTAGCGCTCGGAGCCGACCTGCAAGGCGCCCCGGTCCGGGCCGGGTTCGGTGTCGACGTTCACCCGCACCCCGGGCAGCAGGGATGCCAGGTGCGCCATCATGCGGCGGTTCGACGCCGGGCCGCCGACGCAGAACTCGGTGCGCTCACCGAAGCCCTGGCGCGCCGCGTCGTGCGGGACGATCTGGGCGTGGGCGTCGCAGTCCTTGATGAGGGCGGCGAGTTCCAGGAGCGCGAACACGTCGTAGCGCATCACCGTCAGCTCGGGCCCGCCGGCGCCGCGGTTGACCACCAGCAAGGACTCGGCGTTGTCGGGCAGCCCGAAGAAGGCCTGCTTGCGGCGGAGCTTGCGCTTCCACAGGTACGTACGGGCGAGCCAGCCCAGCGTGGCACTGATGCCCGCCGCGACCACGCCCAGCACGATGTTGCGCACGTCGTCATTCATGGGCGCGCATGGTAGCGGGCGAACGCAAACCGTTGTTCGAGACAGGTGTCCGTGTGCTCCTGACGAGGGCATGGCGATCGATTAGGCTGCGCCAACAGCCCCTGTATGGAGGTGCGGATGCGTCGCCCTGTCGCGCGGAAACTGTCGGTCCTGGCCGTCTCGGCCGCCGTGGTGTCGGTGGGAGCGGCGGCGCCACCCGCCGCGCAGAGCAGCCCCGCCGCCAAGGTCCCCGTGGCTGTCGGCTACGGCGGCGCGGTGTCGAGCGTCGACGCGGACGCCTCCGCGGCCGGCATCGAGGTCCTGAAGAAGGGCGGCAACGCCGTCGACGCCGCCGTGGCCACGGCCGCCGCGCTCGGTGTGACCGAGCCCTACTCCGCCGGCATCGGCGGAGGCGGCTACTTCGTCTACTACGACGCCAAGTCCCGCACGGTGCAGACGATCGACGGTCGCGAGAGCGCGCCGCTGACCGCCGACTCCGACCTGTTCGTGGAGAACGGCACGGCGATCCCGTTCGCCGAGGCCGTCAGCAGCGGGCTGAGCGTCGGCACTCCGGGCACGCCCGCCACCTGGCAGAAGGCGCTGGACAAGTGGGGGAGCAACGGGCTCGGCACCCTGCTGAAGCCCGCCGAGCGGCTCGCCCGGGACGGCTTCACCGTCGACGACACCTTCCGCGCGCAGACCGCCGCGAACGAGACCCGGTTCCGCTACTTCCCGGACACCGCGAAGCTGTTCCTCCCGAACGGGCAGCTCCCGGTCGTCGGCGCCACCTTCAAGAACCCCGATCTCGCCCGCACCTACGCGGAGTTGGCGAGCAAGGGCGTCGGTGCGCTCTACCGGGGCGACCTCGCCGACGACATCGTCGACACCGTCAACCACCCGCCCGTGGACCCGAGTTCCGGCTGGAACGCCCGCCCCGGAGACCTGTCCGCCAAGGACCTGGCCACCTACCGCACCAAGTCCCAGGCGCCCACCAGGACCTCGTACCGCGGCCTCGGCGTCTACTCCATGGCGCCCTCCTCCTCCGGCGGCACGACGGTCGGCGAGGCCCTCAACATCCTGGAGAACACGGACCTGTCCAAGGCGAGCGAGGCCCAGTACCTGCACCGCTACATCGAGGCCAGCCGTATCGCCTTCGCGGATCGCGGGCGCTGGGTCGGCGACCCGGCCTTCGAGGACGTACCGACGAAGGAGCTGCTGTCGCAGAAGTACGCCGACTCGCGGGAGTGCCTGATCAAGGACGACGCGGTGCTGACGAGCCCGGTCGCGCCGGGTGACCCGCGCAACCCGGCGGCCTGCGACGCGAGTGGCACGGCGGCGCCGACCACCTACGAGGGCGACAGCACCACCCACCTCACGGTGGCCGACAAGTGGGGCAACGTCGTCTCGTACACGCTGACCATCGAGCAGACCGGCGGCAGCGGCATCACGGTGCCGGGCCGCGGGTTCATCCTCAACAACGAGCTGACGGACTTCTCCTTCACCCCGGCCAGCCCCAACGTCCACGACCCGAACCTGCCGGGCCCGGGCAAGCGGCCGCGCTCCTCGATGTCCCCGACGATCGTGCTCGACCAGCACAACAAGCCCGTCGTGGCGCTCGGGTCGCCCGGTGGCGCCACCATCATCACCACCGTGCTGCAGACGCTGACCGGCTTCCTCGACCGCGGGCTGCCGCTGGTCGACGCGATCGCCGCGCCGCGCGCCAGCCAGCGCAACCAGACCACCACCGAACTCGAACCGGGCCTGTACGACAGCCCGTTGAGGGCCGAGCTGCAGGCCATCGGTCACGGCTTCCGGCAGAACCCCGAGATCGGCGCGGCCACGGGCGTCCAGCGGCTGCCGAACGGCAAGTGGCTGGCCGCCGCCGAGACGGTACGGCGGGGCGGCGGCTCGGCGATGGTGGTGCGGCCGGCGTCGTAGCGCCGCACCACGGTCACAACTCGGGGGCGGGCGGCAGCTCTTCCGTACGGAAGGCGAGCCGCCCGTCCTCCACGTCCACCGTCACCCGGCCGCCCTCGCCGATCCGGCCGTCCAGGAGCAGCCGGGAGAGCTGGTTGTCGACCTCCTTCTGGATGGTGCGACGCAGCGGACGGGCACCGTACTCGGGCTGGTAGCCGCGCTCGGAGAGCCAGTCGACGGCCCTGCCGGTGAAGTCGACCGAGACGCCCTGCGCCCGGAGCAGACCGCGGGTCTTGTCCAGCAGCAGGTTGGTGACCCGCTCCAGCTGGTCGTGGGTCAGCTGGCGGAAGACGACGATCTCGTCGATGCGGTTGAGGAACTCGGGCCGGAAGTGCTCGCGCAGGGGCCGCAGGATCCGCTCGCGCCGCGCCTCCTCGTCGGCCTCCTCGCCGCCCGCGCCGAACCCGATCCCGGTGCCGCCCCGGCTGATCGCCTCCGAGCCGAGGTTGCTGGTCATCACGATGACCGTGTTGGTGAAGTCGACGGTCCGGCCCTGGGAGTCGGTCAGCCGCCCGTCGTCCAGGACCTGCAGCAGGATGTTGAAGACATCCGGGTGGGCCTTCTCCACCTCGTCGAGCAGGAGCAGCGAGTACGGATGCCGGCGCACGACCTCGGTGAGCTGGCCGGCCTCCTCGTGACCGACGTAGCCGGGCGGGGCGCCGACCAGGCGGCTGACGGTGTGCCGCTCCTGGTACTCGCTCATGTCCAGGCGGACCATGCGCTCCTCGCTGCCGAACAGGGCCTCGGCGAGCGCCCGGGCCAGCTCGGTCTTGCCGACGCCGGTCGGGCCGAGGAAGAGGAAGCTGCCGATCGGCCGGTCCGGGCTGGCGAGCCCGGCCCGCGAGCGCAGTACCGCGTCGGAGACGACGCGCACCGCCTCGTCCTGGCCGACGACCCGCTCGTGCAGATGCTCCTCCAGACCGAGCAGCCGGTCCTTCTCCTCCTCGGTGAGGCTGCTCACCGGGATGCCGGTCTGCCGGGACACGACCTCCGCGATCGCCTCGGTGGTGACCTCCAGGTGCTGGCCCTCGTCGACCTCCTCGTCGCCGGCCGCGTCCGCCATGCGTTGCTTCAACTCGACGATACGGTCGCGCAGTTGCGTCGCCTGTTCGTAACTCTCGTCGGCGACCGCCTGGTCCTTGTCCCGGTACAGCTGCTCGACCTCGCGCTCCATGGCCCGTACGTCCGTGCCCTTGGTCCGCGCGTGCAGCCGTACCCGGGCGCCGGCCTGGTCGATCAGGTCGATCGCCTTGTCCGGCAGGCGGCGGTCGGTGAGATAGCGGTCCGACAGTTCGACGGCGGCGACGAGCGCTTCGTCGGTGTAGCGGACCTGGTGGTGGGCCTCGTAACGGTCGCGCAGACCGCGCAGGATCTCGATCGCGTCGGCGGCGGTCGGCTCGGGGACGAGGATCGGCTGGAAGCGGCGGGAGAGGGCCGCGTCCTTCTCGATCCTGCGGTACTCCTCCAGGGTGGTCGCGCCGACGACGTGCAGCTCGCCGCGGGCCAGGGCCGGTTTGAGGATGTTCCCGGCGTCCATGGACCCGCCCTCGCCGCCGCCTCCGGCGCCCACGACCGTATGCAACTCGTCGATGAAGACGATCAGTTGGTCGGAGTGCGAGCGGATCTCGCTCACGATGTTGTTGAGCCGCTCCTCGAAGTCACCCCGGTAGCGGGTACCGGCCACCACGCCCGTCAGATCGAGCGCGATCACCCGGCGGCCGCTGAGCACGTCGGGCACGTCGCTGTCCGCGATCCGCTGGGCCAGGCCCTCCACGATCGCGGTCTTGCCGACGCCCGCGTCGCCGATCAGCACCGGGTTGTTCTTGCCGCGCCGGGAGAGCACCTCGATGGTCTGCTCGATCTCCTCGTCCCGGCCGATCACCGGGTCGATACGGCCGCGGCGGGCGAGGTCGGTGAGGTCGCGGCCGTACTTGTCGAGGGTGGGCGTACCGGTGTCGACGCGCGGCCGCTGATCGATGCGGGGCCGGGAATCGGGGGCGTCCGAGGCCTCGGGGGGCCCGCTGGAGGGGGCGAACCGGGCCGCGTTGAGGATGTGCCCCGCCGCGGAGTCGGGGTTCGCGGCGAGGGCGCTGAGCACGTGCTCCGGGCCGATGTAACCGGCGCCGCGCGCCCGGGCCAGATCGTGCGCGTCCAGCAGGGCGCGTTTGGCGGCCGGCGTGAGGGAGAGCGACGTCGGCGGCGGGGCCTCGCCCGGCGGGTGCTGGACGGGGCCCGACCGCTCGTCGATCTCCGTCGCCAGCGAGTCCGGGTCGGCGCCGGCCCGGGTGAGCAGACTCCGGGTCGGTTCGGCGGACAGCGCGGCGCGCAGCAGGTGCTGCGTGTCCAGGTCGCGGCTGCCGTGCTCGGCGGCGTACTGTGCGGCGCCCCGCACCAGCTCCCGGGCCGGCTGACTGAGCAGGCGGCCGATGTCGATCTGCCGGGGGCCGGGGCGCGGTCCGCCGAAGAAGCGGGCGAGGAATTCTCCGAAGGGGTCGTAGTCTTCCGGACCACCATTGAAGCCGCTGGTCATGGCGTTCCCATCCGGCGTCCCTGCGCGGGCAGGGTCGCCCTCGCTGATCGACGTGCCGGAGCCGGGTAACCGGGTTCGGCCACGCTCATGCCACGATGGCACGTTCTGGCTCAGGGGGCATGTGCAGGAACGCCCGGGCTTCAGCCTCCGGCTCGTGGCCAGGTCGCGGTAGAGGGGGTCGCGGACCCGGACCATGGGCAGGGCGCCCAGAGCCCGTTTGTCCTGCGTCGCGGAGCCGCGCCCGCCACCACCACGCAGGCCCAGGACGCCCGGGACGCCATGTGCGCCGTCAGCCTGCGCTCCGCCGGGGTGGTGTGGTCAGAGGGCTTCCCGGGCGGTGAGAATGCGCGGTCCCGCGTCGGTGATCGCCACCGTGTGCTCCACGTGCGCCGCCCGGGAGCCGTCGTTCGTGCGCAGGGTCCAGCCGTCCGGGGCCGCGTGGTAGCCGTCCTCGCCGCCCGCGATGAGCATCGGCTCGATGGCGAGGACCAGACCGGGCCGCAGCGGCATGCCCCGGCCCGGGCGGCCCTCGTTCGGCACCGACGGATCCTCGTGCATCTTGCGGCCGATGCCGTGTCCGCCGAAACCGTCCGGGATGCCGTACCCGGCGGCCCGGCACACCGAGCCGATCGCGTGCGCGATGTCGCCCAGCCGGTTGCCGACCACGGCCGCCTCGATGCCCGCCGCCAGCGCCCGTTCCGCCGTCTCGACGAGACGTGCGTCGGCCGGGCGCGGTGTGCCGACCGTGAAGCTGATCGCCGAGTCGCCCGCCCAGCCGCCCAGTTCGGCGCCGCAGTCGATGGAGACCAGGTCGCCGTCGCGCAGGCGGTAACCGGTCGGGATGCCGTGCACGATCGCGTCGTTCACCGAGGTGCAGATGACGGCGGGGAAGGGAACGGGGGCGAAGAAGGGCCGATAGCCGAGGAAGGGCGAGGTCGCGCCCGCCGCGCGCAGCACCTCACGCGCCACCTCGTCCAGCTCCAGCAGGGAAACCCCCACGTCAGCGGCCTTGCGTACGGCCGTGAGGGCCTGCCCCACGACCTGCCCCGCCGCGTACATCGCATCGATCGACGTGTCCGTCTTCAACTCCACCATGCCAATTACTATACCGGTATTTGAATGGGGGTGGGCGGGGTGGGTGCGGTATTAGAATGGGCGCCATGGTGCGCACCCCTCTCACCCCCGAAGAGCGTGAACGCGGCGAGCGGCTCGGCCGGCTGCTCCGCGAGGCGCGCGGCGGCCGCAGCATGGTGGAGGTCGCGGCGAGTGCCGGCATCTCCGCCGAGACGCTGCGCAAGATCGAGACCGGCCGGGCGCCCACCCCGGCCTTCTTCACGGTGTCCGCACTGGCGCAGGCCCTCGGTCTGTCGATGGACGAACTCGCCGGGCGCTGCACACCGGTGGTCGAGGTCGCCGCCTGACGGGCGCGCGCGTCACGTTCCGGCAGGTGCGGCGTACTCTGCGTCCATTCGGAAAACTTCCCGTAGCGCGTTCGTAACATGGCTGGTGTTGCCTAACGGACCGGAGTACTCCGGTCTGGCGGGAGTTGGGCGATGTCAGTGGATCAACTCCCGGCCCGGGTACGGGAGTTCGTGAACTACCTGGATGGTCTTCTGGCGCGCCTTGATCAGGGCGGCGGCTGGTGCGGGGTGTTCTGGCAGCGCGACCCGGAAGGCATGCAGGCCTGCCTCGACGGACGGGAAGTGCCGCCCTGGGACGTGGTGGAAGCACTCCTGCACGACCTCGCCACCCAGTACGGACCCGGCGGCGCCGGCCCCGAGACGGAACGCGCCCGCGCCCTGCACGCCGCCGCCCTCGCCGCGTACGACTCCCGTCCCGGCGGCCGTGACGCCCTCGGCGACCGGCTCGACGTCATGCTCCGCGAGCAGCGGTACGCCGCCGAACGCCAGGCGGACCTGGGCCGATCGCTCGCCTCCGCCACCAGCCAGGAAGCGGCCGACGCCATCCGTCTCGACCTCGCCTGGGCCCGCGACGACCACGAACGCGCGACCGCGCGGTGCGCCGAACTCCGGGCCCGGATCACCGACCTGGACCGACGGACGGCGAGCGAACGGGGGCAGGCGATACGGCGGGACCGGGTGGGGGAGGGGTCCGTGTTCCGCGTCTCCGAGCGGTTCGGGGACGAGGGCCTCGCGGACGAGGCGCCCGGGGGCGAGGAATTCAGGGAAGACGGGTTCGGGGACGTCGGGCCCGGTGCGGGCCGTAGGCAGCCGAGTGCGACCGGCTCTCGCGGCGGCGGATTCCCGGGTATGCCGCATCAGCGCGACGCGCGGTCGGAGGCCCAGGCGGCGGGTCGGCCCGAAGGGCTGGGGGCAGCCCCTGCCGGGACGGCCGCCGACCGACACGACGGGCGCCGAGCGCCCACCCCGGCCGCCGAAGCGGCTGAGTGGCGCGCAGCGCGGCGACGCCCCGGTGCCGGGCCGGCGTCGGAAGGGCATGGCTCTCTCCAGGGGCGTCCTGCGGACCGTTACGCCCCGGGAGGCATCGCCGGACCGTCCGACTGGCCGGACACACAGGGCGCGGGCGCCGGCGCCGACGTCGGCACGGCGCACCCCACCGGGCGTCCCATGGACCGCACCGCCCCGGTCGGCGCCACCGCGGCGTCCGACTGGCCGGACGTGCGGTACTCCGTCGACTCGACGCCCGAAGAACATGCCCAGGCCCCCTCGATCGCCCCCGACCCCGCCCCTGCCCCCGACCCCACCCCCAAACAACGCAAGCGCCGCCGAGGCGGCGCCCGGTTCGCCGGGATGGTCGAGGAGGAGGCGGCCCCCGTCGTCGTACCGCCGACCGCGGACCCCACCCTTCCCGCGCGGCCCGTCTCCAGCGGCCGTACCCCGCGTGGGGCCCGGTTCGCCGGGGCCGCCGTCGAGACGCCCGCGCACACGGCCCCGGAGCCACGGCTCGAACCGACGGACCCGGCGGATCGGCGGGAGGTCGTCGGGACCGTGCAGACGCTGGTGCGGCTGCGTGGTGAGGGGCGCACCGGTGAGGCGCATGTGCTGCTCGTGGAGGCCGCGTACTGGCCCGCCGCCCGCTTCCCCCTGCTCGCCGCCGAGATGCAGCGCGCCGGACTCGGCGCCGACTGGGCCAGCCTGTTGTGGGAGGCGGCCTCGCTGCCGGCCGAGCGGCTCGTCGCCGCGGCCGACGCGCTGACCGAGGCGGGGCGTGCCGAGGACGGGGAGCAGATCCTGCGGCAGGGCGTGGCGCGGCCCGCGCACGAGATCGGGCAGGCCGTGGTGCGGCTGGTCGACGAGGGGCGGCACCGCGAAGTCCGCGCGCTGCTCGACGCGTACGTCCGCGTCCGCACCCCGGAGGAGGCCGCCCGCAGCGCCGAGCCCGCCCCGAAGAGGCTCGTACCGCTGCTGCTGGACGCCGCCCGGGGTGTCTCGGACGAGCGTTACTGGGATCTCGTCCATGCGCTGCGGGTGGCGGGCTACACGGCGTGACGCCCCCGATCATGGCGCGCGCCTGAACACGGCGCGACGCCCCCAGTCATGGGCTGACACCCCTCCCACCGGCCCCATCCGTCCCCCACTGGAGTGTGAAACGTGATCGACTCAGCGGGTTAACGACGATGGTCTTGGCAAGGCTGTTCCAGGGGCTTACTTTCAAGCCTCTACGGCCCCCTCTACGGGCGTAGAGGCTCTGACGTCCCGTCGAAGGAGCAGCTCATGGCCAACGTCGTCCGCGCCGCTCTGGTCCAGGCCACCTGGACCGGCGACACCGAGTCCATGGTGGCGAAACACGAGGAGTACGCCCGCGAGGCGGCCCGGCAGGGCGCCAAGATCATCGGGTTCCAGGAAGTCTTCAACGCTCCCTACTTCTGTCAGGTCCAGGAACCGGAGCACTACCGCTGGGCCGAGCCGGTACCCGACGGGCCGACCGTGCGTCGGATGCAGGAGCTCGCCCGCGAGACGGGCATGGTGGTCGTCGTCCCCGTCTTCGAGGTCGAGCAGTCCGGTTTCTACTACAACACCGCGGCCGTGATCGACGCCGACGGCACCTTCCTCGGCAAGTACCGCAAGCACCACATCCCCCAGGTCAAGGGCTTCTGGGAGAAGTACTACTTCAAGCCCGGCAACGTCGGCTGGCCCGTCTTCGACACCGCCGTCGGCAAGGTCGGCGTCTACATCTGCTACGACCGCCACTTCCCGGAGGGCTGGCGGCAACTCGGCCTGAACGGCGCCCAGTTGGTGTACAACCCGTCAGCGACCTCGCGGGGGCTGTCCGCGTACCTGTGGCAGTTGGAGCAGCCCGCGGCCGCCGTCGCCAACGAGTACTTTGTCGCCGCGATCAACCGCGTCGGGCAGGAGCCGTACGGGGACAACGACTTCTACGGGACGTCGTACTTCGTCGACCCGCGCGGCCAGTTCGTCGGTGAGGTCGCCAGCGACAAGGGCGAGGAACTCGTCGTCCGGGACCTCGACTTCGACCTGATCGAAGAAGTGCGGCAGCAGTGGGCCTTCTACCGCGACCGCCGCCCCGACGCCTACGAAGGACTGGTGCAGCCGTGACCAAGGACCTGCTGGGACGCCACCGTGACGTCATGCCGGACTGGCTCGCCCTCTACTACGAGGACCCGCTGGAGATCACCCACGGCGAGGGCCGGTACGTGTGGGACTCCGAGGGCCACCGCTACCTCGACTTCTTCGGCGGCATCCTGACGACGATGACCGCGCACGCGCTGCCCGAGGTGACGAAGGCGGTGAGCGAGCAGGCCGGGCGGATCATCCACTCCTCCACCCTGTACCTCAACCGGCCCATGGTCGAACTCGCCGAGCGCATCGCCCAGTTGAGCGGCATCCCGGACGCCCGCGTCTTCTTCACCACCTCCGGCACCGAGGCCAACGACACCGCCCTGCTGCTCGCGACGACCTACCGGCAGAGCAACACGATCCTCGCCATGCGCAACAGCTACCACGGCCGCTCGTTCAGCGCGGTCGGCATCACCGGCAACCGCGGCTGGTCGCCGACCTCGCTGTCACCGCTGCAGACGCTGTACGTCCACGGCGGGGTGCGCACGCGTGGGCCGTACGCGCAGCTGAGCGACGACGACTTCATCGCGGCCTGCGTCGAGGATCTGGTGGACGTCCTCGGCCACACCCGCCCGCCCGCGGCCCTCATCGCCGAGCCCATCCAGGGCGTCGGCGGCTTCACCTCGGGGCCGGACGGGCTGTACGCCGCGTTCCGGGAGGTGCTCGCCGAGCGCGGCATCCTGTGGATCGCCGACGAGGTGCAGACCGGCTGGGGCCGCACCGGTGAGCACTTCTGGGGCTGGCAGGCGCACGCGCAGTCCGGTCCGCCGGACATCCTGACCTTCGCCAAGGGCATCGGCAACGGCATGTCCATCGGCGGTGTCGTCGCCCGCGCCGAGATCATGAACTGCCTGGACGCCAACAGCATCTCCACCTTCGGCGGCACCCAGATCACCATGGCGGCCGGCCTCGCCAACCTCAACTACCTGCTGGAACACGACCTCCAGGGCAACGCCCGGCGCGTCGGCGGACTGCTCGTCGAGCGGCTGCGGGCCGTCGCGGCGCACGTGCCGCACGTACGCGAGGTGCGCGGTCGGGGCCTGATGCTGGGCATCGAGATCACCAGGCCCGGCACGGACGAGGCCGACCCGGCCGCAGCGTCGGCCGTGCTGGAGGCGGCCCGCGAGGGCGGCCTCCTCATCGGCAAGGGAGGCGGGCACAACACCACGTCCCTGCGCGTCGCCCCGCCCCTGTCCCTCACCGTCGCGGAGGCCGAGGAAGGCGCCGCGATCCTCGAGAGCGCTCTGAGGAGCATCTGAACCAGCTGAGCAAGGGAACCACCATGACCACCACCGCCAAGACCTGGGAGCGCCTCGAACCGGTCCTGTCCGTCCGGCAGGTCCTCACCCTGGAGCGGGTGCTGGCCGGGGAGCCCGAGGTGGTGGCCGGTGCCGGTCAGCTCGACCGTCCGGTGCGCTGGGTGCATGTCGCCGAGGCGCCGGACGTCGGGGTGATGCTCAGCGGCGGCGAGATGGTGCTGACCACCGGGGTGCTGCTCGCCGGGGACGAGGAGAAGCAGGCCGAGTACATCCGGTCCCTGCACCGGGCGGAGGCCGCGGCCGTCGTGCTGGGCCTGGGCCGTGCGTTTCCCGCCCCGCCGGACGTGATGCGCCGGGCGGCCGAGCGGTGCGGGCTGCCGATGGTCGTCCTGCACCGGCCCTTCCCGTTCGCCGAGCTGACAGAAGAGGTGCAGTCCCGGCTCGTACGGCGCAAGTTCGCCGCCGTCAGCCTCTCGGAGGCCGTACGCACCGCGCTCACCGGACTCATCACCGCGGGCGCCCCGCTCCAGCGGCTCCTCGACGAGGTCGCCGCGCACAGCGCCTGCCCCGTCGTCGTCACCAACCTCGCTCACCGCGTCCTCGCCACGGCGGGGGAGCGGTCGGCGGTGGACGACGTGCTGCGCGACTGGGAGCGCATCGCCCGCCAGGCCGGCGGCAGCGAGGGCGACGGCTGGATCCGCGCCGAACTGGGCGGACGCGGGGAGCGCTGGGGCCAGATCATGCTCTGCGGGCACCGCGGCGACACCGCCACCGGACGGCTCCTCGCCGAACGCGCCGCCGAGGCCCTCGTCCTGCACCGCATGCTCGGCGGCAACTCCGCGCACACCTGGGAGGAGCAGTCCGCGCAGAGCCTGCTGACCGACCTCGTCAGCGGGGTCGTACCGGCGCGGCAGCTGCTGCCACGCGCGCGTGCCGCCGGACTGCCGGTCAACCGGCGCACCTTCGTGCCGCTGGTCGTGCGCGACGGTGAACCGGTCCAACTGGAGCGTGTGCTGCGGATGCTGGGGCTGTCCGGGATCGTCGCCGAGCTCGCCGACGGGGCCACCGCCGTCCTGCTCAGCCTCGCCCGGGACCAGGACGCCGTCGTGCTCGCCGCGAACTTCGCCGCGCGGGTGCGCTCGGAGTCGGGGGCCGCCCGGACCGTCGTGGCGGCCGCCGACGCGCGTACCGCCTGGGACGACGTACCCGCCGGGCTGCGCGAGGCCCAGCATGTCGCCGATGCCGTCGCCGACTCCTCGACCGTCCTCGACCCACCGGCCGTCGTACGCCTCAAGGACGTCCATCTGCGGGGCCTGATCCGGCTGCTGCGGGACGATCCGCAGGTGCAGTCGTTCGCGGAGCGCGAGCTGGACGGGCTGCTGTGCGGACGGGACGACGAGGCGGGCGCCCTGCTGGCCGTACTGCGGACGTACCTCGCCACCGGCCGCAACAAGTCCCGCACCGCCCAGCTCCACCACGTCTCCCGGCCCGCGCTCTACCGCCGCATCGAGGCGATACAGACACGGCTCGGCGTCGACCTCGACGACTTCGAGCAGGCTGCCTCGGTGCATATCGCGCTCCTCGCGCACGACGCGCAACTGGGCTGACAAGGCGCCGCGGAAACCGCGTAGAAACACACGACGACCTGGGAAAACGGCGGTGAAACATGGTTCCTGCAGAGGGTGACACCGTGACACGCCGCACGCCCGCAGACGTGACACCGTGCAACTCAAAGGCGGCTTTCGGACTTCCTAGCCTTCTCGCACACCGAGCGACCGGAGGTCCCGATGAGCCAAGTGATCCGTGCCGCCCTCTTCCAGACCGCCTGGACCGGCGACAAGGAATCGATGATCCAGGTACACGAGCAGGCGGCCCGCGACGCGGCCGCGCAGGGTGCTCAGGTCCTGTGCTTCCAGGAGCTGTTCTACGGGCCGTACTTCTGCCAGGTCCAGGACAAGGCGTTCTACGAGTACGCCGAGCAGATCCCGGACGGCCCGATCGTCAAGCGCTTCCAGGCGCTCGCCAAGGAACTGGGGCTCGTCCTGATCCTGCCGATGTACGAGGAGGAGCAGCCCGGCGTCCTCTACAACACGGCCGCGGTGATCGACGCGGACGGCTCGTACCTCGGCAAGTACCGCAAGCACCACATTCCCCAAGTGCCGGGATTCTGGGAGAAGTTCTACTTCCGTCCGGGCAACCTGGGCTGGCCGGTCTTCGACACCAAGGTCGGCAGGATCGGCGTCTACATCTGCTACGACCGGCACTTCCCCGAAGGCTGGCGGGCGCTGGGGCTCGCGGGTGCGGAGATCGTGTTCAACCCGTCGGCCACCTCGCGGGGTCTGTCCGCCTACCTGTGGCAGCTGGAGCAGCCGGCGGCCGCGGTCGCCAACGAGTACTTCGTCGGTGCGATCAACCGGGTCGGCGTCGAGGAGCTGGGCGACAACGACTTCTACGGAACGACCTACTTCGTCGACCCGGAAGCCCAGTTCGTGGGCGAGGTGGCCAGCGACAAGGAGACCGAGCTGGTCGTCCGCGACCTGGACATGGCCAAGCTGCGCGAGGTGCGCGACCGCTGGCAGTTCTACCGCGACCGCCGTCCCGACGCGTACCCGCCGCTGACCGCGCCGTAGCGGATCCGTGCACCGCCGGCCCGGCACACGGGGGGCCGGGCCGGCGGTGCCGGACGACTTGCACGAACCCAGTGTCGACCACGGTAGGAGAAGGAGCATGAGCAGCCGTACCGTCATCCGCGGTGGTCTCGTCATCACCGCGTCCGACGAAATGCACGCCGACGTCCTGATCGAGGACGGCCGCATCGCCGCACTCGCCGCGAGCGGCACCCCGGCCGCCGAGGCCTGGACGGCCGAGCGGACCATCGACGCGACCGGGAAGTACGTGATCCCGGGCGGCGTCGACGCCCACACCCACATGGAGCTGCCGTTCGGCGGCACCTTCGCCTCCGACACCTTCGAGACCGGCACCCGGGCCGCCGCCTGGGGCGGCACGACCACGATCATCGACTTCGCCGTGCAGAGCGTCGGCCACTCGCTGCGTGAGGGCCTCGACGCCTGGCACGCGAAGGCCGAGGGCACCTGCGCGATCGACTACGGCTTCCACCTGATCGTCTCCGATGTGAACCAGGAGACGCTCAAGGAGATGGATCTGCTGGTCGAGGAAGGCGTGACCAGCTTCAAGCAGTTCATGGCCTACCCGGGGGTGTTCTACTCCGACGACGGCCAGATCCTGCGCGCCATGCAGCGCTCCGCCGAGAACGGCGGCCTGATCATGATGCACGCCGAGAACGGCATCGCGATCGACGTACTGGTCGAGCAGGCGCTGGCGAGGGGGGAGACCGACCCGCGCTACCACGGGGAGGTGCGCAAGTCGCTCCTCGAGGCCGAGGCCACCCACCGTGCCATCCGGCTCGCCCAGGTCGCGGGAGCTCCCCTGTACGTCGTGCACGTCTCGGCGATGGAGGCGGTCGCCGAGCTGGCCAGGGCGCGCGACGAGGGGCTGAACGTCTTCGGCGAGACCTGCCCGCAGTACCTGTTCCTGTCCACCGACAACCTCGCCGAGCCGGACTTCGAGGGCGCGAAGTACGTGTGCTCGACGCCGCTGCGGCCCAAGGAGCACCAGGCCCAGCTGTGGAAGGGGCTGCGGACGAACGACCTCCAGGTCGTCTCCACCGACCACTGCCCCTTCTGCTTCGTGGGCCAGAAGGAGCTGGGGCGAGGGGACTTCTCCAAGATCCCCAACGGCCTTCCCGGCGTCGAGAACCGTATGGACCTGCTCCACCAGGCCGTCGTCGACGGCCACATCTCACGCCGCCGCTGGATCGAGATCGCCTGCGCGACCCCGGCCCGGATGTTCGGCATGTACCCGAAGAAGGGCACGATCGCGCCGGGCGCGGACGCCGACGTCGTGATCTACGACCCGGGAGCCGAGCAGGTCATGTCCGCCGTCACGCACCACATGAACGTCGACTACTCGGCGTACGAGGGCAAGCGCACCACCGGCCGGGTCGAGACGGTCCTCTCGCGCGGCGAACTCGTCATCACCGAGCGGGAGTACACCGGGCGCGCCGGGCACGGCGTCTACACCCCCCGTTCCACCTGTCAGTACCTCAATTAGGAGCGGAGTACATGGACTTCGGACTCGTCCTGCAGACCGACCCGCCGGCCTCGCGGGTCGTCAGCCTGATGAAGCGCGCCGAGCGCAGCGGCTTCACGTACGGCTGGACCTTCGACTCCGCCGTGCTGTGGCAGGAGCCGTTCGTGATCTACAGCCAGATCCTGGCGAACACGCAGAAGCTGAAGGTCGGCACGATGGTCACCAACCCGGGCACCCGCACCTGGGAGGTCACCGCCTCCACCTTCGCCACCCTCAACGACATGTTCGGCAACCGCACGGTCTGCGGCATCGGCCGCGGTGACTCGGCCATGCGCGTCGCCGGCCGCAAGCCCAACACGCTCGCCCGCATCAGCGACGCCATGAAGGTCATCCGGGCACTGGGGCGCGGCGACGAGGCCGACCTCGGCGGCGGCACGGTCGTCAGGTTCCCGTGGATCAAGGAGGGCGCCGAACTCCCCGTATGGATGGCGGCGTACGGGCCCAAGGCCCTGAAGATGACCGGCGAGGAGGCCGACGGGTTCATCCTGCAGCTCGCCGACCTCTATCTGACCGAGTACATGGTCAAGGCCGTGAAGGACGCGGCGGTCGCGGCCGGGCGCAACCCCGACGACGTCAAGATCTGCGTCGCCGCCCCCGCGTACGTCACCGAGGACGACTCGCCCGAGGCGCTCGCCCACGCACGCGAGCAGTGCCGCTGGTTCGGCGGGATGGTCGGCAACCACGTCGCCGACCTGGTCGCCAAGTACGGGGAGCACTCCGCCGCCGTACCCGACGAACTCACCGACTACATCAAGGCGCGCGAGGGGTACGACTACTCCCATCACGGGCGCGCCGACAACCCGGACACCCAGTTCGTGCCCGACGAGATCGTCGACCGGTTCTGCCTCATCGGACCGGCCGAGAAACACATCGAGAAGCTGAACGCGCTGCGTGAGCTGGGCGTCGACCAGTTCGCCGTCTACGACATGCACGACGCGCAGGAAGCCGTCATCGACGCGTACGGATCGACGGTCATCCCCGCGATCAACGCCTGATCGCAGCCGACGAGTTCGACACACACCCAGTCCCTCCGCTCCACTGACCCCCCACCTTGTTCCCCCCTCCCCGCCGTCCCGGGGAGGGGTCCAAGGCCCCCGCACGGCCTATCCATCCCGTCCCGCATTGTCGATTGGCCTGCCCATGACCGAAACAGTCCCCACGGGGTCACCGATATCGCAGTCGGCCGGTGCCGACGGCCGGATCGAGCTCGCCCCCGAGGCATTCCCCGCCGACAGCCCCTTCGCCAACGAGGATCTGCGTCCCGTACCGGTCTCCGAGCGCAAGTGGACGACGTACAACTTCGCGGCCCTGTGGATCTCCATGGCCCACTGCATCCCGAGCTGGACCCTGGCCTCCGGCCTGGTCGCGCTCGGCATGGACTGGAAGCAGGCCGTCTTCACCATCGCCCTGGCCAACGTCATCGTGCTGCTGCCGATGCTGGCCACCGGGCACGCCGGACCCAAGTACGGCATCCCCTTCCCGGTGCTGGCGCGGGCCTCCTTCGGGCTGCGCGGTGCCAACATCCCGGCGCTGATCCGGGCGGCCGTGGCCTGTGGCTGGTTCGGCATCCAGACCTGGATCGGCGGCAGCGGCATCTTCGCCCTCGGCTCCAAGCTCACCGGCGGTCACTGGGAGGACGCGGGCAAGATCGCGGGCAACCCCTGGCCCCTGTGGCTCTGCTTCATCCTCTTCTGGGCCGCGCAGATCGCCATCATCTACCGCGGCATGGACTTCCTGCGGCACTTCGAGAACTGGGCCGCGCCCTTCGTGATCGTCGGCGCCCTCGTGCTGCTGATCTGGATCGCGGTCAAGGCGGACGGCTTCGGCGCGCTGCTCGACCAGCCCTCCAAGCTGGGCTGGGGCCCCGACTTCTGGCCGGTCTTCTTCCCCTCCCTCATGGGAATGATTGGATTTTGGGCGACTTTGTCCCTGAATATCCCTGACTTCACCCGCTTCGGCGCCAGCCAGAAGGCACAGACCTGGGGCCAGTCCCTCGGCCTGCCCACCACGATGACCCTCTTCGCGGTCCTCGCCGTGCTGGTCACCTCCGGCTCCGAGGTGGTCTACGGCGAGGCGATCTGGGACCCGGTCACCCTCGCCGCCAAGACGGACAGCGTCTTCGGCCTGCTCTTCGCCCTCATCGTCGTCCTGGTCGCCACGATCTCCGTGAACATCGCGGCGAACGTGGTCTCCCCGGCGTACGACCTGGCGAACCTGGCGCCGAAGCTCATCAACTTCCGTACGGGCGCGCTGATCACCGGTGTCGTCGGCGTGCTGATCTTCCCCTGGAAGCTGATCTCCACCCCGGAGTTCTACATCTTCACCTGGCTCGGCGTGGTCGGCGGACTGCTCGGCACGGTCGCGGGCATCCTGATCGCCGACTACTGGATCGTCCGCCGCACGGTCCTGCACCTCGCGGACCTGTACACGCCCGGCGGGCGCTACTGGTACTCGTCCGGCTGGAACTGGCGCGCGATCGTTGCCTTCCTCGTCGGCGGCGTCCTCGCGGTCGGTGGCTCGTACTCGGGTGTCGGCGCCGACGGTGCGAAGACCGGACCGTTCCCGGTCGACGGACTGATCCCGTTCCTCAAGCCGCTCGCCGACTACGGCTGGGCGGTGGGCCTGGGCGCCTCGCTGGTGCTGTACGTGGTGCTGATGGCCGGACACAAGGAACGCGTCGAGGCCTGAGCCCGCCGTGAAAGGACGTGAGGAGGACGGTCAGCCCTGCTGGCCGTCCTCCAGCGCGGCCACCGCCTCCTTGGCCGCCTTGATGGCGCCCTTGTTGATGTCGTCCGTGCTGGGCGCCTCTTTCGACTCGAAGTCGCTTCCGCTGTAGGTGATGGAGACCAGCGCGTTGGATGCGCGGATCATCACCACGCCCTCTCGGGTCTGCTGCTTGTCCTCGGTGGTGAGGTTCACGACGGAGTACCCGGCGTCGCCGATGCCGGGGACGGCGCCTCCGCCGCTCTTGTTCGCGACGCGCTCCTTGTAGGACTTCTCCGCCGCGTCGTCCGACGCGGTGATCTCGAAGGACACGTCCAGCCAGCGGTAGTCGTAGCCCTTGAGCGCGTTCCACGAGCAGGTGCGGCGCAGCTTGGAGTCCGTCGAGGGGATCTCCTTGCCGGCCGTCTTGGCGCCCGGAACGAGCGACTTGATCGTTTTCGTGCTCAGGCTGTCGCACGGCGCGGGAGCGGCGGCGTACGTCTTCGAGACCGCCGCCGTCGCGGGGGCCGAGGGCGAGTCGTCGCCGCTCTTCTGCGCCGCCGGTTGGTCGGCGGCCTGCGTCGCTGGTCCGGACGACAGTGCCCAGCCCGCCGCGGCGAGCACGACGACGGGCGACAGGCGCGCGGTGAGGGCGAGCGGCAAGGGAAGAGAACGCACGGCGCACTTTTCGTGGGGGACGGTGCGGAGGGAGTCCGCACTGCGGACGGGACGCCAGTGTCACATGACTCTCTGTGGGGCGGAAGTGCCAACTCGCTCCGTGCTGACGCCGTTACGGGAGGGGCGCAATTACGTGGTGCCCTGGGTGAGTTACGTGGCCTCCCGGGCGATTTGGCCGGAAAGTGAGCTTTCGATGCGGTCGACGGCCACGAAGGCGCCGTACGCGACGAGATGCACCAGGCAGTGGTCGGTGTGCTCCGGTCGGCGCCAGGCCGCAACGTCCTCGGCCGTGATGCGGTACGGCGCGAGGGCGGCCAGCAGGGCCAGGCGCGCCGCCGGACGCTCCCGGCGGTCCGGGAACCCGTCCGGGGTGAGCGGCGGATGTGTTCCGTCCCAGTCCTGGAGGGTTTGCTCCACGAGGTGATGGTCGTCGGTGTCGAGCAGGCCCGCGCCCCTCATGGCCGCCCTGAGCAGCGCCGCGTACGCGAGACCGACGGGCGTGCCGCCCGCCCATGCGGGAGCTTCGCCGGGATCGACGTCGTCGAGCAGCGCGAGGGAGATGCCGGGCCGGGCGGGGCGGCGCACGGTCCGGGCGAGCGTGCGGCCCGCGAGGCTGCGCACCGCCCGGAAGCGCTGGGCGCCCGCGGGGAGCAGGTTCTCGGTCAGCAGGGCCGACGCGATCCGATTGATGAAGTGGAAGGTGAGCGCGGTGCCGAGATAGGCGGGGGCGTGCTCGCGCGGGAAGGGATACGGCTCCAGGGCGGCGCCGGGCACGCGTGTGTGCCGCCCCCAGGCGAGCAGGCGCGCGTGCTCCTCGTTCCGCGGTTGCTCCCCGCGGGCCAGGCGTTCGGCGAGCGCGTGGTCGCCGGTGGCGTGCAGCAGCACGGTGTGCGCGTCCACGCAGAACGGGCACTTGTTGGCGAGCGAGACCCCGAGGGCCACCAGTTCCTTGCCGGTCCGGCTGCCCGCCCCCGCGATGAGCGACTCGCGCATCAACGCCCAGGTGGGGGCGAGGAGTTCGGGTGCGGAGGACAGGACCACGAAGGTGACGGGCTCGGCGATGCCGAAGTCCAGGGCGATCTGGGCGTACACCTCGGCGACGGTGCCGGTGGCCGACTTCGGGGGGAGGGGTTCGGTGTGACGGAAGGGTGTGGACATGGGCAGCAGCGTGCGCTGCCGGGGTGGGCCGGGTCGTCGTACCGCCGAAGGCAGTCGGTGCTGCGTCGGCCGGTCGGGCCGGGGCCGGGCACTACTGCGTGGGGAGTAGTCCGGGAGCCGTCCACAGGGGTGACGTCGCTGTCGGTGGGGCGGTCTAGTGTGCGGGCATGAGCGGGCTTCGGATCACACGCGGGCGGCTCGTCGACCTGGCCGTGGCGGTCGTGGTCGGCGTGATCGTCGTGCTCGCCGCCGTGGCGGACGGACGCGCCGGACCCGTCGACTGCGCGCTGATCGCGGTCGGTTCGCTGGCCCTGGCCGCGCACCGCACGGCTCCGCGCGTGGTGCTCGCGGTCACCACCGCCGGCCTGCTCGCCGCAGTCGTCCACGCCGGGCCCGCGAGCAGCCTGGCCGTCCCCGTCGTGGGCGCGGTGCACACGGCGTCGCGGACCGGACACCGGGGCACGGCCGCGGCGGCCGCCGCCGTCTTCCTCGGCGGCTACGTGGCGGCGGGCTCGGCGGGCTCGGACGTCACGCGGGAGGCGCTGCTGCTCGCCGGCTGGTTCCTGTGCGCGGTGGTGACGGGCCTGGCCGACCGCAACTGGCAGGCGTATCTGCGCCAGACCGAGCAGCGCGCCCTGGAGGCCGAACGCACCCGGGAGGAGGCGGCGCTGCGCAGAGCGGGCGAGGAACGTCTGCGCATAGCACGGGAGTTGCACGACTCCCTCACCCACAGCATCTCGATCGTCAAGCTCCAGGCGGGCGTCGCCGTGCACCTGGCCCGCAAGCGTGGCGAGGAGGTGCCGCCCGCGCTGCTCGCCATCCAGGAGGCGAGCGGGGAGGCGATGCGGGAGCTGCGCGCCACGCTGGAGGTGCTGCGCACGGACGAGCCCACCGGCACGCCCGCGCTGCTCGTGGAGCGGGCGCGGGCGGCGGGTCTCGCGGTCGAACTGACGGTGACGGGGGAGGAGCGGCCGCTGGCGGCGACGGTCGACCGGGCGATGTACCGCATCGTCCAGGAGGCCTTGACGAACGCGGCGCGGCACGCGGGCCCGGCGAAGGTGACCGTTCAACTCGGCTACAGCGAGGGCGAGTTGACGGTCCGTGTCGAGGACGACGGCACCGCCGACCCGGCCGTCCCGCCCACCCCCGGCATCGGTCTGACCGGCATGCGCGAACGCGTCACGGCCCTCGGCGGCACCCTGCACGCCGCCCCGCGCGCCGAGGGCGGATTCGCGGTGCGGGCACGGCTGCCGCTGGGGGAGACGGGATGAGGACGGGGCGACGGGGGCGGCGGGACAAGGACGGGGCGACGGGGGCGGCGGCATGACGGATGACGTGATCAGGGTGGCGCTCGTCGACGACCAGGCGCTGATGCGGGCGGGATTCCGGGCCCTGCTGGACGCCGAGGACGGCATCGAGGTGGTCGGCGAGGCGGCGGACGGCGAGCGGGGCGTGGAACTGATCCGCGCGCAGGTCCCCGACATCGCGCTGATCGACGTACAGATGCCGGTGATGACGGGCATCGAGGCGACGCGCAGGATCGCCGCGGACCCGGCCCTGGCACCGGTCCGCGTGGTCATCCTGACGAACTACGGCCACGACGAGTACGTCTTCGAGGCCCTGCGGGCCGGCGCCAGCGGCTTCCTGCTGAAGGACACCGAACCGGCCGACCTGCTCCAGGCGATCGAAGTGGTGGCACGCGGCGAGGCGCTGCTGTCCCCGTCGGTGACCCGCACTCTGATCGGCGAGTTCGTCTCCCGCCCACCCGACCGGGCCACCGCGCCCGGCCTGGAGTGCCTGACGCGCCGCGAACGCGAGGTGACGGCTCTGGCGGCGCGGGGGCTGACGAACGAGGAGATCGCCGAGCACATGGTGATCAGCCCCTTCACGGCGAAGACCCACATCAGCAGGGCGATGACGAAGCTGGGGGCGCGGGATCGGGCGCAGTTGGTGGTGTTCGCCTATGAGTCGGGGCTGGTGACGGCGCGCGGGGCATAACCCGTTGCGCTGGGCGGACGGCGATCAGCAATCTGAGGTGATGACCGAGACGACGGACGCGAAACGGCCTGCCCTGCGCGAGGAGATCCTCGCCTACTACACACAAGGCAAGGAGGACGACCGGCTCAGAGAGGGCGGAGCCCCAGCCGGGCGGCTGGAGTTCTGGCGTACGCAGGACGTGCTGCGACGGTTGTTACCCGCGGCACCCGCGTGCGTGCTGGACGTCGGAGGCGGCAGCGGGGTGCATGCGGAGTGGCTCGCGCAGGACGGCTACGAGGTCGAGCTCATCGATCCCGTGCCGCTCCATGTCGAGCAGGCCGCCCGGATACCCGGCGTCACCGCCCGCGCCGGCGACGCGCGCGAGTTGCCCGCCTCCGATGCCGCGTACGACGTGGTGCTCATGCTGGGCCCGCTCTACCACCTGCCTGAACGGGCGGACCGGGTAGGGGCGTTGACCGAGGCGTACCGGGCGGTCCGGCCGGGCGGGCTGGTGGTCGCGGCCACCATCAACCGCTTCGCACAGCTGCACGACCTCCTGCGTGAGGAGCGCTACTTCATCCCCCTGCACCGCGAACGGACCGATGCCGTCCTGGCGGACGGCCGACACCCCTACCACGAGGACGGGTTCTTCACCGTCGCCCACTTCGCCCAACCCGACGAGGTGCCCACGGAGTTCGCCGGGGCCGGACTCACCGTCGAGGGTCAGTACGGCATCGAGGGCGTCGCCTGGCTCATGGGCGGCGTCGAGGACTGGCTCGACGACCCGGACCGTCGTGAGGCCGTCCTGGCGGCGAGTCGGCGCATCGAGTCCGAGCCCAGCCTCCTCGGCACCAGCGGGCACCTGCTGACCGCGGGCAGACGGTTGCCGTAGGTGCGTACGATCGCAAGATCGGCTGCCGTCCATTGAGGAGTCCGCCCGTGTTCACCACCCGACCCACCCTCCAGGGCACCTTCGGCATGGTGTCCTCCACCCACTGGCTCGCCTCGCAGTCGGCGATGGCCGTGCTGGAGAGCGGCGGCAACGCGTACGACGCGGCCGTTGCGGGCGCGTTCGTGCTGCACGTCGTCGAGCCGCACCTCAACGGGCCGGCCGGCGAGGTGCCGATCCTGCTCGCGCCGGCGGGCGGTGAGGTGCGGGTGCTGTGCGGGCAGGGAGTCGCGCCCGCCGGGGCGACGGTCGCGCACTACCGGGGGCTCGGCCTGGAGCTCGTGCCGGGGACGGGGCCGCTCGCCGCCGCCGTGCCCGGGGCGTTCGACGCCTGGATGCTGCTGCTGCGGGACTACGGGACCAGGACGCTCGCCGAGGTGCTCGCATACGCCATCGGGTACGCCGAACACGGGCACGCGCCCGTGGAGCGCGTCGGGGAGACCGTCGAGACCGTGCGGGAGCTGTTCGAGACGGAGTGGACCTCGTCGGCCGAGGTGTATCTGCCGGGCGGGGAGGCCCCCCGGCCCGGGGAGCTGCTGCGCAATCCCGCCCTCGCCGCCACCTGGAAACGGCTGCTCGACGAGGTCGCCGGGGCCGGGGACCGGGTCGCGCAGATCGAGGCCGCACGCGAGGTGTGGCGCACCGGGTTCATCGCCGAGGCCCTCGTACGGCAGGCCCAGCGGCCCACCATGGACACCAGCGGCGAGCGGCGCTCCGGCACACTCACGGCCGCCGACCTCGCCGGCTGGTCCGCGACCTACGAGGCGCCGGCGACGTACGACTTCAACGGCTGGACCGTGTGCAAGGCCGGCCCCTGGAGTCAGGGCCCGGTCCTCCTCCAGCAGCTCGCGCTGCTCCCGCCGGAGCTGCCCCGGTACGGGTCCGCCGAGTACGTCCATCTGCTGATCGAGGGCTGCAAGCTGGCCATGGCCGACCGGGAGGCCTGGTACGGCGACGCGGCCGGGGTACCGCTCGCCGAGCTGCTGTCGCAGCGGTACAACGCGGCCCGGCGGGAGCTGATCGGCGACAAGGCCTCCCACGAGCTGCGGCCCGGCAGCCCGGACGGACGCGCCCCGCGGCTGTGCGCGCACGCGCGCGTGGTGGCCTCCGACGATCCCGGCTTCGACGTGCTGGGCGTCGGCGAGCCGACGGTCGCCAAGCGCCCGACGTCCCCGGTGCCGGGCGAGCCCGACGTGGCCGTCGACGGGGGCACCCGCGGCGACACCTGCCACCTCGACGTCGTCGACCGCTGGGGCAACATGATCGCGGCCACCCCGAGCGGCGGCTGGCTGCAGTCCAACCCCGTCGTGCCCGAACTGGGCTTCCCGCTCGGCACCCGGCTGCAGATGACCTGGCTGGAAGAGGGCCTGCCGAACTCGCTGACGCCGGGACGGCGGCCGCGTACGACGCTCACGCCCTCGATCGCCCTGCGCGACGGTGTGCCCGTCATGGCCTTCGGCACGCCCGGCGGGGACCAGCAGGACCAGTGGCAGCTGCACTTCTTCCTCGCGGTCGCCCTGCGGGAGCCGGTCCGCGGCGGCCTTGACCTCCAGGGCGCGATCGACGCCCCGAACTGGCACAACGACAGCTTCCCGGGCTCCTTCTACCCGCGCGGGATGCGGCCGGGGAGCGTCACCGTGGAGTCACGGATGGACGCCGAGGTGGTGGAGGAGCTGCGGCGGCGTGGTCATGACGTGACCGTCGGTGACGCCTGGTCGGAGGGGCGGCTGTGCGCGGTCGCGAGGGATCCGGAGACCGGGGTTCTGTCGGCGGCTGCGAATCCGCGGGGGATGCAGGGGTACGCGGTCGGACGCTGAGGGCTGGTCGACGCCCCTGGGGTGGGCCTCTGACCTGCCCGTACCCGCCCCACGTGTTCACGCCGATGCCATCCGGCGGCCACCGGGCGGGCGGGGATTGTCAGTGGGGCGTGTTCTTATTGACACGTGATCGAAAACAACGAAACCATCGACGAGTTTCTCGCACAGCACTCCGCCGACGTGGAGGAAGCGGTCCGCAAGGCGGCCGCGGCCGAGATCATGCCCCGCTTCCGGCAGCTTTCCGCGCACGAGGTCGACCAGAAGGCCGGACCGCACGACCTGGTGACCGACGCCGACCGACTCGCCGAGCAGTACCTCACCGAGGCGCTCGGCGCCCTCCTGCCCGGCTCGGTCGTGGTCGGCGAGGAGGCGGTGCACGCCGACCCGGCGTCGTACGACGCGCTCCAGGGCGACGCCCCGGTCTGGATCGTCGACCCCGTCGACGGCACCCGCCAGTTCGTACACGGAGACTCCGGCTTCTGCACGCTGGTGGCGCTCGCACAGCGCGGCGTCCTGCTGGCGTCCTGGACCTACGCGCCCGCCCGCGACCAGCTGGCCACGGCGATACGGGGCCGGGGCGCCTTCCTCGACGGCGAGCAGCTGCACTCCGGCGCGCCGGAGCCCGGCCGGGATCTGGAAGTCGCCACGTCCCACCCTGACTACACGACCGACGAGCAGAAGCGCGCGCTGCTCGGCCTGTGGACCGAGGGCGTGCGACCCCGCCCCTGCGGGTCCGCGGGGCTGGAGTATCTCGCCGTCGCCCGGGGCGAGTTGGACGCCACGGCGTTCTCCTGGGAGGCCGCCTGGGACCACGCCGCGGGCCTGCTCCTGGTCGAGGAGGCGGGCGGCGCCCACCTGACCCGCGCGGGCGAGCCGTTCCGCATCACCGGCGGCAATGTCCTGCCGTTCACGACGGCCCGTGACGCGGCCACGGCTCGCCGAGTGCGGGAACTGCTGTCGGTCGCAGTCTGATCTGAGGGCGGCCCCCGCCGACGCGGAGGTCGACCACCTCGAACTCGGCGGGGGTGCCCTCCGCGGGCCACTCGCATTCCGCCCGCAGCAGCACCAGGGCGTCCACGAAGCCGACGGCGGGCAGACCGACGTCGACGAACACGCCGGTGACACCGGGACCCCACGGCGAGACGGTGAACGTCCCGGTCAGGCGCGTACCGACCGGCAGGGGACCGGTGTCGTGGCGGACGTCGCACTGGCGGAAGGACCGGGCCCGGCCCCACGCCACATCGAACTCCCGCGGGTCGACCGACCGGGCGCCCGGCGGCTCCACGAGAGGTTCTGGCACCGGCAGCCCGTACACGACCTCGTACAGGCGCACGCCCCACTCCCCGCACGCCTGCCGTGTCTGCGCCACCTCGACCGGTTCGGCGGCCACCACGGGTACGGAACCCGGCCCCCGGAAGG
Source organism: Streptomyces sp. T12 (assembly GCF_028736035.1). Classification (NCBI taxonomy): domain Bacteria; kingdom Bacillati; phylum Actinomycetota; class Actinomycetes; order Kitasatosporales; family Streptomycetaceae; genus Streptomyces; species Streptomyces sp. T12. The sequence continues at coordinate 8,928,178 of NZ_CP117866.1, forward strand.
TGATCTGCCGCAACACCTGCCCGGCGTCCCCCACCTCGAACCAGTGCCACAGGCCGTCCTCGGGTACGGGGAAGCGGAAGCGGCGTGTCACCCGGCGGACTTTACCCGCGCCCCTGCGCTGTCAGTGGCCCGGCATATCCTGATCCTTCAAGGCCGTCGGCTGACGAAGGGGTCCGAGGTGCCGTCGATGCTCGATGCGGTCGTGGTGGGTGCGGGGCCGAACGGACTGACCGCTGCCGTGGAGCTGGCCCGGCGTGGCTTCTCCGTGGCCGTGTTCGAGGCGCGTGACACCGTCGGCGGGGGTGCCCGCACGGAAGAGCTGACCCTGCCCGGCTTCCGGCACGACCCGTGCTCCGCCGCGCACCCCCTCGGCATCAACTCGCCCGTGTTCCGGACCATGCCGCTCGACCGCTACGGCCTTCAGTGGCTGCACGCCGAGCTGCCCATGGCGCACCCCTTCACCGACGGCACCGCCGCCGTGCTGTCCCGTTCCGTCGCCGAGACCGCCGCCTCCTTCGGCCCGCGCGACGCGGGGACGTACCGCAGGCTGGTCGAGCCGTTCCTGACCAAGTGGGACACGCTGGCCCGCGACTTCATGTCCCTGCCCCTCACCGCGCTGCCACGCGACCCGGTCACCCTCGCCCGGTTCGGCCTCGTCGGGCTGCCCCCGTCCACATGGCTGATGCGCCGCTTCCGCGACGAGCGGGCCAAGGCCCTGTTCTCCGGCCTCGTCGCCCACGTCATCGCGCCGCTGGGCGGCTTCGCCACCAGCGCCATCGGTCTGGTCTTCGCCCTCGCCGCCCACGCCCGCGGCTGGCCCGTGGCCCGCGGCGGGTCCCAGTCCATCTCCGACGCCCTCACCGCCTATCTCGAGGACCTCGGCGGCGCCGTCCACACCGACTACGAGGTCAAGCGGCTCGACGACCTGCCGCCCGCGCGCGCGTACATCTTCGACACCTCGCCGACCGCGCTGGCCCGTATCGCCGGGCTCGGCCGGTACTACGAGGGCTACCGCTACGGCGCCGCCGCATTCAAGATCGACTATGCATTGGACGGCCCGGTGCCGTGGACCGCGCCGGAGGCCCGGCGGGCCGGCACCGTGCAGATCGGCGGGGACAGCGCGGAGATCGGCGCCGCGCTGCGCGCCGCGTCCCGGGAGGGCCGGGCGCCCGACAAGCCGTTCATGATCACGGTGCAGCCCAGCGTCGTCGACCCCACCCGGGCTCCCGACGGCAAGCACGCCTTCTGGGCGTACGGGCATGTGCCGAACGGCTGGACCGGAGACCTCACGGACGCCATCGAACGCCAACTGGAGCGCTTCGCCCCGGGGTTCCGCGACCGCGTCCTCGCCCGCGCCACGGCCGGCCCGGCCGAACTCGCCGCCCGCAACGCCAACTACGTCGGCGGAGACATCGCCTCCGGCGCGGCCTCCGGACTCCAACTCCTGCTGCGCCCCAAGCTGTCGCTCTTCCCCTACACCACCCCGCACCCGGCGGTCTTCATCTGCTCGTCGGCCACCCCACCCGGACCGGGCGTGCACGGCATGTCGGGGCACAACGCGGCCAAGGCGGTGTGGCGGCGGCTGCGTCAGGAGCCGTGAAGCTGCTCAAACGACCCACGTTTACCGGCAGTTGGGGCCCGACGGTAAGAAAAATCTGTGTCTTCTTTGTCACTCCCCTTACTGGGGGGTAGGTACCTGAATGCTAAACAGCCGCGAGTAAGGTGCGGCCATGAAAGATCGGAAAGCGGTTGCCCGCTTCGGATCCCGGTCTGCCGTGCGCCTCGCCGACCTCGCCCTGCTCGTCAGAGCTCCGGCCGCGTTGAGTGTCCCCGGTGACGTGATCGCGGGAGCGGCCGCTGCCGGACGCCCGCTGGGCGCCCGCACCCTCGGAGTGATCGGTTCCTCCGTGTGCCTCTACTGGGCCGGCATGGCCCTGAACGACTACGCCGACGCCACGGTCGACTCCGTCGAGCGGCCCGAGCGACCGGTGCCCTCGGGGCGCGTTCCGCGCCGTACGGCGCTCGCCGTGGCCGGGTCGTTGACCGCGGCGGGGATCGGTCTCGCCGCCGCCGCGGGAGGTCGGCGCAGTGTGGGCACCGCGCTTCCATTGGCTGGGCTGGTCTGGGCGTATGACCTGAAGCTCAAGTCCACGCCGGTGGGCTCAGTCGCCATGGCGGGAGCCCGGGTTCTGGACGTCCTGGCCGGAGCGGTTGTGCCTGGGGTCGGTGCGGAGCCGGTCGGGGTTGCGCTGCGGCGTGCCGCGGTGCCTGCCGGGCTGGTCGGGGTGCATACCGGTACGTTGATGGCGCTCAGTCGGCATGAGATCGCCGGGGCGCCGGCGCGGGTTCCGGCTGCGACTCTTGCCGTGTCTGCGGCGACGGCGGTCGCGACGGCCCTTCCGGTCGCCCGAGTCGCCGCAGGACGTGCCGCGAACGGCCGTCTGGCGTCTGCTGCGCCGATGTGGCTGGTCGCGCCCCGCGGCGGAGCCGCTGTTCGACACAGCCCCGCGCCCCTTGAGGGCGTTGGCGGCACCGCTCCTTCGAAGAAGCTCGGCATCGCCCTCACCGCGACCGCCCCGGCGAAATTCCGCACCGCCCTCACCGCCACCTCCCCGGCGAAGCTCCGCACCGCCCTTACCGCCGCCGGTGCTCTCGCCTACCTCGGTACCTACGGGGCCGCCCAAGTCCGTGCCGTACGGGAGCCGTCGGGGGAGAACCTGCGGCGGGCCGTAGGGGCCGGGATCCTTGGGCTGATGCCCCTGCAGGCGGCGCTGACCGCGCGTGGCGGGGCTGCGGGTGTCGCCGCGGCACTTGGCGTCGTCCACCCCCTCGCGCGGCGGCTGGCCCGGCGCATATCGCCCACCTGAGACCCACCACACCTCCGTGTGAGGAACCGGCACCATGAGACCTCCCCCCACCGATCTCAAATTCGGCTACGGCACCAACGGCTTCACCCACCACCGGCTGACCGACGTCCTGGTCGTCCTCGCCGATCTCGGCTACGACGGCGTCGCCCTCACCCTCGACCACGGCCACCTCGACCCGTACGCCGACGATCTGCCCCGGCGCGTCACCGCCCTCGCCCGGCAACTCACGCGGCACGGGCTGGACGTGACGGTGGAGACCGGCGCGCCGTACTTCCTCGACCCCTGGGGCAAGCACCTGCCCACGCTGATGTCGGACGGCTCCGAGGTCAGGGTCGACCTGCTGCGCCGCGCCCTGCGCATCGCGGCCGATCTCGGCTCGCCCACCGTCCACCTGTGCAGCGGCCCGGCGCCGGACGGGCTGCCGGAGCGGGACGCGTGGAAGCGGCTCGCGGCCGGGGTGGAGACCGTGCTGGAGACGGCGGAGGAGTACGGGGTGGCGCTGGCCTTCGAGCCGGAGCCGTACATGTTCGTCGACACCGTGGAGCGCTGCCTGCACCTCGCCCAACTGGTCGACGGGCACGAGCTGTTCGGGATCACCCTGGACGTCGGCCACGCGCACTGCGTGGAGAGACGTTCCGTGCTCGACTGCGTGAGCCGGGCGGCACCGCTGCTGCGCAACGTGCAGATCGAGGACATGCGGCGCGGCATCCACCAGCACCTCGAATTCGGCGCGGGTGAGATCGACTTCCCGCCCGTACTGGCCGCCTTGCGTGACCTCGGGCATCGCGGCCTGGTCTCCGTCGAGATCCAGGGCGGCTCGCTCGACGCGCCCGACGTGGCCCGTCGCTCGATCGAGTTCCTGCGTGCGGCCGTACAGACCGCGGCGCACCGATAGACACCGCCCGGCCCTTTCCTGCCGGCTCGACTCCTCCCACATCTCCGGAAGTTGCTCCCCCCATGGCTGTCACGACTGCCTCCCTCTCGGCTCCGCCGGACCCCCACCCCGCCCTGATCGCCGGCCTGGACCCCACGGCCCGCACCTGGCTGGACGACAGCGCCGCCGAGGTCACCGCCGAACCCGCCGCCGTACGACGGCTCTTCCCCGCCGCCCGAAGGCGCTGCGGGCACGGCCGCCTCGACGCGTACTGGACCGTCGACGAGGCCGCCCGGGCCGTCCTGCTCACCGCACTGCCCCTGCGCGGCCAGGCCCTCGCCGACGAGGTCACCCGCCTCCACCGCCACGGCGACCCGGCGGAACAACGCGCCGTCCTGCGCGCCCTGCCGCTGCTCGACCTGGCCGACCTCGCCCTGCCCCTCGTACGGGAAACCCTGCGCGGCAACGACACCAGCCTGATCGAGGCCGCCCTCGGCCCGTACGCCGCCGCGCACCTCCCGGACGCCGAGTACCGCCAGGCCGTACTGAAGTGCGTGTTCTGCGAGATCCCGCTGGACCGCGTCACCGGCCTCGACACCCGCGCCGACCGCGAACTGGCCCGTATGCTCGCCGACTTCGCCCATGAGCGGATCGTCGCGGGACGGGACGTACCCCAGGACATCCTGCCCTTCGTCCGCGCCTTCCCGGACGTCGTCGGCGGCCGAGCAGAACTCCAGCACGCACTCAAGGAAGAGGGCTGACCGTGCGCATCTTCGACCCCCATATCCACATGACCTCCCGCACGACCGACGACTACGAGGCGATGTACGCGGCCGGGGTGCGCGCCGTCGTCGAGCCCGCCTTCTGGCTAGGGCAGCCCCGCACCTCGCCCGAGAGCTTCTACGACTACTTCGACGGGCTGCTGGGCTGGGAGCCGTACCGCGCCGCCCAGTTCGGCATCCAGCACTTCTGCACCATCGCGCTCAACCCGAAGGAGGCGAACGACCCCCGCTGCCTCCCGGTCCTCGACGAACTGGACCGCTACCTCGCCAAGGACCGCGTCGTCGCCGTCGGCGAGATCGGCTACGACTCGATGACCCCCGAGGAGGACGAGGCGCTCGCGCGCCAGCTCCAGCTCGCCATCGAGCACGAGCTGCCCGCCCTCGTGCACACCCCGCACCGCGACAAGGCGGCCGGTACCCGCCGCACCCTGGACGTCGTACGGGAGTCGGGCATCGCCCCCGAACTGGTCGTCCTCGACCACCTCAACGAGCTCACCGTCGGCATGGTCCTGGACAGCGGCTGCTGGGCCGGGTTCTCGATCTACCCGAAGACCAAGATGAGCGAGGACCGGATGGTGGAGATCCTCAAGGAGCACGGGACGGAGCGGGTGCTCGTCAACTCGGCTGCCGACTGGGGGCGTTCGGATCCACTGAAGACCCGTAAGACCGCCGACGCCATGCTCGCCGCCGGGTTCGACGACGACGCCGTGGACGAGGTGCTGTGGCGCAACCCGGTCGCCTTCTACGGCCAGAGCGGGCGGCTGGAGCTGGAGGAGTCCAAGCCGGACGAGGAGGCCACCTTCCGGGGCAACTCCATACGTCGCGGGGGAGCGTGAACATCCCATGCGCTTTCTGCACCCGGACGGCACCACCGTCCACCTCGGCTACTGCAGCAACGTCCACCAGGCGGAGGACCTCCAGGGCGTGATCGCCCAGCTCGCCGACTACGCCGAGCCCGTGCGCGACCGGCTCGGGGTCGACCGGCTCGGCATCGGCCTGTGGCTGGCGCGCCCCGTCGTCACCGAACTCGCCGATGACGAGGGCGCGTTGACGCGTCTGAAGACCGAACTGCGGGCGCGCGGCCTGGAGACCGTCACCCTCAACGCCTTCCCGTACGCCGGGTTCCACCGCGAGGTCGTCAAGAAGGACGTGTACGAACCCGACTGGGCCGACGAGGCCCGGCTGAAGTACACCCTGGACTGCGCCCGCGTCCTCGCCGCCCTCCTCCCGGACGACGTCGACCGCGGAAGCGTCTCCACGCTGCCGCTCGCGTGGCGCACCCCGTGGACTCCCGCCTGTGCCGAGGAGGCCCGGCACGCCGTGGACCGGCTGGCCACCGGGCTCGCCGCGCTGGAGGCGTGGACGGGTCGCCGTATCCGCGTCGGGTTCGAGCCGGAACCCGGGTGCGTCGTCGAGACCACCACGCAGGCGGTGCGGGAACTGGGCGGGCTGGACTCCGACCGGCTCGGCATCTGCCTCGACGCGTGCCATCTCGCCGTCCAGTTCGAGGACCCTGCCGAGGCCCTGCGGCGGCTCTCGGAAGCCGGGATGCCCGTGGTCAAACTCCAGGCGTCCTGCGCCGTGGAGGCCGCGAACCCGGCCGCCCCCGCCGCCCGCGCGGCCCTGCACCGGCTCGCCGAACCCCGGTTCCTGCACCAGACCCGGACGACGAGCGACGGTGACGTCCTCGGCGTGGACGACCTCCCGGACGCCCTCGACGGCGACCTTCCCGCCGACGGCGGCCCCTGGCGCGTCCACTTCCACGCCCCGCTGCACACCGAGCCCGAACCTCCGCTGCGTACGACGGCCGGCCAGCTCGACCAGGTCCTCGCCGGGCTGCTGGGCGGGGCCTCGGCCCACTGCGACCACATCGAGGTCGAGACCTACACCTGGTCCGTCCTCCCCGAACCGCCCGCCGACCTGCCCGGCGGCATCGCCGCCGAACTCGCCTGGGCCCGCGACCGGTTGACCGGCCTCGGCCTCAAGGAGGACCCGTCATGACGACCGACCCATCGAACCGCGTTGTCGTCCTCGACATCGTCGGCCTCACCCCGAACCTTCTGCGGCATATGCCGGCCGTCGCCGCCCTCGGCGACCGCGGCTTCCGGGCCCGGCTCGACACCGTGCTGCCCGCCGTGACCTGCACCGTCCAGTCCACCCTCCTCACCGGCGAACCCCCGTCCACGCACGGCGCGGTGGCGAACGGCTGGTACTTCCGCGACCTCGGCGAAGTCATGCTGTGGCGCCAGCACAACGCCCTCGTCGGCGGCGAGAAGATCTGGGAGACGGCCCGGAAGGCCAAGCCCGACTACAAGGTCGCCAACATCTGCTGGTGGTACGCGATGGGCGCCGACGTCGACTGGACGGTCACCCCGCGCCCCGTCTACTACTCCGACGGCCGCAAGGAACCCGACTGCTACACCTGGCCGCCCTCCCTGCACGACGAACTCACCGACCGGCTGGGCCCGTTCCCCCTCTTCACCTACTGGGGCCCGAACGCCGGCATGCCCTCCACCCAGTGGATCCTGGCCGCTTCCCGGCAGATCTTCGACGAACACCGCCCCGACCTCACGCTCGTCTACATCCCGCAGATGGACTACGAGCCCCAGCGCTCCGGCCCGGACTCACCGGAAACCCTCCGCGCCGCACGCCAACTCGACCACGCCCTGCGCCCGTTGATCGACCACTTCCTGAGCGAGGGAGCCACCGTCGTCGCGCTCAGCGAGTACGGCATCACGCCCGTCTCCCGCCCGGTCGACATCAACCGCGCCCTGCGCCGGGCAGGGCTGCTGGAGGTCTACACACAGGACGGCATGGAGTACCTCGACCCGTGGACGTCACGCGCCTTTGCGGTCGCCGACCACCAGGTCGCCCACGTGTACGTCCGCGACCCGGCCGACGTCGACACGGTCGCCAAGCTCGTCGCCGAACTCGACGGCGTGGAGCAGGTGCTGGACGCCGACGGCAAGTCCGCCCACGGCCTGGACCACGAGCGCTCCGGCGAACTCGTCGCACTCGCCGACCCCGACGCCTGGTTCACGTACTACTACTGGCTGGACGACGAGCGCGCCCCCGACTTCGCCCGCCAGGTCGAGATCCACCGCAAGCCCGGCTACGACCCCGCCGAGCTCCTCTACGACGAGGCCGTCCCCGCGGTGAAGCTGCGCGCCGTCGGCCAGGTGGCCCGCAAGAAGCTCGGCTTCCGCTACCGCCTCAAGACCGTCCCCCTCGACCCCTCCGGCGTCCGCGGCAGCCACGGCCGCCTGCCCGCCGACCCCGACCACGGCCCCGTACTGCTGTGTTCGCAGCCCTCGCCGGAGTCGGCACCGGCGAAGGAGGCGTACGCGGCCACCGAGGTCAAGTCCCTGCTGCTGGGCCTCGCGGGCCTGCACGAGACGCCCGACGCAATGGAAGGCACGGAGAAGTGACGACCCACCCGCCCCTGCCCACGATCCGCCCGCTGCTCGACCCGGCCCCCGAGTACGCCAAGTGGCAGTCCGAGGAGCCGATCCGCCGGGTGACGATCTGGGGCGACAACAGCCCCTGGCTGATCACCGGTTACGAGGACGCCCGTACGGTGCTCGCCGACCCCCGCTTCAGCGCGGACGCCAATCACCCCGACTTCCCCCACACTCGCCCCGGAGCACCGCCGCAAGCTCCCGGCCTCTTCCACCAGATGGACCCGCCGGACCACACCCGGCTGCGCCGCATGCTGATCCCCGACTTCACCTTCCGGCGCATCGAGCAGATGGAAGGTGCCGTACAGCGGATCTGCGACGACCTGCTGGACGCGATGACGGACGGCGACGCGACGCAGGCGGACCTGGTCGCGTCGTACGCACTGCCCCTGCCCACCCTCGCCATCTGCGAACTGCTCGGTGTTCCCTACGAGGACCACGGCTTCTTCCGCGCGAAGTCCAACGCCCTCACCAGCGTCGCCGGCGACCCGGCCGAGGCGATGTCGGCCCGCATGGCGCTCTACGGCTATCTGCGCGCCCTCATCGAGCGCCGTACGCACGACCCCGCCGACGACCTCGTCTCCCGCCTGGCCACCGAGCGCGTCGCGACCGGCGAGGCCACGCTCGACGAGGCCACGGGCATGGTCTCCCTGCTCCTGCTGGCGGGTCACGAGACCACGGCGAACATGTTCCCGCTGGCCGTGATCGCCCTGCTGCAGAACCCGGCCCAACTGGACGCACTGCGGGCCGACGGCTCCCTGTGGCCGGGGGCGGTGGAGGAACTCCTGCGCCATCTGACCGTCATCCACTCCGGGATACGCCGGGTCGCCACGGAGGACGTCGACCTGTCCGGCGTCCGTATCCGCGCGGGGGAGGGCGTGGTGGTGGCGTTGCAGGCCGCCAACCGCGACCCGTCCGTGTACGCCGCCCCCGACGCCCTCGACGTCCGCCGCGACGCCGGCGGCCACCTCGCCTTCGGACACGGACTGCACCAGTGCCTCGGCCAGTCGCTGGCCCGCACCGAACTCCGCCTGGGCCTGTCCACCCTGTTCCGCAGGCTCCCGTCCCTGCGCGTGACGGCCCCGCTCGATTCGCTGGCCCTGTCGGCCAGCACGGTCCACGGGGTGCGCTCGTTGCCGGTCGCCTGGAAATAACCGGTCATCGGTGGTCAGGGCTGCTATAGAGGCAGTCATGACCACCATCAGGCTCGTTCAGGGCGACATCACGCGAGAGAGCGCCGACGCGATCGTCAACGCCGCGAACTCCTCCCTCCTGGGCGGGGGAGGAGTCGACGGCGCGATCCACCGCCGCGGTGGCCCCGCGATCCTCGACGAGTGCCGCAAGCTGCGCGCTTCCCAGTACGGCAAGGGCCTGCCCACCGGGCAGGCGGTCGCCACGACGGCCGGGGAGCTGGACGCGCGGTACGTGATCCACACGGTGGGCCCGGTCTGGTCGTCCACCGAGGACCGCTCGCAGCTGCTGTCCTCCTGCTACCGGGAGTCGCTGCGCGTGGCCGACGAACTGGGCGCCAGGACGGTCGCGTTCCCGGCGATCTCCACCGGCGTCTACGGCTGGCCGATCGACGACGGTGCCCGGATCGCAGTGGAGACGGTGCGGGCGGCGGACACGGCGGTCGAGGAGGTCCGGTTCGTGCTCTTCGACGAGCGGGCGTACGAGGCGTTCGCCGGGCACGTGCGCTGATCGCGGAGCGGCCGGATAATTGGCTCCGAAGGCGTCTGGAGAGTGCGGCACGCAGGGTGAGGTGTCTCGGCAGGCCGCGTAGCGCCAGGTGGGAGCGACATTGATCCGCGTGCTTCTGATCGGGAAAGCCCGCCTCATGAGGGGAGCGGTCGCCGCCCTCCTGTCTCGCGAAGAGGACATCGAAGTCGTCGCCGAAGTCGAAGGCAACGGGCAGGTGATCGCGCGGGCACTGATGTGCCGCCCCGACGTGTTGGTGATCGACGTCGACTCCAAGGAGGGCGAGGAACTCGCCGCGCACCGTGAGCTGAGGGTGCGGCTGCCGGACTGCCGGATGCTGCTGCTGATGGCCTCGACGACACCCGAGCGGCTCCGCCGCATCCTCGACCTGCACGCTGCCGGGGTCATCAGCACGAACGCGCCGGCGGACCGCTTGGTCCACGGCGTCCGCAAGCTGGTCAGGGGGCAGCGGTTCATCGACCCCGAGTTCGCACTGGTCGCGCTCGACGCCGGAGAGAACCCGCTGACCCCGCGGGACGTGGAAATCCTGAGAATGACCGCCGACGGCACGCCCACCCGTGAGATCGCCGAGCGGTTGTCCCTGTCCGTGGCCACGGTCCGCAACCATCTGTCGGCGATCACCAGGAAGACGGGCGGACGTAATCGGATCGACGCGATCCGCATCGCCAGGGAGTCGGGCTGGGTGTGACCGTTCGGAGGCGAGCGGTGAGCGTTCAAAGGTGAGCGGTGAGCCGCAGGAGGACACGGACGGCATCCCGTACCCGTCCCGCACGTGTCATCGCTCCGACCGTCGGCGCAGAGGCGTTCGCGGCGCCCCAGTGGCCGACCAGGTCACGGTAGAGAGCGGAGTCGGCGAGCAACTCCTCGTGGGTGCCGAGGGCGACCCGCGTACCGTCCATGACGAGGATCCGGTCGGCCCGCAGTGCCGAACTGATGCGGTGGGCGACTACGACCAGGGTGCCCGGGCGGCGGGCGAAGGCCTCCTCGGCGACCGCTTCGGCGACCGGATCGAGATGACAGGTGGCCTCGTCCAGCAGGGCCAGTCGTGGTGCCGGGAGCAAGGCGCGGGCCAGGGCGACGAGCTGGCGCTCCCCGGCCGAGAGGTCTCGCGGGTCCACCGGCGCGTCGTAGCCGCCCAGCCGCTCCACGAGCGGTGCCGCGCCCACGGCACGGACCGCCGCCTGCACGTGCGCCGGGGCGGCGCCCGGTACCAGGTAGGTGAGGTTCTCCTCCAGGGTGCCGGCGAAGACGTACGCCTCCTGCGGGATCAGCACGCGGTGCCGGGCCAGGTCGTCGCCGCCCCCCAGCGCGAGGACCGGCGCGTCGTCGAGGCGCACCTGCCCCGCCCGCGGTTCGAGCACCCCCGCGAGCAGCGCGGCGAGGGTGGACTTCCCGGCGCCGCTCGGTCCCACCACGGCGAGGTGCTCGCCCGGGCGCAGGACGAGGTCCAGGTCGCGGATCACCGGCTCCGCGGACTGTGCGTAACCGAAGGTGAGACCGCGGGCCTCCACGCGTGCACCACCGGGCCGTACCGGACTACGCCCCGTCGCCGCGCCGGTCCCCGCTTCGGCGTCCTCGGGTGCCGTCGCCTCGGGTTCGTCGGGCTTCACCGCGATCTCGGCCATCCGGCCGACGGTGACCAGGAGCCACAGCCCGCTGCTGCCAAGCCCCTGGACAAAGCCCTGCAGGGCGGGCTGGAGGGCCTGCGACACATAGGTCACCGCCCCCAGGATCGCCCCCGTCGTCACCCCGCTCCGCACCAGCCAGGGCGCCGCGATCAGGATCAGCAGGAGGGGCACCCAGCCGCTGATGCCCAGAGCGGCGGTCCGTACCGCGGTGAGCCGCGCCAGCGACACGGTCGCCCGGGCCGCGGCGTCGACCTGCCCACCCGTCTCGGCGCGTACGCGGTCCTCGGCGCCGCAGGCCACCACGTCCCGCAGCCCGCCGCTCAGGGCGCTCGCGGACTCGGCGATGCGCTCGTCCGCCAGGATGACCTCCCGCTGTCGTGCGGCCATCGCCCGCAGTGCCGCGGCGAACAGGGCGAGGCCGATCAGGAGCGGCGGCACGACGAGGGCGAGCAGCACCGGGTCGAGGCCGGCCAGACCCAGCAGCACGCCCCCGGCGGTGACCAGGAAGCCCTGGACGAACAGCACGATCGCGCCGTAGGCGTCGCGGGCCCGCTCCACATGCTCGGTGAGCCGGGCCACGCCCGCGGTGTCGGCCGGCTCGCCCAGCCGGGCGGACCGGTGCAGCGTGCCCGTGGTCACGAGCGTGACCAGCTCGTCCCGGAACGGTTCGATGAGTGAGGCCAGTCCCTGCACGGCGTGCCGGGTGCCCCAGGCTCCGACGAGGAAGGCGCCCGCCAGCGCGCCCAGCCAGAGGAAGCCGATGCCGGGCCGGTCGGCCAGGAACCCGCGGTCGACGGCGCGGGCCACGATCCACCCGGAGAGAAAGGCGGGCGCGGCCTGCACCAGTGACCAGGCCACGAGTCGGCGGTATTCCCGACGCCGACGACTGAGCGAGGAGCGCAGGATCTGCACGGACCGCCGCATCACCGTGCGCCCCCCACCATCTCGGCGGCGGCAAGGCTGAACGGCTGGAACGTGGCACGGTACTCGGGATCCGCCCACAGCGCCCGATGCGGTCCCCGCCCCCGGACCGCGCCGTCGGCCAGCCAGACCACGATGTCCGCCCGTGCCGCCATGGAGGCCCGGTGCGCCACGACGATCCGCGTGCGGGCGGCGAGCGCACTGGTCAGGACCTGGCTGATGTGGTGCTCGGTCACGGTGTCCAGGCTGGCGGCCACGTCGTCGAGCACGAGCACCCGCCCGGCCTGGACGAACGCGCGGGCCAGCCCGACCCGCTGCGCCTCGCCGCCGGAGATCGGGGTGTCGGCGACGCGGCTCGCGTATCCGGCGGGCATGTGGCGGATGAACGCGTCGGCACGGGCCGCCCTGGCCTGCGCCACGAGTACCTCGGCAGAGGGCATCCGCGGGCCGAACCCGATGGCGTCGGCGAAGGTCTCGCCGAGCAGCACCGGGCGTTCGAAGCCGTACGCCACCGCCTGCCTGAGCTCCTCGCGGCCGAGGCTGCGCAGCGGCACGCCGTCGAGCAGCACCTCACCCTCGTCCGGGTCGACGAGACGCCCCGCCAGCGCGGCCAGCAGCGACTTGCCGGCCCCGGACCGGCCCACGACGGCGACGAGGGCGCCGCCCGGGACGATCAGGCTGAGGTCCTGGAGCACGGGGCCGTCCGTCCCCTGAACGGTCACGTGCCGGAACTCCAGCCTTCCGGGGCCTTCGGCAAGGCGCTTCCGGCCGTACGCCACGGGTGGTTCGGCGATCACCTCGGCGATCCGCCCCGCTGTCGTACGGGCCTGGGCCAGCTGGCTCAGCGACGACAGCACGCCGCCGATGCCGGCCGCCATGACCACGTACTCGCTCGCCGCGAGCACGTCGCCGGGCGTGATCCGGCCCTGGGTGAGCCCCAGTCCGGCCACTGCCAGGACGGCGACCACCAGCAGGGGGACGACCAGTTCGCCGCGCGCCGAGATCCGCGCGATCGCGTCCCACGCGCTCAGTCCGTGCCGACGCAGCTCGGGAAGGGGCGCGAGGACACGGCGCGCCTCGCGGTCGACGGTCCGGGCCGCGGTGATCGTCCGGATTCCGCCCAGGGCATCGACGAGCCGTGCGGCGATGGTGCCCTGCACGCGGAAGTAGCCCTCGTTGGCGTCGGAGATGTCGCGGAGGAAGGCCCGCACCAGGAGCACCACGATCGGCATCCCGGCCAGGAAGGTGAGACACAGCCAGTAGTCGATGAACGCCAGGGCGACGATCGCGCCGAGCGGAGGGACCAGGCCCATGACGACCCACACCAGGCCCGACGCGCTGTTCCCGGTCCGGGCGGCGTTGCCGACCAGACGACTGACCAGGTCGCCCGGCGTGAACCTGCGGGTGGCCCGGGTGCCCAGCGCCAGCACGTGCCCCAGCAGTGTGTGCCGCAGCCAGGCGGTCGACCGGGCCTCGGCGATCTGCCCGACGAGATCGTCCACGGCGTCGACGGCCACCAGGACGAAGATCAGCACTCCGGTGAAAGCGAGCCAGCGCGCCGAGTCGCCCCCACTGAGGACGGCGTCAAGGGTGCGGCCCATGACGGCCGGCAGTGCGAGTCCGGCGCCGGTGAGCAGCAACGAGGTGACCACCGTGACGCCCACCCAGACACCGCCCCGCCGGGCTGACGCCAGCAGAAGGCGGTCCGCCGCGCCAAGGCTCATGGCACCTCCCGGTCGTCCCGGTCGTCCTGGTCGTCCTGGTTGTGCGGGACCGGAGTCGTACGTGATCGAAGAGAACGGCTATTGCGGGGACGCACGAGGCGCCCCCGCGCCGGACAACTACTTGCCACTGCAGAGCGCGATGCTGAGGGCGCTCGCTCCTCCGTCACACAGCACTACGCTCAAGTTGCTGTGCCTCTTCGGCGGCTTGCCGCCAGTGGCGACAGTCGGATCGATTGCCTGCAGTTCGAGGAGTGTCATGGAAGTTCACCTCCTCCCTGACCTCGTGGGGACGGGGGTATGTGGCCGTGCCGCGCGGCGCGTCGCTCGCTGGGAGCGAGGAACGGCAGTCGCACGGGGCTGTCGTGCAGCGCGGAGCCCACGGCGAGCAGGACGCCCGCGCTGCCGGTGGCCAGGTCGGTGGACAGGCGCATCAGCTGATCGCCGGGGAACGCCAGGTGGCCCTGGTAGGTGAGCGCGTGCCGTGACAGCAGGCGTATGCGCTCGGCGACCACCGGGTCCCGCTGTGCGGCCGTGCCCGGAGGATACGGCCGGCTGAGACAGAGGATCATCCCGGCCATGCCCTGGAAGAGCCCCGACTGGATGAAGAACCGGGCTGTGGTCGCCTGGCGGATCGCGTCGGCGGCGGCCTCATGGAACAGGGCGTCCTCGCGATGGGCGACGTAGTCGTCGAGCACGAGGCCGATACCCGCGCTGCCGACCCCCAGATACGGCAGGGTCCGCCAGCCCTCGTCGACTTCCATGGCCCCGCCCTCACGGACCACGCAGTGGCGCAGGTCCTGACGGAGCGCCCGGTCGGCCAGGTCGAGGAACTCCGGGTCGCCGGTGTACTCGTGCAGCCGCAGGAACATCAGGGCGGGCCCGGTCGCGCCGCGCAGCAGTCCGGCGTACGGGCTCCCGCCGTCGGCGCCCGCCGATCCGAGCCGGTCGGCGACGATGCCCGCCACCGAGAAGGCCGCGTCACGCAGCGCGGGGTCACCGGTGGCCGCGGCGAAGTGCTGGAGGTTCAGGCCGATGCCCGCCAGGCCTCCGTAGAGGTCGGTCCCCAGCTGCTGCCACTGCTCGCCCAGAGCCATGTCGAGGACCTTCATCGCCACGTCGCGGTGGCCGAGGCGGTCGAGCACGTAGGCGATGCCGTGCAGGCCGTCGTAGAAGCCGAGGCGCATTCCGGGCTCGGGGTGCAGGGCATGCCGTACGAGCCACTCCTCGTGGTCCGGGTAGCGGCCGGCACCGACGGCGTCCAGCGCGTACAGCACGCCCGCCGCGCCGTGCGCGAGGCCCAGGCCCCCGCCCGAGGTGGCGAACTGCTCGACGTCACCCGGGAAGAGCCGGTCGTCACGGTCCGGTGTGGCGGACGCCAGGATGGCCGCGGTCATGGACTCGCGTGTGCGTATCCAGCCCTGGCGGTCCGGTTCCAGCCACGCCTGCGTGCCGGAGCCTGCCCGTGTGCCGGCGCCTTCCCCGGCGATCACTCGCACCGCGTCGTCGAAGAATCCACGGGGAACCGGGAAGGTCCGGGAGATCTCGTCGGCGAACTGCCGTGCCTTTCCCGCGTCGATCGGGAACAGGCCGGTGAGCGGCAGGAACAAGAAGAAGCGCAGGCAGGCGAATGCGTAGCGGTCGATGTCGATACCGGTCCGGCCACTGGGGACCACGAAGCCGGGGGCGGCGAGGCGCTGGTCCCCCTGGTCGGTCACGTCAGCCGCGCCCTCGAAGTCGATCAGCACCACCCGGCCGTCGGGGCGGACCAGCATGTTGTCGGCATGGAGATCGCCGACGATCATGCCCCTGCCGTGCACGGCGTCGACGGCGCTCTCGACCTTGTCCAGCATGTCGACGGCCCACGAGGTGTAGGCGACGGTGTCCATGTCCTCGGTCTCCGGCAGGACCAGGGGACATCGCTCGACGAAGAGGCTGTTGAGCGTCGGCCCGTCGACGAACTCCTCGACCAGGAAGTGATGTTCCCCCAGGACGAAGTGGTCGAGCAGAGCGGGCACGCAGTCGAGCCCGCGCAGTCGTTCGAGGGCTTCCCGCTCGCGGCGTTGCCTGGTGACCGCGTCCGCGCAGTCCAGGGTCAGCCCCGCGTACGGCCGGGCCTCCTTGAGCACGACCCGCTGTCCCGTTCGTATGTCCTGACCGGTGTAGAGGCCACCCCCATTGGAGAAATGCAGGGCGCTCTCGATGCGGTAGGGCAGGCCGGCGACGGTCGTGCTGTTGCGTGCGGTGAGGTGGGGTTCGAGGAAGGCGGGCAGCGTCACCCAGTCCGGCACCCGGAACGCGGGTCCGCGCACATCGGGCACGAGCCGGCCGGACGCGTCCTCGATCGCCGGCACCAGCTCCCCGTCGGGGGACACACAGGTCCGGAGGGCGAACCCGCCGTACCTGACGTACAGCGGACCGGATCCCCAGCGCAGATCACTGAGGACGTACGGGCCTGGCCGGCCGGCCAGGACGGAGCCCAGCTCGTGGAGGACCGTCTCGAGCTGGGCCTCGTCCGCCGGATAGATCGTCACGAACTTGCCGCTGGCTTCACGCGGGGCGTACTTCGCGTTGGAGAGGAGGAGGTTGTCCTCGCTGGGAAGAAACTTGAAGGCGACCCGGCGGGGGACGCAGTAGTCCCACACGGCGGTGAGGGTGTTCCGCGCGTCGTCGAGGCACGCCGATACGTGGATCTTCCAGCCCTGTAGGGGGAGGTCCACACCCTCGGGAGTGAGAACCACCCAGCTGTCCAGATCCGACCGCACCCACCCGTCCGGAGCCGGACACCGGGCCAGCTCGAAGTCGTCACTGCCACCCTTCGCACGAGCAGGCGTGTCGTAGAAGTCCGGGTCGATGAGGCAGTAGGCCTCGTAGCGCATATCCACGGGGGTCACCACATTCTCTGCTCATGGGCTCGCGGGCCCGTGGACAGACAATTGCTCCGACGGTCCGAGGACCGTTTTCGGGAGCTCAGGGGGGACATTCACCCGGGATCACTACCGAGGATTGCAGACTCCGCCCGCAGTGGAACACCACCGTTCCTCACGCCTGCGCGGTGAGACCGTCTCCTCGGGGCCGGGAGAAACGAGGGCCCACCCCGGCCGTTCGTATGCGGTGGGTTACGGTCTCGCGGTCGTTGGCTGTGCTCGCGGCCTGGCTTCTACCGTGGATGCATGCCGGTATCGCTGGATGTACTGCTGGTGGGCGCGGGGCCCACAGGGCTCGCGCTCGCCGCGCAACTGCGCGCCTACGGCATCACGTTCCGCCTCGTCGACCGCTCCCTCGACCGGGTGCGCGAGTCCCGGGCGCTCGGCATCCAGCCCCGCACCCTGGAGGCACTGGCGGGCTTCGGCGTGACCGAGCGGCTGGTGGCCCGCGGCAACCCGGCGATGCGTGTGCGCCTGCACCTGCCCCGGCGCACGGTGTCGGTACCGCTCTTCGACATCG
The DNA here is from genome assembly GCF_028736035.1 of Streptomyces sp. T12. Taxonomy (NCBI): domain Bacteria; kingdom Bacillati; phylum Actinomycetota; class Actinomycetes; order Kitasatosporales; family Streptomycetaceae; genus Streptomyces; species Streptomyces sp. T12. The sequence continues at coordinate 8,945,595 of NZ_CP117866.1, forward strand.
GGCTCACGGACACTCCGTACCCCTTCCTGCTGTTCCTCTCGCAGGCCGAGACGGAGAGCGTCCTCGGAGAGCACCTGGCCACGCGGGGCGTGTCTGTCGAACGCGGCACGGAGCTGGTCCGGCTGGATCAGCAGGGTCCACATGCCCTCTGCCGGCTGCGCGGCCGCGACGGCACGGAGGAAGACGTGGTGGCGCGCTACGTCGTCGGCTGCGACGGCGCCCACAGCACCGTGCGAGCCCAGGCAGGCATCGACTTCGAGGGCTACGCCTATCCGCAGACGTACCTGCTCGCCGACCTGGACGTCGACGGGCTGGAGCCGGGTGCCGTGCACACGTACATGACGGGGGCCGGCATGCTGTTCTTCTTCCCGCTCGGCTCGCCGGCACCCTGGCGGATGCTCGCCATCCGGCCGTCCGACGCCCCGGCCGGCGAGGTGACGCTGCCGCTCCTGCAGCAGATCGCCGACCGGTACGGGGCTCGGGGACTGGTGCTGCGGGATCCGGTCTGGATGACCGACTTCCGGCTCCACAACCGCGGTGCCGCCCGCTACCGCTCCGGGCCCTGCTTCCTGGCCGGCGACGCGGCCCACATCCACAGCCCGGCCGGGGCGCAGGGCATGAACACCGGCATCCAGGACGCCCTCAACCTGGGCTGGAAGATCGCCCTCGTGTGCCGGGGCGCCGCACCGGAGGAACTGCTGGAGACGTACGGCATCGAACGCGCCCCGGTCGGCCGCGCGGTACGGCGGTTCACCGACCGCGCGTTCGCCATCGGAGCCGGCCCCCACCCTCTCCTCCGCTTCGCCCGGGCCCGGCTCGTCCCGCGCATCGCCCCGTTGGCGGTGCGTGCGACGGCGCCCCGCAGGCGGGTCTTCCGTACCGTCTCCGAACTCGCCATCCACTACCGGCGCAGCCCGGCCTCCACCACGGGCGGACGACCACCCCGCCACGGCCCGCGAGCCGGTGACCGGCTGCCGGACCTGCCGCAGGGGCTCCAGGCCCGGACCGCCGCCCCCGGCTGGCACCTGCTCCTCACCGGCCCACCGCACCTCTGGCCGGACCAGCGGCTCGCCCCCGTCCTGGACGGCCGGGCCGGCCTGATCACCGTGCACCGCCTCGACGACCGCGGCCCCTGGCCGGACGTCGCCCAGGGCCTCGTACGGCCCGACGGCCATGTCGGTTACGTCGCACGCGGTGCCGACCTGGAGGGGCTGCGGGCCTATGCCGCCCGCTGGCTGCCGACCGATACCGCGTGACATACGAGGTGAACGGCTCCCGGCGTTGATCCGTACCACTTTTCGTGCAGTCACACCGAGGAATCAGCCAAAGAATCGACCGAGGAAGCATCGGCCGTATCGCGACGGCGGCCGGCAGTCTGGGTCTTCTCCTCCTGGCAACCGCGTGCGGCGGGAGCGGGAGTGACGACGCGGGCACCGCCGCGAAGAGCAGCCCGACGAACGTCTCCGCCACCGTGGCCGGCGTCGTGGCGCCGGCGAAGGTCGAGGTGATCGCCGACCTGACGGGCTGCAAGGTCAAGATCCGGACCGACGCGGACGAACTGCGCGAGGGTGTCTGCCACACGAAGAAGGGCGACTACCTCATCACCACGTTCCCCCAGGAGAAGTACAAGCTGACCTGGCTGGACGCGGCTGCCGTCTACGGCGGCAAGTACCTCGTCGGCCCCCGCTGGGTGGTCAGCGCGAAACCGGCGCTGTTGGAGCGGCTCCGTCCTCAACTGGGCGGAAAGATCCAGCAGTTGCGGGGCGTGGGCCCGGCTCCCGCGCCGACCGAGTAACTCACTCGGCCTCGGCCGCGTCGCTGATGCCCAGCCGCAGATGCTCCACGTGGTACACGGCCTGGTCGAGCAGCTCGGCGACATGGTGGTCATGCAGCGCGTACACGACCGACCGGCCGCGCCGTTCACCCACCACCAGGCCCAGATTGCGCAGCAGTCGCAGCTGGTGCGAGCAGGCGGACTGCTCCATGCCCACCTCGGCGGCCAACTCCGTGGCGGGCAGCGGACCTTCGCGCAGCCGCGCCAGGATCAGCAGGCGGGAGGGGGTGGAGAGGGCCTGGAGGGTGGTGGCCACCTTGGCTACGTTGGCCGCGTCCAGGCGTACGCGCTCGGTGGCGTCCTGCGCGGTGGTGACGGCTCCATGACCCATGCCGGGTATCTTACTCATCGTACATGAACGCATGAATGCCTCTTCATGTGTCGCCGGGTTCGGCTCGCGTGATCGGGCTCGGGCGATCCGGCAGCTCCCAGTACAGCCGAGGTCGATGTCGGATTCTTGCCAGCCCTGGTCGCCCCCCGTGGCCGATGCTGGACGCATGCAGAAGGGGATGCACATCGACACGGAGCGCTGCGTGCGCGCCGTCCAGTCCAAGGACGCCCGCTTCGACGGCTGGTTCTTCACGGCGGTCGTGACGACCGGGATCTACTGCCGGCCCAGCTGCCCGGTGGTCCCGCCCAAGCCGGAGAACATGCGGTTCTATCCGAGCGCGGCCGCCTGTCAGCAGGCGGGGTTCCGGGCGTGCAAGCGGTGCCGCCCGGACACCAGCCCCGGTTCCCCGGAGTGGAACCAGCGCGCCGACCTCGTGGCCCGCGCGATGCGGCTGATCGCCGACGGCGTCGTGGACCGCGAGGGCGTGCCCGGCCTCGCCGACCGGCTCGGCTACAGCACCCGGCAGATCGAACGCCAGCTCCTCGCCGAACTGGGCGCGGGCCCCCTCGCCCTGGCCCGGGCCCAGCGCGCCCAGGCGGCCCGCCTCCTCATCGAGACGACGCCCCTGCCCATGGCGGACATCGCCTTCGCGGCCGGCTTCGCCTCCATCCGCACCTTCAACGACACGGTGCGCGAGGTCTTCGCCCTCGCCCCGACCGACCTGCGCGCCCGCGCCCCCCGCAGCAAACCGGGGGCCCCGGCGAACACGGCGGGCGCCCTGACCCTGCGCCTGCCGTTCCGCGCCCCCCTCAACCCCGACAACCTCTTCGGCCACCTCGCGGCGACCGCCGTCCCCGGCGTCGAGGAATGGCGGGACGGCGCGTACCGGCGCACGCTCAGGCTGCCGTACGGCCACGGCATCGTGGCCCTGACCCCGCAGCCCGACCACATCGCCTGCCGCCTCACCCTCGGTGACCTGCGCGATCTGACCGTCGCGATCAGCCGGTGCCGCCGGATGCTCGACCTGGACGCCGATCCGGTCGCCATCGACGACCAGTTGCGTACGGATCCGCTGCTCGCCCCCCTGGTCGACAAGGCGCCCGGCCGCCGGGTCCCGCGCACGGTCGACGAGGCGGAGTTCGCCGTCCGGGCCGTGCTCGGCCAGCAGGTCTCCACGGCGGCCGCCCGCACCCACGCGGCCCGCCTGGTCACCGCCCACGGCGAGCGGGTCGACGACCCGGAGGGTGGCCTCACGCACCTCTTCCCGGCCCCTGAGGCGCTGGCTTCCGTGGCCCCGGAGTCGCTGGCGATGCCCCGCACCCGCCGCACGACATTCACGACGCTGGTGCGTCAACTAGCTGATGGCGAAGTGCGTTTGGGGCCCGACAGTGACTGGCCGGAGACCCGAGCCCGGCTCCTCGCCCTCCCCGGCTTCGGCCCCTGGACGGTCGACGTCATCGCGATGCGCGCCCTCGGCGACCCCGACGCCTTCCTCCCGACCGACCTCGGAATCCGCCGTGCCGCCCAGGAGTTGGGCCTCCCGTCGACTCCGGCGGCCCTCACGGCCCGGGCAGCCGCGTGGCGCCCCTGGCGGGCGTACGCCGTCCAGTACCTGTGGGCGACGGACAGCCACCCGATCAACTTCCTTCCCGTGTAAGGAAAGCCAGTGAAACAGCACACCGTGATCGACAGCCCGTACGGCCCGCTCACCCTCGTCGCCGAGGACGGCATCCTGTGCGGCCTCTACATGACCGACCAACGCCACCGCCCGCCCGAGGAGTCCTTCGGTGCCCGCGACGAGTCCCCCTTCGCCGAGGCCGAGGACCAGCTGGCGGCCTATTTCGCGGGCGAGTTGAAGGAGTTCACCCTCGAACTGAGCCTGCGCGGAACGCCGTTCCAGCGCCGCGTCTGGGAGCGACTGCGGGAGATCCCGTACGGCGAGACCCGCTCCTACGGCCAACTCGCCGACGCCCTCGGCAACTCCGGTGCCTCCCGCGCGGTCGGCCTCGCCAACGGCAAGAACCCGATCGGCATCATCGTCCCCTGCCACCGCGTCGTCGGCGCCAACGGCAGCCTCACCGGCTACGGCGGCGGCCTGGACCGCAAGCAGCGGCTGCTCGACTTCGAGAGCGCGGCGGTGTTGTTCTGAACCGGCGCCCGCTCAGCCGGCCGCCCGCTCCACCGCACCGCGCTCCACACAGAACTCATTGCCCTCCGGATCGGCGAGGACCGCCCAGCCCCTGCCGTCCGGGTTGCGGCGGTCGTCGACCAGCGTGGCCCCGAGGGCGAGCAGCCGCTCGACCTCCTCGTCCCGGGTGCGGTCCTGCGGCTGGAGGTCCAGGTGCACCCGGTTCTTGACGGTCTTGGGCTCCGGGACAGTCACGAACAGCAGGCCCGCGCCCTCGATCAGCACGTCCTCGTCACCCGGCTTGTCGTCCTCGTGCACGGGCAGGTCCAGCACCTGGGACCAGAAGCCGGCCAGGGCGTAGGCGTCGGCGGAGTCGATCGTCACATGGCGGATCGCAGAAGTCATGGCACGGATTCTGATGTGTGCAGCGAGCCCCCGCACCAGCATTTCCCCTAGGCGAGTTCGCGCAGCAGCTTGGGCAGCGCCGTGCCGATGGGTTCCCTTACGACCTCGTCGGCTCGGTCGTCGTACGGCGTCGGCTCGGCGTTGACGATGACGAGCCGGGCGCCGTGGTCGGCGGCGACGCCCGCGAGGCCGGCGGCGGGCTGGACCTGGAGGCTGCTGCCGACGGCGATGAACACCTGGCAGGCCTTGGTGATCGCGACCGCCTCGCCGAGGACCACGGGATCGAGCCGCTCGCCGAACATCACCGTCGCCGACTTGAGGATCCCGCCGCACTCCAGGCACGGCGGGTCGTCCTCGCCGGCCTCGACGCGCGCGAGGGCGTCCTCCATCGGACCGCGCGCATGGCACTTCGTGCAGAGCACACTCCGTGCGCTGCCGTGCAGTTCGAGCACCTTGCGGGCGGGCATCCCGGCGAGCTGGTGCAGCCCGTCCACGTTCTGCGTGATCACCCGCACCGGCACCCCGGCCCGCTCCAGCTCGGCCACCGCCCGGTGCGCCGCGTTGGGCTCGGCCTTGAGCGTCCGGTTCTTCCGCCGCATCTGCCACGAGCGCCGCCGGATCTCCGGATCGCCCATGTAGTACTCGTACGTCACGAGCTTCTCGGCCTCCGGATCCCGCCGCCACAGCCCGTTCGGCCCGCGATAATCAGGGATCCCGGAATCTGTGGAGATGCCTGCGCCACTGAGGATGGCTACGAGGGGCCTGTTCATGGGCCGAGGGTAGGACGCGCGACCGCCCTGGGGCGAGCGAGTAATCCCTCCACTCCCGGTTCGGGGTGGACAGCCGTATGGCTCCGAAGGAATCAGGACTCGTCAGTCCGTGACGACGGCGTCGCGGTGGATCCACTCGGGGCTGTGGGCCGCCTTGTACAGGAAGTCGGCGACGTCCGCGCGGCTGATCGTCGGGTTGCCCTTCATCGGGAGACGCTCGCCGACGAGGTAGCTGCCCTTGGCGGGGCCCTTGGTGAGCATGGTCGGGTAGACCAGTGTCCAGTCCAGGCCGCTGGAGCGGATCGCCTTCTCGGAGATCCCCTTGTTCGCGTAGATGTTACGGAGAAACGTGCTGTATATGACCTTCTGCACGGCGCTCGCCGACCGGTAGGTGTCACCCACACCGAACGAGGACAGCCACACCAGGCGGGATACGCCCTTTTCCTTGGCCGCGCCGATCACGGCCGCTGCGGCGCGGGTGAACAGGTCGTCGGCGCGCACGGATGTGCTCCTGCCGAGAGCCGAGATGACGACCTCCTGCCCGATCATGGCCTTCGCGACATCGTTGTGCGAGGTGGCGTCTCCGGCGACGACGGTGACCTGGTCTGCCAGATCGTCCAGCGCCTCCGGCCTGCGGGCCAGGACTGTGACCGTGTCGCCGGCCTCGATGGCCAGGTCGACGACGTGGCGACCGGTGGGGCCGGTCGCACCGAGGATCAAGAGCTTCATGGAATGTGCATCCTTCGTCAGGAAAGTGGGATGAGCCGGTACTCAGGCAAGGTCGGCCCGGTTCCGATCCAGGTCGCCACCGAGGCGGAATCTGTTGCTCATGGATGTGAGCCTGCGGCGCGCGTGCCCTTGGGGCGAGCTCGTGGCACCTTGCTGCCAACGGCACAATGGACGTATGCCACAGGTCATGGAGCTCCGCGGTGATGTCGAGTTCTGGGCTCGGATCAAGCCCTTGGCGGAGTCGGACGACGTGGAATGGGTCCATATCGCCCGCGATCTCGACACCTGGCCCGGAGCCCGTGAGGCCGCCCGCCGCCAGGCCCGCCGCGGCAGGGCACCCCGGGCACGCAAGCTGTACAGCCCCGCGGTTCTCGCCGACGAGCGCGACCGGGACGCTCTGCGGGAGATGGCTGCCCATGGCTTCCAGGTGCGGATCGCCACCGCTCCGCTCCCGCAAGGAACCGTCATCATCGACCGGCGGACCATGATCCTCACCGGGCCGGTGCCCTCCGCCCCGGCCGCTCAGGGCCCGCGCACCTACACCATGAGTGCCTCGCCTGCCTTGATCGGCGGGGCCTATGCGCTGTTCGAAGCCGCTTGGGAAAGTGCGGCCGACCTGGCCACGTTCCTCGATTCAAGACGGCCCCGCATGGATGACCAGACCTCCAAGGTGCTGCACGCCCTGTGCTCCGGCGCCACGGACGAGACAGCCGCACGGGAACTGGGCATGTCCCTGCGCACCTACCGTCGCCGGGTCGCGGAGCTGCTCGTCGGCCTCGACGCGGCCTCACGTTTCCAAGCCGGTGTACGTGCGGGGGAGTTGGGCCTGATCCGCCGCTGATCGACACGGCGCGGGACGAGCCGGTGCGCAGGGTGAGCGCGGCGACCGACGCGACGATCGACCGGCGACGCCCCGCACCGGATGCGAAGCCCCGGGACGTCGAGGGCTGATCCCGCCCCGCCGCCGGTCACCCCACCCGGTGACCGTTCTCCAGTTCCGCAGTCCCCCCGCCGCCCGAGAGGACGTCCAGGGCGGCCAGGACACGGCGGCCCAGGGCGCCGGGCAGATGACCGGTGATCTCCTCGCGCGGGACCAGCCGCCAGGACAGCAGCTCCTCCTCCTGCAACCGGATCGCCTTGAAGTCGTCCTCGCCGAGGACCCCGCCGTCGTACAGGTACGCCACCAGCGGCGGCCGCCCCGTCCCGTGCACCCAGTCCACCGCGAGCAGCGGGCCCAGCTCGCGGTCGAGGCCGATCTCCTCGGCCGTCTCACGGCGCGCGCCCTGCCGTGGGGTCTCACCGTCGTCGGACTCGATCGTGCCGCCCGGAAGCGCCCAGCCCTCACGGTAGTTGGGCTCCACGAGCAGCACGCGGCCTTCCTCGTCACGGAAGAGGGCAGCGGCCCCGGCGAGGACGCGGGGGAGACCCGCGATGTACGTGGCGAAATCTGGCGTGGTGGTCATCGAGGAAGGGTAACCAGCCTGCCCGAACCGCGCCTCGGCCTCACGCCCCGCGCAGGGAAGCGTCCCCCCGGCGCACCGTCGCCTGGGCCTCCGCCGCCTCCACCTCCGCCAGCCGCACCGTCCGCTCCGCCAGCTCGCTGATCCGCACCCCGTCGAACCCGAACACCGCACTGCGCACCGTGTCCTCCAGCGGCTCGGTCCACTGGCCCGGAATCGCCTGCGCCCCGGTCAGCACACCCGCCACCGAACCGGCCGTCGCCCCGTTGGAGTCGGTGTCCAGGCCGCCGCGCACGGTGAGCGTGATGGTGCGGGTGAAGTCGCCGTCGCCGTACAGGAGCCCGGCGGTGAGCACGGCGGCGTTCGGGATGGTGTGGATCCAGCCGAGCCCGGCGGTCTCCTCGGCGACCGTGGTCAGAGTGTCCTCCCAGGTCATCCGGGTGTCATGGAGCGAGACGACCCGGCGTACGGTGCGGGCGAGGCGGCTGCTCGCCGGGATGACGGCGAGCGCCTGGTCGACGGCCTGCCGGACCGTGGACGCCGTGAACGCCGCCGCGATCAGCGCCGCCGCCCACATCGCGCCGTACACCCCGTTGCCGGTGTGTGACAGCACCGCGTCCCGGCGGGCGAGGGAGGCGGCGCGGCGCGGGGCGCCCGGGCAGGTCCAGCCGTAGATGTCGGCGCGGATGAGGGCGCCGATCCACTCCTGGTACGGGTTGTCGTACGTGGCCGTCAGCGGCGGTTTCAGACCGTTGGCGAGATTGCGGTACGCGGCCCGCTCCGCCGTGAAGGTCTGCAGGTACGGCAGCCGCAGCAGCCACAGGTCGCCGACCTGCTCGGTGCTGAAGCCGAAGCCGTGGGTCTCCAGCAGGTCGAGGCCGAGGATGGCGTAGTCGACGTCGTCGTCGCGGCAGCTGCCGTGGATCCGGCCGCGCACGCACTGGCGCCACTCGGGGCGCAGCTCGAAGCCGTCGCTCTCGCTGATCGGCTCGGGCAGATAGTCGGTGAGGGGCAGGGCTGCGGCCTGCCGCAGATAGCGGTCGATACGGTCCCGCGTCCACAGGTCGCCCTGCTCGACCGGCTTGCCGAGCATGTTGCCCGCGATCCGGCCCAGCCAGCCTCCGAGGACGCGGTCGGCGAGCTCTGACTCAGTGCCCACAGGGGTCATAGGACCGGTTTACCCAATTCCGGCCGTGGTCGCTCGCGGTTCGGCGGCTCGCACAGGGGTTTCCCAGGGCGCTCGTACGTTGTTCCCACCTCCTTCTCAGGGTCCGGGCAGCGCATGACGGCGGGGGCGTCCTCCGGTTAAGGTCGCAGCGGCGCGACTGGCCTTGGCGTGCGCGAGGCCCGGAGAGCAAGGGGAAAATCAGGTGACACAGCGCGTGCTCATCGCCGCGGACAAGTTCAAGGGCTCGCTCACGGCCGTGCAGGTCGCCGAGCGGGTGACGGCCGGTCTGCGCCGGGTCGCGCCGGGCATCGAGGTCGAGGCCATGCCTGTGGCCGACGGCGGCGACGGGACCGTGGACGCGGCGGTCGCGGCCGGCTTCGAGCGGCGGGAGGTACGGGTCGCCGGGCCCCTCGGGCACGAGGTGACGGCGGCCTTCGCGCTGCGCGGCGACACGGCGGTCGTGGAGATGGCGGAGGCGAGCGGCCTGCAACGGCTGCCCGCGGGCGTCTTCGCGCCGCTCACGGCATCCACGTACGGCTCCGGCGAACTCCTGCGGGCCGCGCTGGACGCGGGCGCCCGCACCATCGTGTTCGGCGTGGGTGGCAGCGCCACCACGGACGGTGGCGCCGGCATGCTGACCGCGCTCGGCGCGCGCTTCCTGGACGCCGACGGGGAGCCGGTGGGGCCGGGCGGCGGGGGCCTGGGTGACCTGGCCACCGCAGATCTTTCCGGCCTGGACCCGAGGCTGTCCGCCATCGACCTGGTGCTCGCCAGCGACGTCGACAACCCGCTGACCGGCCCGAAGGGCGCGCCGGCGGTGTACGGCCCGCAGAAGGGCGCCTCGCCGGACGACGTGGAGACGCTGGACGCGGCGCTCGCGCACTTCGCGAAGATCCTGGAGGAGTCGGCCGGCCCCAAGGCGGCGGAGCACGCCGCCGCACCGGGCGCGGGCGCCGCCGGCGGCATCGGCTACGGCGCCCTCCTCCTCGGCGCCCGTTTCCGCCCCGGCATCGAGGTCATGCTCGACGTCCTGGGCTTCGCGCCCGCGCTCGACCGGGCTGACCTCGTCATCACCGGCGAGGGCTCCCTGGACGAGCAGACGCTGCACGGCAAGGCCCCGGCAGGCGTCGCGGCCGCCGCCCGCGCGGCCGGCAAGGAGGTCGTCGCGGTGTGCGGCCGCCTCGCGCTGGCGCCGGAGGCCCTCGGCCGGGCCGGGATCCGGCGGGCGTACCCGCTGACGGAGATCGAGCCGGACGTGGCCAAGTGCATCGCGGACGCGGGCCCGATCCTGGAGCGGTCGGCGGAGCGGATCGCGCGCGATTTCCTGAGCTGAGCCGACCACGGTACGTCCATCGAACATCGAACATCGAAGGGCCCCGAACCAGTCGGTTCGGGGCCCTTCGTGTTGTCGTACGACCGCTTACAGCCGCGTACGGCCGCTTACGGCAGCTGTGCCGCCCGCGCCTCACGACGGTTGTCGCGGAAGTTGTTCACCCGGCGGGCCGTGGCGAACAGCGGGATGACCGCGCCCATGACCAGCTGCAGCGCACAGCCCGTCTGGAGCAGCAGCTGGCCGCTGGGGGCACCGAAGGCCCAGGCGGCCAGGAGGCCCATCGCCAGGACGATCCAGGAGAGCATCGCCACCGCGAGACGGCCCCGCGGCTTCGGGTACTCGACCCGGCTCACCATGAGCCACGCCGTACCCAGGATCGCCAGCAGTGTCGCCACGAAGGGCAGCTCCAGCAGCACGATCGCGACCACCGTCAGCGCGCCGAACGGCGACGGCATCCCCTGGAACATGCCGTTCGGAGGCGTCACACAGGAGAATCTCGCGAGCCGCAGCACCACCGCGAGCAGCACGACGATCGCGCCGACCGCCGCCACCCTCTGGTGCGCGTCGTCGGCGACCATGCCGTAGACCAGGACGAAGTACGCCGGAGCCAGGCCGAAGCTGATCAGGTCCGAGAGGTTGTCCAGCTCCGCGCCCATGGGGGAGGAGCGCAGCTTGCGCGCCACCAGGCCGTCGAAGAGGTCGAAGACCGCCGCGCACAGCATCAGGATGACCGCAGTGGCCGCGCTGTGGCGGGCCATGCCGGACTCCTGGCTTCCGGTGAGGGCCGGGATCAGGATGCCGGTGGTGGTGAAGTACACCGCCATGAAGCCGCACGTGGCGTTGCCGAGGGTGAGGGTGTCCGCTATCGACAAGCGAAGAGAAAGAGGCATCTCCTCCTCTTCGTCGACCTCGTCGGCCTCGGGCACCCAGCCCGGCTGGGTCTCAGGATCAATCACGGTCAATGCGAGTCACCCCAGCCACGGTCTTCTGGCCGACCTCGACCGCGACCTCCACGCCCTCGGGCAGGTAGATGTCGACGCGCGAGCCGAAGCGGATCAGACCGATGCGGTCACCCTGCTCGACCTTCGTGCCCTGCGGGATGTACGGCACGATGCGGCGGGCCACCGCGCCGGCGATCTGGATCATCTCGATGTCGCCGAGTTCGGTGTCGAAATGCCAGACTACGCGCTCGTTGTTCTCGCTCTCCTTGTTGAACGCCGGAACGAACCCGCCGGGGATGTGCTCCACGGACGTGACCGTGCCGGAGAGCGGCGCGCGGTTCACGTGGACGTTGAGCGGGCTCATGAAGATCGCGACGCGGGTGCGGCCGTCCTTCCACGGCATGATGCTCTGCACCACACCGTCGGCGGGCGAGATGACCCGGCCCTGGGCGATCTCGCGCTCGGGGTCGCGGAAGAACCACAGCATGCCCGCCGCGAGAGCGGTGGCGGGCACGGCAACGGCCTTGGCGACGCCGGAGCGGCGTGCGCGCAGCAGGCTGACGGCTGCGGTGGCGACGGTCGGGAGAAGCCACGGCGATGCTCCGCGCGCGAGGCGTACGCCGGCCCGGCTGTCGCGTGGTGCAGAGGTTTGGCTGTGGGGCATGGATGACCTTCGTAGCGGATGATGCCGCGCGGTATCAGGGGACGGCGGCTTTCCCGGGATCGTACCGGTCGCAGGCCACAACTGGGCAAGCCAGGAAGTCGAGTCGGCGGCTGAAGAGCGCTGACGGGGTGTGATCTTCTTCTCCAAGAAAACACCCCGTATACGGACAATCAGCCCTGGAACCGATACTCTTCGAGCAACCTGCGACCAATGATCATTTTCTGGATCTCGGCGGTACCTTCACCGATAAGCAGCATCGGAGCCTCTCGGTAGAGGCGCTCGATCTCGTACTCCTTGGAGAAGCCGTAGCCGCCGTGGATTCGGAAGGCATCCTCCACGACCTCCTTGCAGTACTCGGAGGCGAGGTACTTCGCCATCCCAGCCTCAAGGTCGTTTCGTTCCCCAGAGTCCTTTTTGCGTGCCGCGTTCACCATCATGGCATGCGCGGCCTCGACCTTGGTAGCCATCTCGGCCAGCTTGAACTGGATGGCCTGGTGCTGGGCGATCGGCTTGCCGAAGGTGTGCCGCTGCTGGGCGTACTGGACACCCAGCTCGAACGCACGCTGAGCGACGCCGCAGCCACGCGCCGCCACATTGACGCGCCCGACCTCGACGCCGTCCATCATCTGGTAAAAACCTCGGCCCGTTTCGCCACCGAGCACCCGATTGGCCGGAATTCGCAGGCCGTCCATGATGAGCTCGGTCGTGTCGACGCCCTTGTAACCCATCTTGTCGATCTTGCCCGGGATGGTGAGGCCGGGGCGGACCTCGCCGAAGCCGGGCTCCTTCTCGACGAGGAAGGTGGTCATCGACTTGTGGGGCGCGGTGCCCTCGGGGTGTCCTTCGTCACTTCGGACGAGGACGGCGACCAGACTTGACGTTCCGCCGTTCGTCAGCCACATCTTCTGGCCGTTCAGGACGTACTCCTCGCCGTCCTTCACCGCCTTCGACGTGATGGCCGACACATCGGAGCCCAGGCCCGGCTCCGACATCGAGAAGGCGCCGCGGATGTCGCCGGCCGCCATGCGGGGCAGGAAGTGGTCCTTCTGCTCCTGTGTGCCGTGCTGCTTGAGCATGTACGCCACGATGAAGTGCGTGTTGATGATGCCGGAGACCGACATCCAGCCGCGGGCGATCTCCTCGACGCACAGGGCGTACGTCAGGAGCGACTCGCCCAGACCGCCGTACTCCTCGGGGATCATCAGGCCGAAGAGGCCCAACTCCTTGAGGCCGTCGACGATCTGCTGCGGGTACTCGTCGCGGTGCTCCAGCTCGGTGGCGACCGGGATGATCTCCTTGTCCACGAAGTCGCGGACGGTGGAGAGGATCTCCTGCTGAATGTCGGTCAGACCGGCGGTCTGGGCGAGACGGGCCATGGCCTACTTCTCCGTCTTTTCCGTAGGTGCGTTCAGTTCCGGGCGGCCCGGCTGCTCGCCGCCGCGCTCCTTGATGTACGTCTCGGTGGGGACCATGACCTTGCGGCGGAACACGCAGACCAGCGTGCCGTCCTGCTTGTAGCCCTTGGTCTCGACGTAGACGATGCCGCGGTCGTTCTTCGACTTCGACGGCCACTTGTCGAGCACGGTCGTCTGGCCGTAGATCGTGTCGCCGTGGAAGGTCGGCGCCACGTGCTTGAGCGACTCGATCTCCAGGTTGGCGATCGCCTTGCCGGAGATGTCCGGCACGCTCATGCCGAGCAGGAGGGAGTAGATGTAGTTGCCCACGACGACGTTCTTGCCGAAGTCCGTCGTCTTCTCCGCATAGTTCGTGTCCATGTGGAGCGGGTGGTGGTTCATGGTGAGGAGACAGAACAGGTGGTCGTCGTACTCCGTGACCGTCTTGCCCGGCCAGTGCTTGTACGTCGCCCCGACCTCGAACTCCTCGTAGGTGCGTCCGAACTGCATCGCGCTCAGGCCTCCGGGATCTCGAACTTGCTGGTGCGCTGCATGCCGGCGGCGCGGCCCTTGCCGGAGATGACCAGGGCCATCTTGCGGCTGGCCTCGTCGATCATCTCGTCGCCGAGCATCGCGGAGCCCTTCTTGCCGCCCGCCTCGGACGTGTAGTAGTCGTACGCGTCCAGGATCAGCTCGGCGTGGTCGTAGTCCTCCTGGGAGGGCGAGAAGATCTCGTTGGACGCCTCGACCTGGCCCGGGTGCAGCACCCACTTGCCGTCGAAGCCGAGGGCCGCGGCGCGCTGGGCGACCTCGCGGTAGCCGTCGATGTTGCGGATCTGGAGGTAGGGGCCGTCGATCGCCTGGAGGTTGTTGGCGCGGGCGGCCATCAGGATCTTCATCAGGATGTAGTGGTAGGCGTCCGCCGGGTAGCCGGGCGGCTGCTCGCCCACGACCAGCGACTTCATGTTGATCGACGCCATGAAGTCGGCCGGGCCGAAGATGATCGTCTCGACGCGCTGGGAGGCCGTCGCGATCTCGTTGACGTTGTTCAGGCCCTGGGCGTTCTCGATCTGCGCCTCGATGCCGATCTTGCCGACCTCGAAGCCCATCGTCTTCTCGATCTGGGTCAGCAGGAGGTCGAGGGCGACGACCTGCTGGGCCGTCTGCACCTTCGGCAGCATGATGCAGTCGAGGTTCTGGCCGGCGCCCTCGACGACGGTCACGACGTCCCGGTACGTCCACTCGGTCGTCCAGTCGTTGACGCGCACGACCCTCGTCTTGCCCGTCCAGTCGCCCTCGTTGAGGAACTTGACGATGGTGTGCCGCGCCTCGGGCTTGGCGAGCGGCGCGCACGCGTCCTCCAGGTCCAGGAAGACCTGGTCCGCGGGGAGGCCCTGGGCCTTCTCCAGGAAGCGCGGGTTGCTTCCCGGCACGGCGAGGCAGGAGCGCCGCGGGCGAAGGCGGTTGACCTGCGGGGCGGGCGTGGTCATGCGGGGACCTCCAGGGGGTCGAGCTTGTTCGCTTTCCGGATCTCGTCGACGATGCGGCCGATGATGCCGGTGATGTCGAAGTCCTTCGGGGTGAAGACGGCGGCCACTCCGGCGGCCCTGAGCTGCTCGGCGTCACCATTGGGGATGATGCCACCGGCGATCACCGGTATATCTGTGGCACCGGCCACACGGAGCCGCTCCAGCACGTCCGGCACGAGCTGGGCGTGCGAGCCGGAGAGGATCGACAGGCCGACCGCGTGCACGTCCTCCGCGAGGGCCGCGTCCACGATCTGTTCCGGGGTGAGCCGGATGCCCTGGTAGACCACCTCGAACCCGGCGTCACGGGCCCGCACGGCGATCTGCTCGGCGCCGTTGGAGTGCCCGTCGAGACCGGGCTTGCCGACGAGGAAGCGGAGCTTGCCGACACCGAGGTCCTTGGCCGTCAGGTCGACCTTGCGGCGCACCTCGGACATGGCCGAGCCCTCCTCGGCGGGGACCGCCACCGGCGCCGACGACACACCGGTCGGCGCCCGGAACTCGCCGAACACCTCGCGCAGGGCCCCGGCCCACTCGCCGGTCGTGACCCCGGCGCGGGCGCACTCCAGGGTGGCCTCCATGAGGTTGCCGGTGCCCTTGGCGGCCTCCTTCAGCCGCTCCAGCGCCTTGCAGGGGCGCGGGTGGTTGAAGGGCGGCTGGTAGCGGGTGTCGCGCCAGTGCTGCAGCCCGGCGATCACCCGGGCCTCAACCGCCGGGTCGACCGTCTGGATGGCCGTGTCGAGATCCGCCGTCAGGGGATTCGGCTCGGTCGTCTCGAAGATGTTGACGCCGATGATCTTTTCCTGCCCGGACTCGATACGGGCCCGGCGCTCGGCGTGCGAGGAGACGAGCTGCGACTTGAGGTAGCCGGACTCGACGGCGGCCATCGCGCCGCCCATCTCCTGGATGCGGTCGATCTCCGCGAGGGACTCCTCGACGAGCTTCGTGACCTTCGCCTCGATGACGTGCGAGCCCTCGAAGATGTCCTCGTACTCCAGCAGGTCGCTCTCATGGGCGAGCACCTGCTGGATGCGCAGCGACCACTGCTGGTCCCAGGGCCGGGGGAGACCGAGGGCCTCGTTCCAGGCCGGCAGCTGCACGGCACGCGCGCGTGCGTCCTTCGAGAGGGTCACGGCCAGCATCTCGAGGACGATCCGCTGGACGTTGTTCTCCGGCTGCGCCTCGGTCAGACCGAGGGAGTTGACCTGGACGCCGTACCGGAAGCGGCGCTGCTTGGGGTTCTCGATGCCGTACCGCTCGCGCGTGACCTTGTCCCAGATCCGCCCGAACGCCCGCATCTTGCACATCTCCTCGATGAAGCGGACGCCCGCGTTCACGAAGAAGGAGATACGGGCCACGACGTCCCCGAACTTCTCGGCGGGGACCTGCCCCGAGTCGCGTACGGCATCGAGAACCGCGATCGCGGTGGACATCGCGTAGGCGATCTCCTGGACCGGCGTGGCGCCCGCCTCCTGCAGGTGGTAGCTGCAGATGTTGATCGGGTTCCACTTCGGGATGTGGGAGACCGTGTACGCGATCATGTCCGTCGTCAGCCGGAGTGAGGGCCCCGGCGGGAAGACATGGGTCCCCCGCGACAGGTACTCCTTGACGATGTCGTTCTGGGTCGTGCCCTGGAGCTTGGTGATGTCCGCGCCCTGCTCCTCGGCGACGACCTGGTAGAGCGCCAGCAGCCACATGGCGGTGGCGTTGATCGTCATCGAGGTGTTCATCTGCTCCAGGGGGATGTCCTGGAACAGCCGGCGCATGTCACCGAGGTGCGCGATCGGCACGCCGACCCGGCCGACCTCGCCGCGGGCGAGGATGTGGTCGGAGTCGTAGCCGGTCTGGGTCGGCAGGTCGAACGCCACCGACAGGCCGGTCTGCCCCTTGGCGAGGTTGCGCCGGTACAGCTCGTTGGACGCCTCGGCCGTGGAGTGACCGGCGTAGGTCCGCATGAGCCACGGCCGGTCCTTCTCCCGCTTGCCTTCGGCGGGCTGACGCTCAGTCATCTATGACCTCGGGTGTCTCAGATGTTGCGGAAGCGGTTGATGGCGTCGATGTGCTTGGCGCGCATCTCCTCGTCGCGCACGCCGAGGCCCTCCTCGGGGGCCAGGCAGAGCACGCCGACCTTGCCCTGGTGGAGGTTGCGGTGCACGTCGAACGCGGCCTGGCCGGTCTCCTCCAGGGAGTAGACCTTCGACAGCGTCGGGTGGATCTTGCCCTTCGCGATGAGCCGGTTGGCCTCCCAGGCCTCGCGGTAGTTGGCGAAGTGCGAGCCGATGATCCGCTTCAGGGACATCCACAGGTAGCGGTTGTCGTACTCGTGGTTGTAGCCCGAGGTCGAGGCGCAGGTGACGATGGTGCCGCCCTTGCGCGTGACGTAGACCGAGGCGCCGAAGGTCTCGCGGCCCGGGTGCTCGAAGACGATGTCCACGTCCTCGCCGCCGGTGAGCTCGCGGATGCGCTTGCCGAAGCGCTTCCACTCCTTCGGGTCCTGGGTGTGCTCGTCCTTCCAGAACTTGTAGCCCTCGGCGTTGCGGTCGATGATCGCCTCGGCGCCCATCGCCCGGCAGATGTCCGCCTTCTGGTCGCTGGAGACGACACAGATCGGGTTGGCGCCACCGGCCAGCGCGAACTGGGTGGCGTACGAGCCGAGTCCGCCGCTCGCGCCCCAGATCAGGACGTTGTCGCCCTGCTTCATGCCGGCGCCGTTGCGGGAGACCAGCTGGCGGTACGCCGTGGAGTTCACGAGCCCGGGGGCCGCGGCCTCCTCCCAGCTCAGGTGGTCCGGCTTCGGCATCAGCTGGTTGGACTTGACGAGGGCGATCTCCGCGAGGCCGCCGAAGTTGGTCTCGAAGCCCCAGATGCGCTGCTCGGGGTCGAGCATCGTGTCGTTGTGGCCGTCCGAGGACTCCAGCTCCACGCTCAGACAGTGCGCGACGACCTCGTCACCGGGCTTCCAGGAGTTGACGCCCGGGCCGGTGCGCAGGACGACGCCCGCGAGGTCGGAGCCGATGATGTGGTACGGCAGGTCGTGGCGCTTGGTGAGCTCGCTGAGCCGGCCGTAGCGCTCCAGGAAGCCGAAGGTCGACAGCGGCTCGAAGATCGACGTCCAGACCGAGTTGTAGTTGACCGAGGAGGCCATGACGGCCACCAAGGCCTCGCCCGGTCCGAGTTCCGGCACCGGCACGTCGTCCAGGTGGATCGACTTGCGCGGGTCCTTGTCGCGCGTCTCCAGGCCCGCGAACATCTCCGTCTCGTCCTTGTGCACGGTGATCGCGCGGTACGACTCGGGGAGCGGCAGGGCGGCGAAGTCGGCCGGGGTCGATTCCGGCGACTGGATCGCGTCCAGAATGTCCTTCACGGTCACGGTGTTGCCTCCGGCGGTGAGCACCCTGAGGGAGGGGTGCTGAGGGTTACGTCGGTGCTGCTGAGGGTTTGGGGGTTGCCGTCGGTTCGGCGGGTGGTGCTGTTCGGCAGCGCTTTGTGGCGCGGGAGGTTGCCTGTGACGCAGGCGCCCGGGCGCGCACGCCCCGGAGGGGGCTTGCGGGGACAGCCGGCGTACGAATGGTCTCTGCACGCCGGCCGCCCGGACTCTTTCAACGTATGGCACCGCGTGTCACCTGGCAAGGCACTGGGTGCCAGAACTTGCTCTCAGATGAAATCTTTACGTAACAAATGAGCGATGATCGATCAAAGCTACCGACGAGTAGGTGCTAAACGGGCGCTATCGGTCAGGGATCGAGCAGCTGCCGTGGAGGAGTCGAGGTCCGTACCGGTGCGGGGACCTGCCAGGCGGATGCGGTGGTGATCGGCCGCGGGCGTCTGGTCCCGGGAGGTGAGCGCCTCGCTGGGTGTACGGATCGAGGCGGCTGCGGGGAAGGGCTACGGCTTCGCCATGGCGGCCGAGTCGCTACCGAGACGGCTGGTGCACCTGGGCTCGGCGAAGGCGGGCGGTGCCGGCGCCGCTGGGCAAGGGGGTGCGGGTCGCCGGGACGACGGAGTTCGACCGGGACCCGGGCCGCTTCCGGCAGGGCCGCGTGGAGGCGCTGGTGGCGGCCGCGCGGCCGCATCTGCCGGGGCCGACTGGGAGCGGCGGGGGCAGGAGTGGATGGGGCCCCGCCCGATGACCCCGGACGGGAGGGGCGGACGCTGGGCCGGCGGCCCGGTTCGTGCCGGGCCGCTCCGTCCGCGTCTTCGGCGTCGGCGCTAGGCGCCCAGGCCGAGCAGCGCCACCTGCAGGGGGAGCGCCGGCTCCTCGGGGAGGGCGGGAGGCTCCTCCCCGCGGCCCGTGTGCGTGGGCGGCACGGCGCGCAGGCCCTTGATGCCGTCGGCGGCCCACTTCGCGTCCGTCGCCGGGAGGGACAGGGTCATGCGCCGCCCGTCGGCCAGTGTGGCTTCGAGCTTGTTCGGGTCGTCCGCCTGCATGGCAACTCACTTCCGTCGCGCACCATGAAGATCGTGCTTCGATATGGAGGACGGACGTGCCTGCGCGATGGTTCCCCCCGGGGGATTCCTTGAGGGATCTCTGAGGTATCTCTGAGGGACCCCTCAGAGATCCACGACGAAGCCCTCGGCCTTGCGCCCCGGCCTGGGCCCCGCGCCCGCGCCCTAGGCCCGCTCCTTCAGCGCCTGCTCGATGGTCCGCATCACCTCGTCGAGCGGCGCGTCGGTCCTGGCCACCGTCACCAGCACCTCGCCCTGCGTCGCCACGGAGGCCGGCGCCGTACGCGGCGTGGTCTCCCGGCCCGCCCCGATCCCCGTCCCGAACGTCCTCCGAACGATCGCGAAGGCGTGGTCGAGCTGTGCCTCCACGTCGCCCTGACCCCCGGCCCGCAGCCAGCGCCGCAGGACGTGGTTGTGCGCGGTGACCACCGCGGACGCGGCGACCTCCGCCAGCAGCGGGTCGTCGTTGGCGTCGTCGTCGTGCGCGTGCTCGTCGAAGTGGCCGAGGAGATACCGGGTGAAGAGGCGCTCGTAACGGGCCACCGACGCGATCTCGGCCTCGCGCAGGGTGGGCACCTCGCGCGTGAGCTTGTAGCGGGCGACCGAGATCTCCGGACGGGCCGCGTACATCCGCATGACTTCCTTGATGCCGCGGCACACCGTGTCGAGCGGGTGCTCATGGGCCGGTGCCGCGTTGAGTACCGCCTCGGCGCGGATCAGGGTGTCGTCGTGGTCCGGGAAGATCGCCTCTTCCTTGGAGCGGAAGTGGCGGAAGAACGTGCGCCGGGCGACCCCGGCCGCGGCCGCGATCTCGTCGACGGTGGTCGCCTCGTACCCCTTGGTCGCGAACAGCTCCATCGCCGCGGCCGCCAGTTCGCGGCGCATCTTGAGCCGTTGGGCGGCCGCGCGACTGCCTGCGGCACTTTCCGGCGCGTCGGGCGTGGCTGGTGTACGTGAGGACTTGGCGGGCTGGGGCATGACCCGAACGTACTGCATGCGCGCAGTTTGATGCGCATGCACGGGGTTCCCCCCGCCCTGGACGGGCGGGGGAGTGCCGGGTCGGGCGGGTGGCGGCGAGCTGCTTCGGTCGGCTGGGGGAGAGCTGCGCGGGGCGGGCGGGGGCGGGCTGCCGGGGTCCAGCAGCCCGCCCCACTCCTGACCGCTGCTGAACCAGTCGCCGGGCCGCTCAGCGCCGGGCATATTCGCGGAAGCCGCGGCCCGTCTTGCGGCCGAGGCAGCCCGCGGCCACCAGGTGCTCCAGGAGCGGCGCCGGAGCGAGGCCGGGGTCGCGGAACTCGCGGTGCAGGACCTTCTCGATCGCCAGGGAGACATCGAGCCCGACGACGTCCAGCAGCTCGAACGGGCCCATCGGGTAGCCGCCGCCCAGCTTCATCGCCGCGTCGATGTCGTCGAGCGTCGCGTAGTGCTCCTCCACCATCTTGATCGCGTTGTTCAGGTACGGGAACAGCAGCGCGTTCACGATGAATCCGGCACGGTCACCGCAGTCCACGGCGTGCTTCTTGATCCTGGCGCAGACCTCGCGGACCGTGGAGTGGACGTCGTCGGCGGTCAGCACCGTGCGGACGACCTCGACCAGCTTCATCGCCGGCGCCGGGTTGAAGAAGTGCATGCCGATCACGTCCTGCGGACGCGAGGTGGCGCGGGCGCAGGCGACGACGGGCAGCGACGAGGTGGTGGTGGCCAGCACCGCGCCCGGTTTGCAGACCTTGTCCAGCGTCGCGAACAGCTGCCGCTTGATCTCCAGGTCCTCGGCGACGGCCTCGACGGCCAGATCGACGTCGGCGAACGCGTCGTACGAACCCGCCGCGGTGATCAGGTCCAGGGTCTGCGCGGCGGCCTCGGCGGTCATCCGCCCCTTGTCGACAGAGCGGGAAAGCGACTTGCCGATACGGGCCTTCGCGGCCTGCGCCTTCTCCTCGCTGCGGGCGGCGAGCACGACCTCGTACTCGGCCTTGGCGAAGACCTCGGCGATCCCGGACGCCATGGTGCCGGAGCCCGCGACGCCGACCGAGCGGACCGTGCGGCCGGGGGCCAGGGCGGCGCCGTCCAGCGGCGTCAGCGCGTCCCGCACGACGGTGGCGCTGCCCGGCGCCTCGTACGTGTAGAAGCCGCGGCCCGACTTACGGCCTGTCAGGCCCGCCTCGCTGAGCTGCTTGAGGATCGGCGCGGGGGCGTGCAGCCGGTCGCGGGACTCGGCGTACATGGCCTCCAGGACCCTGCGCGCGGTGTCGATGCCGATCAGGTCGAGCAGGGCCAGCGGTCCCATCGGCAGTCCGCAGCCCAGCCGCATCGCGGCGTCGATGTCCTCGCGGGAGGCGTACTTCGCCTCGTACATCGCGGCCGCCTGGTTCAGGTAGCCGAACAACAGCCCGTCGGCGACGAAACCGGGCCGGTCGCCGACCGCGACGGGCTCCTTGCCGAGGTCGAGGGCGAGGTTCGTGACCGCGGTGACGGCCGTCGGCGCGGTCAGCACGGAGGAGACGACCTCGACCAGCCGCATCGCCGGCGCCGGGTTGAAGAAGTGCAGACCGAGCACGCGCTCGGGGCGGGCCGAGTCGGCGGCCAGCCGCGTGACCGACAGGGCGTTGGTGCCGGTCGCCAGGATCGTCTCGGGGCGCACGATCCCGTCCAGCTCGCGGAAGATCTGCTGCTTGATCTCGTACGACTCCGGCGCCACCTCGATGACCAGGTCCGCGTCGGCCGCGGCCCGCAGGTCCGTGGAGGTGCGGATGCGGGCGAGGGCCTCCGCGCGCTCCTGCTCGGTCAGCCGGCCGCGCTCCACGGCACGGGCGGTCGAGGTCTCCAGGGTGGCGACGGCCTTGGCGGCAGCGGCCTCGCTGATGTCGATGCCGATGACCTCGCGACCGGCCTTGGCCAGGACCTCGGCGATGCCGGTGCCCATGGTGCCGAGGCCGACCACGGCAACGGTCTTGAGCGGGGACAGAGGGGTGTCGGACGAGGTGTCGGACAGGGGAGTGGCCATCGCGGGACTCCAGGAATGAGGGTGACGACTGGAAACGCGCCCGGGTGCGCCGAGAAGGCGCACCGGGTGCGGAAAGGAGTGAGTGCGGGTGTTGCCGGGCTACTGGCGCACACGCCCGGTGCCGTCACCGAGCGCGTGCACACGCGCCGGGGAACGGCGGATCCGATCGGCCCTGTCCCGGAGCCGAGTCGTACTACTGAGGTACCTGATGTACCGAACCGACCAGCACTCGCAGTGGCTGCGTCACCAGGCCGCTGCAAGTAAATGTGCGAGTGGGTGAACTCGCTCGTATGAGCTTAACCGGTGGGTAACGAGCACGCCAGACCTCGTCTTTGTGATGTAGGTCCCGCGCGGCGCGCCGCTTGCATACGCTCGGCTTCATGGACGAAGAGTTGCGATCACTCACGGAGCGCTTACGGCAGGAGTCCGGAGCGTCGGCCGCGTACGACCGCCTCGTGGCGACCGAGGACCTCGACGAACTCGCCGATGTGCTCACCGCGCCCGGACAGCCGCTGTGGGCCAGGGAGTTGGCCGCGTTCCGGCTGGGCCTCGCCGGGGACCGCCGGTCCTTCGAGTCTCTCGTCCTGCTCCTTAACCACCGTGACCCGGAGCGCTGTGTCTCCGCCGCCCACGCCCTCGCCCGGCTCGGGGACCCGCGCACGGCCCGCGCGGCGGCCGCCCTCGCCACAAACGAACTCCGCGTCGCCTACGCCCTGCACCCGGTCCGGCTCCTGGTCGAGCTGCGCGCCCCCGAGGCCGTGCCCGCCCTCATCACCACCCTGGAGCGACGCCTGCGCCCGCACGACCCCTACCGCCGCGTGGCCCTCGCCTGCGTGGAGGGCCTCGGCACACTGGGCGACACCCGGGCCAGACGCGTCCTGAACGAGGCGCTGGCCCACCCGGCACTCGCGGAGGCGGCGGTACACGCGCTGGCGCGGATCCCGAGACAGCGGTGAAACGCTGGGCGGCGGTGAATCCCTGGGCGGCGCCGAAGCCCTGGGGAGTGGTGAAGCCCGGGCCGACCGTCGGTGGCTTCGGACTGGCCGTCGGTGACCTCGGGCTGACCCCTCACCCGGACGGCAGCTCCCGCGCGTACCGCACCTCGGGCACCTCCATGCCGTCCACCTCGAAGGGCTCCTCGGCGCCGTCCGGGCGGAAACCCGCCCGCTCGTAGAAGCGCCGGGCACGGGTGTTGTGCTCCAGGACCCAGAGCAGCATGCGAGCGTGCCCGGCGGCCGTGCACCGGCGTACCGACTCCTGCAGCAGGGCGTGGCCGATGCCGTCGCCGTACCGTCCGGGGTCCACGTAGAGGGCGTACAACTCGGCGTCCTCGGTGCGCACCTCGCCGTCGCGGTACGGGCCGTGGCAGGCCCAGCCGACGATCTTGTCGTCCCGCTCGGCGACCAGGTTCACCACACTCCCGTCGGCCTGCGAGAAGTGGGCGCGACGGCGCTCGGCGTCCTGTGCCACGTCCAGGGCGTCCAAGTAGGGCTGCGGTATCAGGCCCTTGTACGCGCTCTGCCAGCCGCCGACGCGGATCTCGGCGACGCGCTCGCAGTCGGCCAGGGTCATGGGGCGGATCAGTATGCCGTCGTCGTCCATGACGGCACCGTAGACACCGCCCACCTGGTAGCGCCTGCGATTATCCCGGCAGCACCGCGAACGCCTCGACCTCCATCAGGAACTCCGGCCGCACCAGCCCGGCGACCTGCACCGCCGACGCGGCCGGCAGCCGGTCGTCGGGTATGTGCTCGGCGCGGGCCGCACGGATCGCGGGCATGTGCGCCATGTCCGTCACGAAGTAGGTGAGTTTGACGACGTCGTCGAAGGTCGCGCCCGCCGCGGCCAGGCAGCGCCGCAGGTTTACGAAGACCTGGCGGGCCTGGGCCGCCGGGTCGCCCTCGCCGACGAGCTTGCCGTCCTCGTCCAGGGCGAGCTGGCCGGAGACGGCGACGAAACGGCCGGTGCCGAGCACGACATGCGTGTACTGGGCGGCGGGGGCGACCCCGTCGGGGGCGGGAATCCTGGTCAGCTCACTCATGCGTCCATGGTGGACCATGAGTCTGACAACGCCCCCGACGGACCGTCAGGCGCTCAGGGGCGGAAGCCGAGCAGCCTGTGCAGTTCGGCGCCGCGCGACGACGTGGACGCGACCTTGGAGCTCAGCGGCTTGGGGTCGGGCCGCGCCTCGCACACCGCGTCGACCGCGCCTCGGCCGTGCGGCACCGTGCCGTCGGCCAGGTAGGCCGCGAGGTGTTTGTCCAGGCAGGCGTTCCCGCCCAGCGTGATGCCGTGGTTACCGCCCCCCTGCTCGACCACCAGACTGGAGCGGGCCAGCAGCCGGTGCACCGTGACGGCACCCGCGTACGGGGTGGCCGCGTCCTCGGTCGCCTGGAACAGCAGCATCGGCGGGACCGTGCCGTTGGCGACGCTGACCGAGGGGAGCGAACTCGTCGGCCAGAATGCGCACGGCGCGTTGTACCAGGCGTTGCTCCAGGTCATGAACGGCGCCTTCGCGTAGACGGCCCAGTTGTCCGTCCGCCACTCGCGCCAGTCGCGCGGCCAGGCGGCGTCACGGCACTGCACCGAGGTGTAGATGCTGTAGCCGTTGTCGTCGGACGCGTCGGCGGCGCCGAACCTCTCGTACGCCTCGACCAACGGTTCGGCGTTCTTGCCGTTCACGTACGCCGCGAACGCCTCGGCGAGGTAGGGCCAGTAGCCGTTGTAGTAGCCGCCGGGGATGTAGGTGTCCTCCAGCTCGGAGGCGCCCACCTTGCCGTCGGCCGCCTTCCTGGCCAGGGCCGCCCGCATCGCGTACCACTTGGCCTCGACCTTCGCCGGATCGCTGCCGAGCCGGTAGACCGTGTCGTGCTTGGCGATCCATGCCATGAAGGCGCGGTGCCGGTCGTTGAAGGCGTGGTCCTGCGCGAGGTTGTCGTCGTACCAGACGCCGGTGGGGTCGACGACCGAGTCCAGGACCGCGCGCCGCACCCGCTCCGGGAAGAGCTTGGCGTAGACCGCGCCGAGATAGGTGCCGTACGAGTAACCGAAGTAATTGATCCGCCGCGCGCCGAGCGCCGCACGGATCCGGTCCATGTCCCGCACGGCGCTGACCGTGTCGATGTACGGCAGTACGTCCCCGTACTTCTCGCCGCAGGCCCGGGCGAAGGCCTTGGCGCGCGCGAGGTTGGCCTGCTCGATCCGCGAGGTGCTCGGCACGGCGTCCCGGCGCACCGCGGCGAAGTGGCCGGGCCTGCAGTCGAGGGCGGGCTTGCTCTTGCCGACTCCGCGCGGGTCGAAGCCGATGACGTCGTACTGTGCCGCCACCGCCTTGGGCAGTGCGGAGGCCACGAATCCGGCGAGCGTCAGGCCGCTGGCGCCGGGGCCGCCCGGGTTGACCAGCAGAGGGCCCTGGTACTTCTTCGCGGTGTGCGGGACACGGGACAGCGCGAGCGTGATCTGCCGTCCCCGCGGACGGGAGTGGTCGAGCGGCACCCTGAGGGACG
Organism: Streptomyces sp. T12; assembly: GCF_028736035.1. Taxonomy (NCBI): domain Bacteria; kingdom Bacillati; phylum Actinomycetota; class Actinomycetes; order Kitasatosporales; family Streptomycetaceae; genus Streptomyces; species Streptomyces sp. T12. Next base: position 8,971,234 of record NZ_CP117866.1, read on the forward strand.
CGCACTGGAGCGTCGGGTACTTCTTGGTGGCGCACTTCTTCCAGGTGAGGGGCGCGGCGTGAGCGGTGTCCGCGGTGGGCGGGGGGCTCGCCTCGGCGGGGACGGCCGTCAGGGCCCCGGCCACGACGGCGGCGGCGCCGCACAGTACGGCTGCGCGTTCTCTCATGGGGTCCTTCCAGGACAGAGGGGCGCGGACCGCGAGTGTCGCGGTCCCTGCCGCATTCGTCCCGGAAAGGACGCCCGGAAGAACTCGTTCCGGCGGGACTTGACCCGATTGGGTCGAGGGAAGCGCTCCAATGCCCTCAAATGAGTGAGAGTTGGGTCGGTTCGGACCGCGTGTGCTCGGCGGGCTCTGCCCCCGGCTCGGGCTCGCGGATCCGCCTTGGCATGCCCGCGCGCGTGGGGCCGATGCCGTACTCCTGCGCCAGGTCGTGGACCTGGCGGGTGATCCGGCGCTGGTACCACTTCGGTGCGTAGGCGCCGTCCGCGTACAGCCGCTCGTAACGGCGGACCAGATACGGGTGGTGCCGGTCGAGCCAGGCCATGAACCACTCGCGGGCCCCCGGCCGCAGATGCAGCACCAGCGGCGTGACGGAGGTCGCCCCGGCGGCGGCGATCGCCCGCACGGTCGCCCGCAGTTGGGCCGGGTGGTCGCTCAGGAAAGGAATCACCGGCGCCATCAGCACGCCACACCCGAGACCGTGCTCGGTCAGGGTCCGTACGACGTCGAGACGGCGCTCGGGGGAGGGCGTGCCCGGCTCCACGGTGCGCCACAGCTCGGGGTCGGTGAAGCCGACCGAGACGGATATGCCGACGTCCGTCACCTCGGAGGACTGCTTCAGCAGGTCGAGGTCGCGCAGGATCAGCGTGCCCTTCGTCAGGATCGAGTAGGGGTTGGCGTGGTCGCGCAGGGCGGCGAGGATGCCCGGCATCAGGCGGTAGCGGCCCTCGGCGCGCTGGTAGCAGTCGACATTCGTGCCCATCGCTATGTGCTCGCCCTGCCAGCGGCGCGAGGAGAGCTGACGGCGCAGCAGCTCCGGGGCGTTCACCTTGACCACGATCTGGGAGTCGAAACCGAGGCCCGTGTCGAGGTCCAGATAGCTGTGGGTCTTGCGGGCGAAGCAGTACACGCACGCGTGCGTGCAGCCCCGATACGGGTTGACCGTCCACTCGAAGGGCATCCGCGAGGCGCCCGGCACCCGGTTGAGGATCGAGCGCGCCCGGATCTCGTGGAACGTGATGCCGGCGAACTCGGGCGTGTCGAAGGTGCGGGTCACTACGGCGTCCGCGCCGAACAGCGCGGAGTCGGCCCGGCTGTGGTCGGACTCCAGGGTGAGGTTCTCCCAGCGCATGACGCCTCCTCGGTAGCACTGCCCCCAGAATAGAACACATGTTCCCTTGATCGTGCGACCTGTATCCCTGGCTTCGTTTTGGATCGATGTGTGATCGCTTCGGGAGGCTGAGCGGGGCCCCGATTTGGGCGGTCCGGGAGCGGGGTGGTTGGCTTGCCCCAACCCCCGAGAATTCTGGTCCTGGAGGAAGTCAATGGCGCAGGTCGAGGCCACTACGGAGCGGGTCGTCGCGGCGGACGCGGAGAAGGTGTTCGACGCCCTCGCCGACTACAGCGGCACGCGCGCGAAGCTGCTCCCCGAGCACTTCAGTGAGTACGAGGTGCGCGAGGGCGGCGACGGCGAGGGCACCCTCGTCCACTGGAAGCTCCAGGCCACCAGCAAGCGCGTGCGCGACTGCCTCCTGGAGGTCAGCGAGCCCACCGACGGCGAGCTCGTCGAGAAGGACCGCAACTCCTCCATGGTCACCACCTGGCGGGTCACCCCCGCCGGCGAGGGCAAGTCCCGGGTCGTCGTCACCACCACCTGGCAGGGCGCCGGCGGTATCGGCGGCTTCTTCGAGAAGACCTTCGCGCCCAAGGGCCTCGGCCGGATCTACGACGCGGTGCTCACCAAGCTCGCGACCGAAGTCGAGAAGTAAGCCCGAACGCCCGCCTCGCGGATCTTGCGTGCGCCAATGCGCTGATCCCCGGCGGGTGTTGGCTCCCTCACCGGATCGAGTGGATCTTTCCGTCGCCAGGCCCGGTGCCGTAACTCGTCGCGCTTGTTCGCAGTTGTCGCCTTATGCGGGAAATGTGTAGCAGCGCGACGAGGGGAGCGGCACATGGGCGCGATCACTCTGGTACAGGACGAACAGGCCGCGGCGCCCCCGGACGTCCCCACTCCCACGCAGCCCCGGGCGACCGAACTCAGTCCGCGCCGGGTGCGGTTGGTCTTCTTCGCGCTGATGCTCGCGCTGCTGCTGGCCGCGCTGGAGCAGATGATCGTCGCCACCGCGCTGCCGAAGATCGTCGGTGAGCTGCACGGCCTGGACAAGATGTCCTGGGCGATCACCGCCTACCTGCTCACCGCCACCGTCGGCCTGCCCATCTACGGCAAGCTCGGCGACCTCCTCGGCCGCAAGGGCGTCTTCCAGTTCGCGATCGTCGTCTTCGTCGTCGGCTCCGCGCTCGCGGGCCGAGCGCAGACCATGGACCAGCTGATCGCCTACCGCGCGATCCAGGGCGTCGGCGCGGGCGGGCTCATGATCGGCGTCCAGGCGATCATCGCGGACATCGTGCCGACCCGGGAGCGCGGCCGCTTCATGGGCCTGATCGGCGCCGCGTTCGGCCTCGCCTCGGTCGCCGGCCCCCTGCTGGGCGGCTACTTCACGGACCACCTCTCCTGGCGGTGGTGCTTCTACATCAACGTCCCCTTCGGCCTCGTCACCCTGGCCGTCGTAGCCGTCGTACTGAAGCTGCCGAAGCCGCGGACAAGGGCCCGGCTGGACATCCTCGGCTCCCTCCTGCTCGCCGCCGCCTCCACCTGCCTGGTCCTGCTGACCAGTTGGGGCGGCATCGAGTACGCCTGGGACTCCCGCGTCGTCCTCGGCCTCGGCGCGGGAGCGGTCGTCTCGACCGTCCTGTTCCTCGTCGTCGAGCACTTCGCCGTCGAACCCCTCATCCCGCTGCGGCTGTTCAGGGACTCCGTCTTCAACGTCACCGGCCTGGTCGGCCTCGTGATCGGCGTCGCGCTGTTCGGCGCGGCCAGCTATCTGCCGACGTTCCTGCAGATGGTGGACGGGGCCACGGCCACCGAGTCGGGCCTGCTGATGCTGCCGATGATGGCCGGCATCGTCGGCACCTCGGTCATCGCCGGCCAACTCATCAGCCATACCGGCCACTACAAGATCTACCCCGTGCTCGGCAGCGCGCTCGCGGCCGTCGGCATGTGGCTGCTGTCCCGGCTCGAAGTCGACACGCCCCGGCTGCACTACAGCATCTGGATGGCCGTCCTCGGCGCCGGTATCGGCATGGTGATGCCGGTCCTGATCCTCGCCGTGCAGAACTCCGTGCGCCCCGCCGACCTCGGCACCGCCACCAGCGCCAACAACTACTTCCGGCAGATCGGCGGCAGCGTCGGCGCGGCGGTCTTCGGCACCCTCTTCGCCGGCCGGCTCGCCGACGCCCTCGCCGAACGCCTGCCCACGCGCGCGGGCGGCGAGCTGCCCGACCCCGAGTCCCTCACCCCGCAACTCGTCCACGCCATGCCTGAGGCACTGCGCGAGGGTTACATCCGGGCCTACGCCGACGCCATGCCGAGGATCTTCCTCTACCTCGTGCCGGTGCTCGTGCTCGGTCTGCTCATCGCCTTCTTCCTCAAGGAGAAGCCCCTGGTGTCCCACAACGCCCCGGCCCCGGAGACGGACACGGCGCCCGTGGATGGCCAGATCCCGTCGGCCCGTTCGCCGTACGCCGCCGGGGTCCCCGTCTGCGGCACGGTTCAGCACCCGGACGCAACGGGCGTACCGCGCGCGGCGCTCACGCTCATCGACGTCGCCGGGCAGCAGGTCGGGCGCGGCGCGAGCGGCGAGGACGGGCGGTACGGGCTGGCGACGCCGGGCCCGGGGGCGTACGTGCTGATCGCCGCGGCGGGCGGCCACCAGCCGCAGGCCGTCTCCGTGACCGTCGGCGAGTACCCCGTCGAGGTGGACATCGTCCTCGGCGGCGCCGGACGCCTAGCCGGGAGCGTGCGCACCCCGGACGGCACGCCCGTGGACGCCACCGTCACACTCACCGACGTGCACGGCGACGTCGTCGCCACGACCCGCAGCGGCTGCGACGGCGGCTATGTCATCACCGAGTTGGTGGCCGGCCAGTACACCCTCGCGGCGAGCTCGCCCGCGTTCCGTCCGACCGCCGTTCCCGTCACCGTCCAGGTGGCCCGTGAGACCCGCCAGGACATCGAACTCGCCGGCGGCGCCACACTGCGCGGCACCGTGCGGGCGGGCGGTGGGCGGCCCGTCGAGGACGCGCGCGTGACGCTGCTCGACCCGGCCGGCAACGTCAGGGACACGCTCACCACCGGACCGGACGGAACCTTCCGGTTCGTCGACCTGTCCTCCGGCGAGTACACCGTCATCGCCGCGGGTTACCCGCCGGTCGCCACCGTGCTCCAAGTCGCCGGCGGAGACCGAACGGAACGCGACCTTCAGCTCGGTCACGACGACTGAGCCGACGACCGGCACCCGTGCTGTCCTGCGGGGACGCCGCGCGGACGGGCCCCCCGGCCCCGTCATGCGCGGCTGCGATCCCGTCACACCAATTCCCGTGTTGCCGCACATCACCACCGCCGACAGCCGTACGGTGGAGTAGGCGGCACAGATCTTGCGGAGCTGTGGGGAGAGAGGGCCTGGGCGATGGACCGTGGCACCGAGAGGGACGGCGCGGTGACGGAACACGCCGCGGCCGGCCGCGTCCCGCTGGCCGTCGTCGTGGTGGACCGCGAGGGCCTCGTCTCCCACTGGAGCTCCGGCGCACGCCGCCTGTTCGGCGCCGCCAAGGAGGAGGCGATCGGACGCCCGGCCGTCGATCTGCTGCCCGTCTCCGGAGCGCTGCCCGAGGAGGACGACCTCACGCCGTACGGGGCGTACGCGGCGTACGACGGCTTCGGTCACGATCTCGAATCGTCCCTGGACGGGCGGCTGTTCTACCCTGCCGCGGGCCGCGCCCGCCTCACCGTGCCCGAGCGCGACCGCGTCGACGTCCTGTGGTGGGCCTACCCGTTGGTGGGGCCCGGACCGGAGCGGCTGCTGGTGCTCGGCGCCGATGTGGGCGCACTCCAGCAGGGCAGCGAGCCCGACGAGCACACCGGCTTCGAGCGCGTCGCACCCGGCTTCGCTCTGCACACCGACTTCCCCGGCGCCGAGGAACTCGCCCGCCGCCTCCCCGAGATCCTGCCCAGCATGAGCGTCGAGGAGGGCGCCCGCATCGTCGGGCAGATCCTCGAACTCGGCTATCCGGTACTGGAGTTCAGCCAGAACGACCGGGTGCCCGTCACCCCCGACTGGGGCGTGCCCCGGCGCGTGGAGCGCAGGGCCCGCCGGGAGCGGGCCGCCCGGGCCGCCGCTGAAGGCCTGCCGTTACCGCAGGAATACGCCGACGAGGTCGAGGACCTCGAGTACACCGCCGTACGCGAACGCCTGGAGTTTCTCAACGAGGTCAGCGGCCGCATCGGCACCTCCCTCGACCTGGCCCGGACCATCATCGAGGTCAGCAAGGCCGTCGTGCCGCGCTTCACCGATGTCGCCGGTACCTATCTGCGTGAACAGGTCGTCGCCGGCGAGGGATTCGCCGAGGGCGTGCCGGACACGACCACCATGTGGCACCGGGTCGCCGTCGAGCACACCGACGAACCCGGCCGCTGGGACGACGTCGTGCCGGTCGGCGAGGCCATGCCGTTTCCCGCGCACACGCCGTTCTTCCAGTGCATGACCAGCGGTGAGCCGGTCCTCGTGCCGCGCATCAGCGAGCAGATGGGCCACGCGATCGCCTCGCAGTTCGAAAAGCGCGACATCCGGCCGCTCATCACCGGCCGTTCGATGCTGGTGGTGCCCCTGAAGGCACGCAATGTCGTCCTCGGTTTCATGATCCTGCTGCGGCACCCGGAGCGCGTCGAGTTCAACGACATGGACCGGGTCACCGGCGCCGAACTCGCCGCCCGCGCGGGCCTCGTCCTCGACAACGCGCGCATGTACACGTACCAGGAGAGCGTCGCCGAGACCCTCCAGGACAGCATGCTGCCGCACATCCCGCCGCGCATGGCGGGCTGCGACATCGCCACCCGCTATCTGCCCGGCACCCTGCTCGGACGGGTCGGCGGCGACTGGTTCGACTCCGTCAAGCTGCCCGGCGCCCGCACCGCTCTCGTCGTCGGGGACGTGATGGGCCACGGCCTCAACTCGGCCGCGATGATGGGGCAGTTGCGGACGGCCGTACAGACCATGGCCGCCCTCGACCTGCCGCCCGCCCAGCTGCTGCGCAACCTCGACGACCTCGCCCAGCGCCTCGGCGACACCTACCTCGCGACCTGCCTGTACGCCGTCTACGACCCGATCGCGAGCGAACTGCAGATCGCCAACGCCGGTCACATCCCGCCCGTCCTGGTCCGTGCCGACGACGGGCGCAGCGAGCTGCTCGACCTGCCCACGGGTGCGCCGATCGGCGTCGGCGGGGTGCCCTTCGAGGCGGTACGCGTGCGCGTGGAGCCCGGCGACCGGATCGTGATGTGCACCGACGGGCTGGTCGAGGTGCGCGGCGAGGACATCGGCGTCGGTCTCGCGACCCTGTGCGAGTCCGCCGCCCACCCGGCCGCGTCCATGGACGACGCCTGCGACACGATCATCCGCGCACTCAACACACGAGGCGGCCGCAAGGACGACGTCGCCCTGCTGATGGCCCGCCTCAACGGCATCGAGCCGGACGACGTCGCCGAGTGGCGGATCGACCTCCACCCGAGACAGGTCGGCCGGGCCCGCGCCGTCGTCCGTGAGCAGCTGCACGAGTGGGGCCTGCCCCGCCTCGTCCACACCACGGAACTGCTGGTCAGCGAGCTCGTCACCAACGCCGTACGGCACTCCCACAGCCGTCCCGTCGTACTGCGCCTCGTCCGCGGTGACACGCTGCTGTGCGAGGTGGACGACGACGATCACGATCTGCCGACGCTGCTCAACGCCGGTCCGGGCGACGAGTCCGGGCGTGGGCTGCGTGTGGTGAGCACGCTCGCGCGCGAGTGGGGCACGAGCCGTACGAGCGCCGGAAAGACCGTCTGGTTCGAACTCACGCTCCCGCGACGCTGATCCCTTGTGCCCCGAGGGGCGTACGACGGCGTACCGCTCTCGAATGCGGAGTGAAGGAATGCGCCACGCGCTTGTAGCCGTGACCCGGCCGCGATAAACCGTACTCGCCCGTCACTTGACGACGGGTCGGCGTCGCACCCTGGGGAGTTGGGCATGAGCGTGACCAGTCGATACCGGGAGGCCTGGGAGGGCTTCTGGAGTGAAGCCCCCGACGAACAGGGGGCGGTGTTCTGGGACGCGGAGCCGGCCTTGACCGCCGGCCCTCACCTGGCCCTCTTCGAGGCGCACCTGGCCGATCCCGGACTGCCGATGGTGGACCTCGGCTGCGGCAACGGCACCCAGACCCGTTTCCTCGCCGACCGCTTCCGGCGCGTCCTCGGCGCGGACCTGTCCGCCGCGGCCCTCGACCACGCCCGGCAGGCAGACCCCGCCGGGCAGGCGACGTACCGGCTGTTCGACGCCGTGGAGAAGACCGAGGCCGAGACGCTGCACGCGGAACTCGGCGACGTCAACGTCTACATGCGGGGCGTGCTGCACCAGGCCGAGCCCGACGACCGGCAGCCCATGGTGAACGCCATCGCCACGCTGGTCGGCGAGCGGGGCCGGGCCTTCCTCGTCGAACTCTCCGAGTCCGCCAAGCCCGTCCTCATGGGCCTCGCCCAGAACCCGGCGGGACCACCGCCCAAGCTCGCGCCGATCCTCCGGCACGGCATCGCCCCCGGCGAGGTGGCCGACGCCGCGGTGCCGGAGTATCTGCGCGCGGCCGGGCTGACCGTCCTCGCGAGCGGTGAACTGCCGCTGATCACCACGGAGTACGCGCCCGACGGGACTCGGATCGAGCTGCCGTCCAAGTGGGTGATGGCGGGCCGTACGGCCTGATGACGGCTGACCTCCGGCGCGTCCGTGCGCGCCGGAGAGTGAACTCGCCCCAACCGTCGATCAGTTGGCGTTACGGCCCTTGCGGTACGCCGCCCAGCCCGCGACGAGCAGCATGGCGGCGAGCGCGCCGACGGAGAGCACCGTGACGCCGGTCGAGGCGAGGCTGCCGCCCGCGGTGGAGGTGCCGGTGCCGTCGGATCCGCCCGTGGTGGAGGCGCTGTCCGTGCCTCCGGTGCCACCGCCCGTCGTGCCGGTACCGCCGCTGCCGCCGTCGTCGTCCGTGTCCACCGGGTCCTGCCCGACGAAGCTGACCGGGACCTTGACGTCCTGCGAGCGGTCGCCGGACAGGGTGTGGTCGCCCCGGGTGGCCAGGACGCACGTGGCCTTGAAGCAGTCGGTGTACTCGTCCTTGGCGTCCGCGGTCAGCTCGACCTCGAAGGTGCCGCCCGCGCCGTACGGGATCGCCAACTCCTCGCCGTAGTCGGGCGGGTTGGAGGAGATCCACGCGGAGGAGTGCGAACCGCCGGTCATGTCGACGCCGCCGATGCACGGCGTGGGCAACTCGCCGTCGCCGTTGTCGACGCAGAGGGCGACATAGATGCCCTTCTTCGCGTCGTAGCCGGTGCCGGTGACCTTCACGGTCTGGTTCTCGGTGGCGAGGTTGTTGACCGGGGTGACGGTGAGTTTCTGGCCGTTCGGGCCGGTGACGGTTTTGGAGCCGGAGGGTTGGCCGGGGGTGTCCGGGGTTTCGTCGCCGTTCCCGTTCCCGTCGCCCGCTTCCTTGACCGTCAGAGCGATCGGCGATGTGCGCGTCGTCCCCGGGGAGTTCGTGAACTCGGCGCGGTACCGGTACCCGTCCTGGGTCGCCTTCGCGGTGAAGGAGTACGCGTTCTGGGTCGCGCCGTCGACCGTCGACCAGGTCTGGCCGCTGTCGGCGCTGACCTGCCAGCGCACGGTCGGCTCCGGGGTGCCCTCGGCGGCGGCGACGAGGGTGACCTTGTCGCCGGGTGCTACGGACTGGTCCGTGGGGGACTGGACGACCTTGGGGGAGACGCGGCGGTCGAGCTTGACGACCTTGCTCTCGGCCTGGTCGGTGACGTAGACGGACGTGGCGCCGGGGGTGACGGCGACGCCCGCGTAGGCGCCGGCGCGGCTGCCGGGCAGGGCGAGGGGCTCGGCCGCCCGCTCGGCCGTGGCGCTGTCGTAGACCTCCAGGGCGCCGACGTTGTCCGCGCCGTCCTGGGCGGTGCCCCAGTCCTCGCGCAGGACGAAGGCCTCGCCGGTGGCCGTGTCGAAGGCCATGGCCGTGGCCCGGTCCTTGCCGGTCAGCTTGGCCAGCTGCTTGCCGTCCTTGTCGAAGACGAGCACGTCGTAGGTGCTGCCCACCCAGACGTTGCCGGTCGCCGGGTCCGTCTCGACGAAGTGGACGGAGGCCGCCGGGAGTTCGGCGGTGGCGGTGACGGTGAGGGAGCCGGTCTCGACGCGGTACAGCTTTCCGCCCGCGGTGTCCGCCGACCAGGCGGTGCCGCGCGCGGCGTCCACGCCGAGGATGCCGCCGCCTTCCAGCGTGGCGGTCCTCTTGACCGTGCCGGTGGCGGTCTCGACCTCGGACAGGACGGCTCCCTGGGCGACCAGCGTGGTGGACGCGTCGGTGCCGGGACCGACGCCGGTGACCGCGCCGCCGCCCAGCCACACGCCCTTCGCGGCCGTGTCGCCGTCCTTCGCGGTGCCTATGCCGCGCAGCGGGTAGTGGAAGACGACGCCGTCGCCGGCCAGCGGGGCGGCGATCCAGCGGACCACGCGGGCCGCGAGCGCGCCGGTGGCGCCGGGAGCCTGCTGGACGTGGCCGAGGAGTGTGCCGTCCTTCGGGTCGAGGGCGTACAGGCCCTGCTCGGCGACGTCCGCGGTGTCGGGGATGTTGTCCGAACCGACGTACAGCTTCCCGGAGTCGGGGTGCAGCAGCAGGTCCAGCGGGCGGCCCGCGGTGGTGAACTCGGCGGCCTGCGCGTAGCTGACGGTGCCCGGCGGTACGTCCACGCCGTCGCCGCCGTCGTCCCCGTCGCCGGGGTCCTGGCCCTCGAAGGTGACCGGGATGCGGACGTCCTGGGAGCGGTCGCCGGGGTTGCGGTGGTCGACGCGGGTGACGACCGAGCAGCTGACCTTGGTGCAGTCGAGGCTGCTGTCCTTGGCCTTGACGTCGATCCCGACGTCGAACGTGCCGCCCTCGCCCCACTGCACGGCCAGGTCGCCCGCGTACTCGTCGCCCTCGGGGACGATCCACTGCGAGGAACTGCCGGTGCCGGTCTCGTCAGCGCCGCCGAGGCACGGCGTGGGGACGCGGTTGTCGCCGTTGTCCTTGCACAGGGCGACGTAGATGGCCTTGGCCGCGTCGTAGCCGGAGCCGGTGACGCGGAGCGTCTCGCCGTCGGGGTCGAGGTCGGCGGAGGCGGAGACGGTGAGCTTCTGGCCGTCCTTGCCGAGGGCCGTCCTCGGTGTGTCGGAGGCCTGCGCGGCGGAGCCGAGCGCGACGGCGGTGGCCACGAGCGCGACGGCGCCGAGGAGCGCCGTGGAGCGCCGGGACCGGGGTCCGGCTCCGTCCGCCGGTCTGGGTTCGTCAGTCATGGTGGGTCCTCATGGGTCCTCATGGGTCCTCACTGGTCGGGTGCGCCCGGCACCCCGGGGATACCGAGGGCCGGGCCCCCGTGTGGGGCCCGGCCTGACGGGCGCCTACTGGAAGGTGATCGGGACGTGGACGTCGTACTTGCGGTCCTCGCTGTCGAAGTGGTCCGCGCGCGTCACCACGGCGCACTCGACGTCCTGGCCGCAGACGCTGCCGTCGCCGAGGGTGGCCTTGACGTAGATCTGCACGCTGAAGGTGCCGCCCGTGCCGAACTTGGAGCTGTTGGCGAACATGCCGCCGAAGGTGTTGTTGACCCAGTGCGAGGCACCGGTGGAGCCGTCCTCGTCCTGGCCGCCCAGACACGGGGTGGGCTTGTTGGCGCCCTGCGCCCCGTCGACCACGCACAGGCTGACGTAGATGCCCTGACCGGTGTTGTAGCCGGAGCCGGAGACGGTGATGACCTGGCCCGCGGCGGCGGCCGTGGCGGGCGAGGTCAGCGACAGGTTGTACGTCGCGCCGCCGTCGGTGACCGTGCGGGCCGAGGTGGCGGCGGAGGCCGACGTGGCCAGGCCCAGGGTCAGGGCGGCGGAGGCGGCTACGGCGAGGGCGGCGCGGGCGGCGGTACGGGGGGAGGGAACGGATCTCATGGTGAGCTCTCCTCGTGAGTTAAGTAAGGCAAACCTAAGTGCCGTTCCCGTTGGATTGTCAACGGGCGGCAAAGAGCATCAACGCCCCTGAATCACAAGGGATTTGGGCATGCCGGAGAGCGGACCGTCCGACTGGATGCGCCCGCTCCTCGTCCCGTCCCGACGGATGTCCTACGTCGGCGCCCGCACGCCGAAGTCCGCGACAGCCCTGCGTTCCCCGGTCACCGTGGCGAGCTCGACGGTGTGCGCGCCCTCGGTGGCCGTCGCGTACACCGGGAACGTCCGGGAGATCCGTCCCGCCTCGTCGGCCACCGCCTGGTACCGGGTGTCCTGGTCGATCGCGACGAGCACGACCTCGCCGGGCTCGAACCCCGCGCCACTGACCTGCTGTTCGACGCCGGGGGTGAGGGTGGTGCGGGTGACGGTGGCGGACGGGGCCGTGGCCTGTGGGGGGAGCGTCGCCGGTTTCTCCTCCGGCGCGGCTTCGGTCGTGTCGCCACCGGTCCCCACCGTCAGGTCCAGCACCCCGTACGCGTCCCCCGCCGCGAATTCCGCTCCGCTCCACTCGGACAGCAGCGCCGCTCCGTCCTGCGTGAGTGACGCCTGCAGCCCGGTCCAGGTCACCCCACTCGTCCGTACGACGGGCTCGGCGCCGGACTTCACGTCGGCCAGGGTGAGTTCGCGGGCCCGGCCGTCGACGGCCGTACGCGCGTGGAGGGTGCCCGCGTCGCCGTCGAGCCGCAGCCGGAGCCCGCCGAGGGGCAGGGGGCGTGGGCCGGTGGAGGAGGTCAGCAGGGCCGAGCCGCCCAACTCGACGTCCGCGTCGCCGGTTTCGGGGTCGGCGCCGCCGCCGGTCGTCGGGAACCAGGCGCGGTCCGCGGATCCCCGTACGGCGGGCTCGGCCACGCCGAGAGAGATGCCCTGGTCGTCGAACTCGGCGGATGCGAGGTTCCAGCTCGCGTAGCCGCCGGACACCTCGCGCGCGAACGCGTCCCCGTCCTGCGCGGCCGCGCCGCCCGGACACAGCAGCGTGAGCAGCGCGCCGCCCGTCACGGCGGCGGCGCCGGGTCTCTTGGTCATCTCCAAGTCTCCTTTCGGAGGGTGAGTCGAGTGGGGGTCACTCCGCGTTCGCCGCGCGGCGCCTGCGTGCCCAGAGCCAGGTTCCGGTGCCGGCCGCGACCAGGGCCGCCGCGGTCACGCCGGCCGTCAGGGCCACGGAACCGGTGCGGGCGAGCGGGCCGTCGGAGGTCTCGTCGGCGGCGCCGTCGCTCGAACTGCCCGTACCGCCACCGCCGGTCGCGCCCGCACTGGCCGTCGCGGTCGGACTCGCCGTGGCGCCGTCGCCGCTGGGCGAGCTGCCGCCGGTGCCGCCGGTGGCGCCGAAGGTCACCGGGATCCGAACGGTCTGGCTCTGGTCGCCGCCCCGGGTGTGGTCGTTGCGGGTGATGACGGCGCATTTCACGCCGGACTTGGTGCAGTCGGTGTTCGCGTCCTTGACGCGGACCTTGAGTCGCACGCCGAACGAGCCCTTGTGGCCGCTGCCTTCGTACGGTGTCGCCAACCCCTCGCCGTACGAGGGCGGGTTGGAGGAGATCCACGCGGACGCCCCGGACTCGCCGGACATGTCCACTCCGCCCACACAGGGAGTGGGGGTCTTGCCGGCGCCGTTGTCCACGCAGAAGGCGACGTAGATGCCCTTCTCGGTGTTGTAGCCGGTGCCGGACACGGTGACCGTCTCGCCCGCCGGCTTGAGGCCCGAGGGCTTGGAGACCGTGAGTTTCTGGCCCTCCGGGCCCGTTGCCGAGGCGCCCGCCGCGGCTGCCGGCGAGGCGGCCGGAAGCGCCAGGAGGACGGCGGCGGCCGAGGCCGCCAGCACGGTCGTACGGTCAACTCGCCTGCCGCGCAGGCCACATGGCGATTTCACGTCGCACCCCCACCAGGAGTTAATAAGGTAAACCTAACCTAAGCTATTGATCAACTGGGTGCGAGACGAGAGACCGGAGGGCCGAGCGATGCGAATGACCGGAAGACCCCACCTGTTGACGGGAAGACCCCACCCCGGGCCACGGGCCCGCCGAGCCCTCATGCCCCTTGCTCTGGCCCTCGCGTTGCTGACGGGTGCCTGCGGCGGCGGGGGTGGCGGCTCCTCGACGGCGGACGCGTCACCCGCCTCCGCGGGCGAACGCGCGGCCGCTGCCGAGAAGCAGCTCGCGAAGAACACCCTCGTCCCCCTCGAAGGCGAGCCGCCGACTCCGAAGTTGCCGGTCACCGTCGACTCCTCCGACGGGCGTGAGGTGAAGGTGAAGGACGCCTCGCGCATCCTGCCGCTCAACGGGGGTGTCGCGGAGATCGTGTTCACGTTGGGTCTCGGTGACCGTGTCGTCGGCCGCGACATCACCGCCACCTTCGCGGAGGCGAAGAAACTCCCGCAGGTCACCAAGGCGCACGACGTGAGCGCGGAGAGCGTGCTCTCGCTGCGGCCGACGGTCGTGCTGGCCGACACCGACACCGGCCCCTCGGAGGCCATCGACCAGATCCGCGATGCCGGCGTCCCCGTCGTCGTACTCGATCCGGCCACCGAACTCGCCGACGTCCCCAGGCGCACCACCCGCATCGCCGAGGCGCTCGGTGTCCCCGACGCGGGCAAGGCTCTCAACGAGCGCATGAGCGACGAACTCGCCGCGGCCCGCGCCGCCGTGCCCAAGGGCGGCAAGCCCAGGGTCGCCTTCCTGTACATGCGCGGCAGCGCGGCCGTCTATCTGATCGGCGGCAAGGGCTCGGGCGCCGACTCGCTGATCGAGGCTGCGGGGGCGGTGGACGCGGGCAAGGAGGCCGGGCTGGACAAGCCGTTCACGCCGATCACGAGTGAGGCCCTGGTGCGGGCGCGGCCGGATGTGATCCTGATGATGACCAAGGGGCTGGAGTCGGTCGGCGGCATCGACGGGCTGGTCGACATACCCGGGATCGGTCAGACGCCGGCGGGGATGGACCGGCGGGTGGTGGACCTGGAGGACGGGGTGTTGCTGGGGTATGGGCCGCGGATGCCGTTGGTGATCGACATCCTGGTGGATCGCATACATCGGGCCGCCTGAGGTCAACGCCCGTCCGGGACAGGGAAGTTCACAGTTGCAGCAGCTGGCGACTCCGTGGCCCCCTCGCGCAGGCGACGGTCCGGACCCCTACACCAAGGACGTCCAGGTCATGGGCATCCGCAACGCGCTCGCCTACCCCGGCGACCCCCTCAGCCGCACCGCCTCGGCCCACAAGGTCCTGGACGCGGGCGCGGGGCCGTTGATCGCCTCAGGTACGCCGGTCTCCGGGCTGTACGCCGTCGGAGAGGTCGCCGGCTTCGGCGGAGGCGGCGTCCACGGCTACCGCTCACTGGAGGGGCGTGGAGCGGCGTACGGCGTCGGTGGCGCCGACGGCCGCGGGGGCCAGGTGCGCACGACCAGTACGGCGTCTGTCGGCCGAGGGTCCGTCCCGTCCCGTACGGCCTGCGGCACGCGCGCGTGGAGGTCGTCGGGCCGGGTCCCACCGTCCAGTACGGCGGCCGGCTCCGCCCACCGTGACAGCTCGGCGAATGCTGCCGGCATCTCGACGGCGATGCTCAGCGCACGTCGGGTCCGCTTCCTGATTCCCCGCCACTTCCCGACGTCTCGCCGTCGACGAGGGCGGGGTCGACCACACCGGGGCGTTCCGACCAGAACGCGGGAGCCACCAGCCGCCACACGAGCATGAGGACCACGCCCGTGGCGGTGATGCCGATGCCGATGACGAGCGGGGGGCCGAGCCCGAACCACGAGTCGCCGCTGTAGGAGTTGGCGGGGTCGGACATGTCGATGACCGACTCCACCAGCAGCCATGCCAGCAGCCCGGCGCCGACTAGCGGGCCGAGGCCGATGAGGACGAAGTGGCGGACGCTTGTGGTCAGTTGGCGGCGGTAGTACACGGCGCAGGCGACACCGGTGAGCGCGTAGTAGAACGCGATCAGCAGCGAGAGCGCGGTGAGCGAGTCGAACAGCGCGTTGGCGCTGATCTCGTTGACGACGAGGTACCAGGCGATGGCGATGGCGGCGACCCACCACGTGCTCACGTCGGGTGTGCGCAGTCGCGGATGGATCCGGGCGAAATGCTTGGGCAGCGCATGACGGCGTGCCATGGACAGTGCCGTGCGGGACGCCGGGATGATCGTCGTCTGTGTCGACGCCAGCGCGGACGTGGAGACCGCGAGCAGGACCACCCAGTCCCAGCCGCCCATGGCCTCTTCGGCGAGCAGGGCGAAGATGAACTCCTCCTCCGCTGCGTTCTCGGCCAGATAGGCCGTTCCGGCGTAGGCGACCACCGCGAAACCCACCGCCACGTAGGTCACCAGCAAAATGACCGTCGACCACACGGCCGCCCTGCCGGGAGCGGTGGCGGAGTCCTCGGTCTCCTCGGTGAGATTGACCGCCGACTCCCAGCCCCAGTAGATGAACACGCCCAGCAGCAGGGCCCCCGTCAGCGCGGCACCTCCGGCTCCGAAGGGGTCCAGCCAGCGGAGCGACGGTTCGATGGAGTCGAGCGTGCCGGTGTCGGCGTAGACCCGGTACAGCGCCACCACGGCGAAGGCGAGCAGGCAGACGACCTGGGCGATGATCAGGGCGTTCTGCACTTTGGCCGACACCTCGGTGCCGATGACGCAGACGGCTGTCATCAGCAGGATGAGCAGCACCGTGAGCAGTCGGCGTACGGCGTCGTTGTCGGCCCAGCTGTCGAGGCCGAAGGCGATCAGGGCGAAGGTCACGGCGACATCCGCCAACGACCCGACGACCAGCACCCCGGTCATCGTGATGGCCCAGCCGCCGAGCCACCCGGCCCACGGCCCCATGGCCCGGGTGACCCAGGAGAAGGTGGTGCCGCAGTCCTGGTCGGCCTTGTTGAGGTAGTAGAAGGCCGAGGCGATCAGCAGCATGGGCACGAACGACGCGAGCATCACGCCGGGGGCGTAGATCCCCACCAGTGGCACGACCGGGCCGATGACCGCCGCGACCGAGTACGCCGGGGAGGTGGAGTTGAGCCCGATGACGAGCGCGTCGACGAACCCGATCGCGTTGGATTTCAAGCCGGCGGACGGCGGTGGGCCCGCCTCCTTGATGTCGTCGGCCATGTGCCTTCACTCCCTGTCGTACGTGAATCCATACAACAGGGAGGTAGGGGACATTCAGGTCATTGATGCCTCTGCTGCGTCCATGTTCACCAAGGTGCTGCAGGGCTAGGCGAATCCGCCGTTGCTCATCAGGAGTTGGCCGTTGATCCACTGGCCCTGTGGCGAGCAGAGGAAGTCGACGAGGTGGGCGGTGTCCTGCGGGGTTCCGAGGCGGCCCGGCGGCGTCTGGCGGAGCACGAACGCGCGCCCTTCGTCGGTCATCCAGCCGGTGTCCACCGGCCCCGGGTTGATCACGTTGGCGGTGACGCCGAGGTCGGCGAATTCATGTGCGGCGGCCAGGGTGATCCGGTCCAGGGCGCCCTTGCTGGCGCCGTAGGGGAGGTTGCCCACGGTGTGGTCGCTGGTGAGGCTGATGATCCGGCCGCTGCCCGGGGCGGCGGCGAACCGCCGGCCGTACTCGCGGATCAGCAGCCAGGTGGCGCGCGCATTGACCGTGAAGTGCCGGTCGAAGCTTTCGACGGTGGTGTCGAGCAGGCCGGAGGCGACCGACTCGCAGTGGCACATCACCAGGGCGGTGACGCTGCCCATGCTGCGTTCGACCTCGTCGAAGACGCGGGCCGGAGCGTCCGGGTCGGCAAGGTCCGCCTCGATGGCCGTGGTGGCGGCGCCGTGTTCCGTGAGGGCGTCGGTGATCGCACCGGTCGCGCCGGGTTCGGGGCCCCAGGTCATGCGCTCGTCGTAGGGAGCCCAGTAGGTGAAGGCGATGTCCCAACCGGAGGCGGACAGCCGGCGGGCGATGCCCGCGCCGATGCCGACGGTGCGCCCCACGCCGGTGATCAGGGCGAGCGGGCGGGCCGACGGTCGGTCCTGACCGGTGGCGGAGTGTCCTTGGCTGTTGTTCGTCATCACGGTCCGAGATCGTCCATGACCGACAGCTGCTGGGCAACTACCTTTTCTGCTACTGGAGTTGGCTGCGCGGCCCGGCGGCCCTGGGTATGGTGCCCCGGTGGAAGATCGCGAACTGTTGGCCGGCGGAGTGAACCAGGTCGTCCGAGAAGGGGATCGAGTCAGACGTCCCGCGGGTCCGTGGAGCGCCACCGTGCAGCGGTTCCTGGCTCATCTGGCCGAGGTGGGGTTCACCGGTGCGCCGCGACCCTGCGGGCTGAGCGAGGACGGCGAAGAGGAGGTCGTCGAGTTCCTGCCCGGCGAGGTGGGGCACGATTTCGGCGCACCGCAGGTGCGCAGTGACGCGTCGTTGGTCGCCGCGGCGCGCCTGCTGCGCGCTCTGCACGATGCCTCGGTGAGCTTCGTGCGACAGCCGGGTGACGGGTGGCTGTTCCCGGCGCGCGAACCGGCGGAAGTGATCTTGCATGGCGACGCGGCCACGTACAACACGGTGTTCCGGGATCAACTTCCGGTCGCCTTCTTCGACTTCGACACCGCTCACCCCGGCCCCCGCCTGTGGGACGCGGTCTACACCGCGTACCGCTTCGTGCCCCTGTACGCGCCGGACGAGGTCGAGCTCACGCTGCCGGTCCCCGAAGCCCGCCGTCGGCTGACGCTCTTCGCCGACGCGTACGGCTTGTCGGACGAGGAGCGGGCCGCGTTCCCGGCCGTCGCGGCGGCGCGCCTGCGAGCGCTGGTGGAGTGGATGTACGCCGAGGCGGCAGCAGGTAATCCGGCCTTCGCGAGGCACGTCGCCGACGGCCACGACCGCCGGTATCTGACCGACGCCCACTGGATCGAGAGCACCTTCGGACCGGGCACCGACGGGAGTACGCAGCCATAATCGATCTATGGGGACTGTGACGGCGTTGCACCGGTATCCGGTGAAGTCGATGCTGGGGGAGGCCGTGACCGCCGTGTCGGTCACGGAACGCGGAATGTCCGGCGACCGGATGTACGCCGTGCTCGACGAGACGCGCGCCGTGGGCAGCGCCAAGCATCCGCGCAAGTGGGGGGCGTTGCTGCGCTGCCGGAGCCGCCTGGACGATTCCGGCGTGGTCCGGGTCGTGCTGCCGGACGGCACTGCCCTTCCGGTGGAGGATCCTGATCTGGACGTACGGCTGTCCGAGCTGCTGGGCCGCCAGGTGTTCGTGTCGGCCGACGTGCCGGAGCAGGGCAGGCTCGAGCGCGCTGTGCCGGAGTACGAAGGCGGTGTCCCGGAGGCTGTGCGGGAGGCGGCCTCCGTCGATGCCACAGGGCAGAGCATCACGACGGGCAGCGTCGCCCCCGGCACCTTCTTCGACTTCGGGCAGGTCCATCTCGTCACCACGGCGGCCCTGGCCCGCATGCGAACCGTGTATCCCGCCGGGGACTACGACGCGCGCCGCTTCCGGCCCAACCTGGTCGTGGACACCAACGAGGGACCGGGCTTCCCGGAAGACGCCTGGCCGGGATCGTGCCTGCGTGTGGGCGAGGCGCTTTTCCGGGTCGTGGTGCCCACACCTCGCTGCGTGGTCCCCACCCTCGGCCATGACGAACTGCCGCCGGATCCCGGCATCATGCGCGCGGTTGCCCGGGAGCACCGCATACCGGTGTTCGATCTGGGGCGGCTCTCCTGCCTCGGCGTGTACCTGGAGGTGCTGGAGGCAGGGACGGTGCGGGTGGGCGACGTGGTCACGTTGACCCGCCCCCGACCGCCCCGTGGCGACCTCGTAGGCAGTTCCCCGGCCGACGCGTAACGTGAAGGAGCATGAAGATCCCCGTCACCGCCGCGTGCCGGCGCACACTGCTGTCACCAGCCGGACGACAAGCCTGTGAGCAGCGAGGGGACGGGCCCGCGTGAAAATTCTCATCAGCGCCGACATGGAGGGCGCCACCGGCGTGACCTGGCCGGCCGACGTGCTGCCCGGGACGCCGCAGTGGGAGCGGTGCCGGGGGATGTTCACCTCGGACGTCAATGCCGCGGTGCTGGGATTCTTCGAGGGCGGCGCCGACGAGGTCGTCATCAACGAGGCCCACTGGACCATGCGCAATCTGCTGCTCGAACGGCTCGACGAGCGGGCCGAGATGCTCACCGGCCGGCACAAGGCGCTGTCCATGGTCGAGGGCGTGCAGCACGGCGACGTGGACGGCATCGCCTTCGTCGGCTACCACGCGGGCGCCGGCATGGAGGGCGTCCTCGCGCACACCTACCTCGCCAACTCCATCACCGGGGTGTGGCTGAACGACGTACGAGCGAGCGAGGGGCTGCTGAACGCGCACGTCGTCGCCGAGTACGGCGTGCCCGTCGTGCTCGTCACCGGCGACGACGTGGCCTGCGAGGACGCGCTCGGGTACGCGCCCGAGGCGCTGAAGGTCGCCGTCAAGGACCATGTCTCGCGGTACGCGGCCGTGTGCCGTACGCCGGCCAGGACCGCCGCCGACATCCGGGCCGCCGCCAAGGAGGCGGCCGCGCTGGCGGGCCGTCAGGAGCCGGTGAGCGACGGACCGTTCACCGTCGCCGTCGAGTTCGACGCCGAGCATCTCGCGATGGCCGCCACCGTCGTCCCCGGTGTCGAACGGATCGGCGAGCGAAAGGTGGCGTACACCAGCGAGCGCATGTACGAGGGAATCCGTACCTTCAAGGCAGTGACCACGATCGCCTCGGCCGCGGTGGAGGAGCAGTATGGCTGACCAGCAGGCACTGGAGGAGGTCGTGACGTTCACCTCCGACCTCATCCGCATCGACACGACCAACCGTGGCGGCGGCGACTGCCAGGAGCGCCCCGCCGCCGAGTACGCCGCCGCGCGGCTCGCCGAGGCGGGCCTGGAGCCCACCCTGGTGGAGCGCACCGAGGGCCGTACGAACGTCGTCGCCCGCATCGAGGGCACCGACCCGTCGGCCGACGCGCTGCTCGTGCACGGTCATCTCGACGTGGTGCCCGCGCAGGCCGCCGAGTGGAGCGTGCACCCCTTCTCCGGGGAGATCCGCGACGGGGTGGTGTGGGGGCGGGGCGCGGTCGACATGAAGAACATGGACGCGATGATCCTGGCCGTCGTCCGGGCCTGGGCCCGGGAGGGCGTACGGCCCCGGCGGGACGTCGTGATCGCGTTCACCGCCGACGAGGAGGCGAGCGCCGAAGACGGCTCCGGATTCCTCGCCGACCGGCATGCGGGGCTCTTCGAGGGCTGCACCGAGGGCATCGGCGAGGCCGGCGCGTTCACCGTCCATGACGGAGGCGGGCGGCAGATCTACCCCATCGCGGCGGGGGAGCGCGGCACCGGCTGGGTCAAGCTCACCGCACGCGGGAGGGCCGCGCACGGCTCCCGGCCCAACCGGGAGAACGCGGTGACCCGCCTCGCTGCCGCCGTGACCCGCATCGGCGCCCACGAGTGGCCGCTGCGGCTGACCCCGACGGTCCGCGCCGCCCTCACCGAACTCGCCGCGCTGTACGGCCTGGAGGCCGACCTGGACGACGTGGACGGCCTGCTGGAGAAGCTGGGCCCGGTGGCCAGGCTCGTCGAGGCGACCGTCCGCAACAGCGCCAACCCGACGATGCTGGAAGCCGGTTACAAGGTCAACGTGATCCCGGGGGAGGCCGTGGCCTACGTCGACGGCCGGTATCTTCCCGGCGTCGAGGACGAGTTCCGTGCCACCCTCGACGAGCTCACCGGCCCCGACGTGGAGTGGGAGTTCCACCACCGCGAGGTGGCCCTCCAGTCGCCGGTGGACTCGCCGACATACGCCCGTATGCGTGCCGCCGTAGCGGAGTTCGCGCCCGAGGGGCACGTGGTGCCGTACTGCATGCCCGGCGGCACGGACGCCAAGCAGTTCTCGCGGCTCGGCATCACCGGCTACGGCTTCTCCCCGTTGAAGCTGCCGGACGGCTACGACTACGGGGCCATGTTCCACGGCGTCGACGAGCGCGTGCCGGTCGAGGCGCTGCACTTCGGCGTCCGGGTACTCGACCGCTTTCTGCGGACGGCGTAGGGGAGTTGAGGGAGACAGTGCGGACGCTGGCTTACGGTTCCTGGCCCTCGCCGATCGACGCGGCCCTCGCCGCCACGCACGACGGGCACCCCGAGTATGTGGGCTTCGTCGGCGACGAGCCGTGGTGGACCGAGCCGCGGCCCACGGAGGGCGGGCGGCGCACTCTCGTGCGGCGGCGGAATGAGGAGGTGGGGCGCGAAGCGCCTCCTTGGAAGGGTGGTGGCGGGAGACGGGCGGGCGGCCGGGAGGAGTCGGTGCTGCCCGCGCCGTGGAACGTGCGCAGCCGGGTCGTCGAGTACGGCGGACGGCCGTGGGCCGGCGCGGTGGTCGACGGCCGGCCGCTCGTCGTCTTCGTCCACTTCGCCGACCAGCGGCTCTACCGGTACGAGGAGGGTGGCGAGCCGGTCCCGTTGACTCCCGTGTCTGCGGTGGGCGGTGGACTGCGCTGGGTGGAGCCGCAGTTGCGGCTCGGGCGCGGTGAAGTGTGGTGCGTGCTGGAGGAGTTCACCGGCGAGGGGCCCACCGATGTGCGGCGCGTCCTGGCCGCCGTCCCGCTGGACGGCTCGGCGGCCGAGAACCGCGACGCCGTACGCGAACTCACCGACGACCGGCGCCGGTTCGTCACCGGAGCGCGGATCTCGCCCGACGGCCGGCGCGCGGCATGGCTCGCCTGGGACCATCCGCGGATGCCGTGGGACGGTACGGAGCTGCTGGTCGCGGATGTCGGCACCGACGGCACGCTCGGCGTCCCGCGGACCGCCGCCGGGGGACCGCAGGAATCGATCGCGCAGGTCGACTGGTCGGCCGACGGACGGCTGCTGTACGCGAGCGACCGCAGCGGCTGGTGGAACCTCTACCGCGACGGTGAACCGCTGTGCCCGCGCGAGGAGGAGTTCGGCGGGCCGCTGTGGAAGCCGGGCCTGCGCTGGTTCGCCCCGCTGGCGGGCGGGCTCGTCGCGGTGGTGCACGGTCGCGGCTCGACCGCCCTCGGGGTGCTGGATCCGGAGACCGGTGAGATCGTCGATGCGGCGGGCCCCTGGACGGAGTTCGAGCCCACGCTCGCGGTGCACGGCGAGCAGGTGGTCGCCGTCGGCGCCAGCCCTCGCAGCGCGCACGAGGTGATCGAACTCGACATCTGTACGGGCCGGGCCCGGGTCATCGGCGCCGAGCACGACGACGCCGTCGACCCCGCCTACTACCCCGAGCCGCAGATCCGCACCTTCACCGGCCCCGCCGGACACGAGATCCACGCGCACATCTACCCGCCCCACAACCCCGGTTGCGTGGCCCCCGCCGACAAGCCGCCGCCGTTCGTCGTCTGGGCGCACGGCGGCCCCACCGGCCGGGCGCCCCTCGTCCTCGACCTGGCCATCGCCTACTTCACCTCGCGCGGCATCGGGATCGCCGAGGTCAACTACGGCGGCTCCACCGGGTACGGCCGGGCGTACCGCAACCGGCTGCGCGAGCAGTGGGGCGTGGTCGACGTCGAGGACTGCGCCGCGGTCGCGCTCGCCCTCGCCGACGAGGGCAGCGCCGACCGCGACCGGCTCGCCATCCGCGGTGGCAGCGCGGGCGGCTGGACCGCGGCCGCGTCGCTCACCACCACCGACGTCTACGCGTGCGGCACGATCCTCTACCCCATCCTCGACCTGGCCGGCTGGGGCGACGGAGAGACCCACGACTTGGAGTCGCAGTACCTGGAAACCCTGGTCGGACCGCTCGCCGAAGTCCCGGGACGCTACGCGGAACGCTCACCCGCCGCGCACGCCGACCGTCTCACCGCGCCGTTCCTGCTGCTGCAGGGCCTGGACGACGTCATCTGCCCGCCCACCCAGTGCGAGCGGTTCCTGGCCCGCATGGAGGGACGCCGGGTGCCGCACGCCTACATCGCCTTCGAAGGGGAGGGGCACGGCTTCCGGCGGGCGGAGACGATGATCCGCGTCCTGGAGTCCGAACTCTCCCTGTACGCCCAGGTCTTCGGACTGAACCCGCCCGGGATCCCGACCCTGGAGCTCACCAAGTGAATCAGTCCGTACGGCCACTGGTACGGCCGTCCCGGCTCGCCCCCGGCGCCCGCGTGGCCGTCGTCGCCCCCAGTGGGCCGGTGCCCGAGGAGCGGCTGCAGGCCGGGCTCGACGTGCTGCGGGGCTGGGATCTCGACCCGGTGGTGGCCTCCCACGTGCTCGACCGGCATGACGCGTTCGGCTATCTGGCGGGCACGGACGCCGACCGGGCCGCCGATCTGCAGACCGCCTGGTGCGATCCGTCCGTGGACGCGGTGCTGTGCGCCCGGGGCGGTTACGGAGTGCAGCGGATGATCGACCTGCTCGACTGGGAGGCGATGCGGGCGGCCGGACCGAAGGTCTTCGTCGGGTTCAGCGACATCACCGTGCTGCACGAGGCGTTCGCCACCCGGCTGGGTCTGGCCACGCTCTACGGGCCGATGGCGGCGGGCATCGACTTCATCAAGAACGCGCGGGCACAGGAGCACCTGAAGGCCACGCTGTTCGAGCCGGAGTCGGTGCGCACGATCACCTCCACCGGGTCCGCGCTGGTCCCCGGCCGGGCGCGGGGCGTCACGCTCGGCGGCTGCCTCTGCCTGCTCGCCGCCGAGGCGGGCACCTCGCACGCCAGGACCTCCGCGCGCGGCGGACTGCTGTGCCTGGAGGACGTGGGCGAGGAGACGTACCGCCTCGACCGCTATCTCACCCAACTCCTTCGCGCCGGCCTGTTCGACGGAGTGCGGGGCGTGCTGCTCGGGTCGTGGCAGGAGTGCGAGCCGTACGAGCGGGTGCGTGCGCTGCTTCGGGACCGACTGGGTGGCCTCGGTGTGCCCGTTGTGGAGGAGTTCGGGTTCGGGCACTGTGAAGGTGCGCTGACGATCCCCTTCGGGGTCGGCGCCGAACTGGACGCCGACGCGGGGACGTTGATCCTCGACGAGCCCGCTCTGCGCTGAGCACTGTTCACTGAATCTCCGTCAAGAAACCTCCGTCACGCTGATTGACCCCGTCTGACACGTGTCACACCATGACAACCAGCCAGTACTTACTGGTCGGTAAGCAGGGCTGTCCCCAGCGTGCCTCAATGTGGAGGTCTCCGTGTCCCGTCGTGTGCCCAGATTCCGAGCCCCACTCGCCCTCGTCCTCGGCGCCACGCTCACCGCACCCCTCGCGCTCACCGCTCCGGCCGCCGCTGCGACCGGCCAGTTCACCGTCACCGCCCTGAAGTTCACCGTCCAGGCAGGCGGCCGTACGTGCACGGTCGACGCCGACCTGTACCGGCCCGCGGGCGTGGACCGCGCCCACCCCGCGCCCGCCGTCCTCGCCACCAACGGCTTCGGCGGCAGCAAGTCCGACGGCTCGACCGACGCCATCGGCAAGGCCTTCGCTCAGCGCGGGTACGTCTCCCTCGTCTACTCGGGGCTCGGCTTCGGCAAGTCCGGCTGCCTGATCTCGCTCGACGACCCCACCATCGACGGCGTCGCCGCCTCGCGGCTGGTCGACTTCCTGGGCGGCAGGCGCGCCGCCGACGACGGCACGAAGGCCGACTTCGTCACCCTCGACGCCCCCGGCGACCCGCGCGTCGGCATGGTGGGCGGCTCCTACGGCGGGGCCATCCAGCTGGCCACGGCCGCGGTCGACCAGCGACTCGACGCCCTGGTCCCGATGATCACCTGGAACGACCTGGCGTACTCCCTCGACCCGAACAACACCATAGGCAGCGGCAGCGTGCCCGGCGCCTTCAAATGGCAGTGGGCCAACGGCTTCTACCTCATCGGCGAGGGCCAGCCCCTGCTGGAGCCGAGCCTCGACCCCTCCCGCATCAACTCCCTCGCCTGTCTGCACTTCGTCACCAAGGCCTGCGACACCGTCCGCACCCTCAACTCCGGCCGCTACCCGGCGAAGCAGACCGCCGAGCTGCTCGCCTACGCACGCAGCGTCTCGCCGGTGTCGTACCTGAGCCGCGTCAAGGCACCCACCCTCCTCGTCCAGGGCCAGGCCGACAGCCTCTTCAACCTCAACGAGGCGACGGCGACGTACAAGACGCTCAAGGGCCAGGGAACGCCGACGAAGATGATCTGGCAGTCCTGGGGCCACAGCGGCGGCATCACCGACCCGGCAGCCGGTGAACTCAACCTAGGCCAGGGAAACTTGGAGACCAGTTACGTCGGCCGTCGCATCCTCGCCTGGTTCGACCGCTACCTGGGGAAGAAGAGCGTCGACACGGGACCGGCCTTCGCCTACTACCGGGACTGGATCACTGACCCCAACGGCACCTACGCCACCGCCGACCGCGTCCCCGCCCCGAGCCGGACCCTCTACCTCTCCGGCGACGGCAAACTCGTCGACAACCGCAGCAAGGTGGTGCGCGGCAGTCGTACGTACACCAACTGGCTTGTCTCCACGAGCCATTCGGAGAGCTCGCTGTACGGGATCCTCGGGCTGCCGGACCCGGCACCGCACGACACCCCGGGCACCTACCTCGGCTGGACCAGCGAGCCGCTCGGGCGCACCACCGACGTCGTGGGCGCGCCCCGGGCCACGCTGAAGGTCCTCTCCCCGAAGGCCGAGCGGACCCAGCACTCCCCGGACGCCGCCGACAAGCTCGTCCTGTTCGCCAAGCTGTACGACGTCGCCCCCGACGGCAGTCGGACGCTGGTGCACCGGCTGGTCGCGCCGGTGCGGGTGCCCGACGTCACGAAGGGCTTCACCGTGACCCTGCCGGGGATCGTGCACCGGTACGAGAAGGGGCACCGGCTGCGGTTCGTGATCTCCGCGAGTGACGACGCGTACTTCGGGAACCGGGGGATCAAGCCGGTGACCGTGGTCAGCGCGCCCGGGGACACGGGGGTGCTCCAGCTGCCGGTGGTCGGCTGAGCGAGGTGGGAGAGCCGGGAGAGCCGGGAGAGCCGCTCACCGTGCGTGATCGCCTCTTCGGGAGCATCCTTGTCGTATGACCGCGAAGACGTCGGAGAGCGGCGGGAGGGCCGGCGGGCAGCGCAGAGGCCTGGGCGGGGCGCTGACCCCCGCCAGGGTCGCCGTTCTGGTGCTCGTCGCCCTCGCGCTGATCTTCATCTTCGAGAACACCCGCGAGACCGAGATCCGGCTGCTGGTCCCCTTGGTGACGATGCCGCTGTGGCTGGCGCTGCTCGGCATGGGCGTCATCGGTGCGCTGTTCGGGGCGTACTTCATGACGCGGCGCCGCTAGCGGGTCGTAGGCTGGCGGAATGCCTCACCCTCCGTCCCGCTATCTCGCCGAGGGCCCCCGTGTGGGCATACGCCACTTCACCTACGAGGACGGTGGCGAGTTCACCGCGCGTGCCCGGGAGAGCAAGGAACTGCACCAGCCGTGGCTCTTCCCGCCGGACAGCGCCGCGGCGTACGCCGCCTACGCGGGGCGGCTGATCGAGGATCCGACCAAGGCGGGGTTCCTGGTCTGCGAGAAGGGCGACGGCGGGGGCATCGCCGGGTTCATCAACATCAACAACATCGTCGCGGGCGCCTTCCAGAGCGGCGCCCTCGGTTACGGCGCCTTCACCCACGCGGCCGGGCGGGGCCTGATGCGGGAGGGCCTGGACCTGGTGGTGGGCCATGCCTTCGGGCCGATGCGGCTGCACCGGCTGGAGATCAACGTCCAGCCCGCCAACACCGCCTCGATCGCCCTCGCCCGCGCCTGTGGCTTCCGCCTGGAGGGCTTCTCGCCGAGCATGCTCTTCATCGACGGGGCGTGGCGCGACCATCAGCGGTGGGCCGTCACCGCCGAGATGCGGGCTTGAAGTTGATCTTCATCGTGTCGAGGTCGGTGACCGTCGACTTCAGGGCGCCGAAGCCATAGCCCAGCTCCCGGAGCGTGGTCTCGGCGCGGTCCTCCGCGATCGCGCCGGCCATCTCCTCGCCGTCCGCCGCGTCCGAGACCACCACGTACCGCATCGAGAAATGCTTGAGCGGTGACGGTTCATAGGAGAGCGAGCCCTCCTCGGAGAACCGCATGCTGCTCAGACCGTGCTCGGCGGCCTCGGCGAGCAGCCGCGCCCGGGCCTCGTCGGTGAGCCCGTCCCAGGTGCCCCGGACGATCACCCGGTACGTGTGCTGCTCGCTCATGTTCCCGCTCCCGCTCGCGCTCCTGTGAATGGGCGTCGAGGGCCGACTCTACGTCCGAGGGGATGGACCGCATGCGGAATTTCGTCGTGCTCGACGCCCCCTCCAACCTGGCAACCGGTCGGATTCTGGTCGCACTTGGACGCCGACGTCCTCGACCCGGACAACCTCACGCCCGACGAACCCGTCGCGCTGCTGCGGCGTGGATCAGCTCTGACGGTCCACGTACTCGTAGATCGCCCCGTCCGGATGCATGGCGATCAGATTGCGGCCCCCCGGCGTCGTGACCGGACCCGCGACGATGTGGGCGCCCAGGTCGCTGAGCACCTGGTGGGCTTCCTCGACGTCCTTGACGGCGATCGTCGCCGCGACCTTGCGCAGCACTTCCAGCTCGGCCTCCGGACCGCTCATCAGCAGGAAGCAGCCCACCGCGGCCACCTGCACGCCGCCGCGTTCGAAGCGGAGGGCTGTGCCGCCCGCGAGGCGCTCGTAGAAGGGGACTGCCCTCTCCAGGTCGTCGACGCACACGCGCAGCGTGGTTCCCAGGATGTCCATACGGACGAGCCTAGTTGGGGGCCCTCGGGCAGGGAGATCGTTTCACGCGATCCCCTCACGCGATCCTTCACTCCTGCGACGGCTCACGCGCCGGTACGGGGTGTGACGGAGCGCGTTATGCGTACGCGTGTACGGGTACTCGGCGGCCATGAACCGCTTGGATCATCTTGAGCACCTGGACAAGCAACTGGTCGACGAGCTGGCGCAGGTGGCGCGCGAGACCGTGCGTGACGAGCTGCGTGAGCAGACGCGCAGGCAGCGCCGCCGGGCCATGCTGTACGCCGGCTCCGGCGCCGTCGCCCTGTACGCGGGCGCGTCCCTCGCGCTCGCCCTGGGGCTCGGCCTGGCCACCGGGCTGCCGGACTGGGCCGCCGCGCTGATCACCGCGGTCATCCTCGGCGTGGTGGCGTACGTGCTGCGGGGCGTGGCACGCCCGTCGGCGTCCCGGCCGACGCCGGAGCACGAGGCCGAGTTGGCCGCCGCCCATGGACGCACCGTCGGCGGCACGGCACCGGCCGCCCCGCCGGGCGGGCTCGGCCTGCCCTACCCGCCGATGCCGGCCGGCCCGCCCGGGACGGGAGTACCCGGTGCGGTGCCGCCGGACATGCCCGACGCGCGGACGCCGCATCCGGACGACATCGACCCCGAGCAGCCGCACCACCGGGCGTGATGCGCAGTGCGCGGGCCGTGGGAGACCGCCCTGCCGGGGCCTGGCAGGACCGTCGTGGTGACCGGGGCCAGCGGCGGCGTCGGCCGGGCCGCGGCCCTCGCCTTCGCCGCGCGGGGCGACCGGGTCGCCCTGCTGGCCCGGGGGCGCGAGGGCCTCGCCGGGGCGGCGGACGAGGTGCAGCGGGCCGGCGGTGAGGCCCTCGTCGTGAGCGTGGACATGGCCGACGCAAAGGCCGTCGACGACGCGGCGCAGAAGGTCGTCGACGCCTTCGTGCGCATCGACGTCTGGGTCAACAACGCCTTCGCCGGGATCTACGCGCCGTTCACCGAGGTCACCCCGGACGAGTTCCGGCGGGTGACCGAAGTGACCTACCTGGGCTGTGTGTTCGGCACCCGGGCCGCCCTGCACCACATGCTGCCGCGCGACCGGGGCACGATCGTGCAGGTCGGGTCCGCGCTCGCCTACCGGGGGATTCCGCTGCAGTCGGCGTACTGCGGAGCCAAGCACGCCATCCAGGGCTTCAACGAGTCACTGCGCTGCGAACTGCTCCGCGAGGGGAGCCGGGTGCGCACGACGATGGTGCAGCTGCCGGCCCTCAACACCCCCCAGTTCGACTGGGTGTTGAACCGCCTCCCGGGGCGGGCCCGGCCGGTGGCGCCGGTGTACCAGCCCGAGGTCGCCGCGCGGGCGATCGTGCACGCGGCCGGGCACGGGCGGCGGCGGGAGTACTGGGTGGGGGGCTCCACGGTGGCGACGCTGATGGCCAACGCGGTCGTGCCCGGCCTGCTGGACCGGTATCTGGCGAGGACCGGCTTCGAGGCGCAGCAGGACGAGGGCGAGCAGCCGGGGCCGGGGAACCTGTGGACGCCGGCGGACGGGGCGCGGGGGCGGGACTTCGGGGCGCATGGGCGTTTCGACGAGGAGTCCCATCGGCGCAGCTCACAGGAGTGGCTCTCCCGTAACCGCGGCAGGGTGGGGCAGGCGCTCACGATCGGCGCCGGTGTTCTGGCGGCACGACGGCTGACCCGCCTGGTTCGCCATTAGGCGACCCGGTGTCAGGCGACCCGGTACTCCTGTACCTCCTCCGCCCTCAGCGTCAGCCCGTGGCCGATGCCCTGCGTCGGGGTCACCGTGCCGCCCGTCGGGTCCAGGGCGCCGTCGAAGAACATGTCCTCCATGCGGACGTGGTCGTGGAACCACTCGATGTGGCGGAGGTTGGGGATCGCGGCGGCCGCGGCGGCGTGGGCGTGCGGGGCGCAGTGCGCCGAGACCTGCAGGCCATGGGCCTGGGCCAGGGCGGCGGCGCGCAGGAACTCGGTGAGGCCGCCGCAGCGGGTCGCGTCGATCTGGAGGCAGTCGACCGCGCCCGCGGCGATCATGCGGGCGAAGTACGGGAGGTCGTAGCCGTATTCTCCGGCCGTGATGTCGCACGCCAAGGCGTCGCGGATCAGGCGCAGGCCGGTCAGATCGTCCGAGGACACCGGCTCCTCGAACCAGCCGACGCCGTGCTCGGCGAGGGCACGGCCGACGCGGACCGCCTGCTTGCGGGTGTAGGCGCCGTTGGCGTCGACGTACAACTCGGCCTCGGGGCCGACCACTTGGCGGGCCGCCTCGACCCGGGAGAGGTCGCGCAGGACCGCGCGGCCCCAGTCCTCGCCGATCTTGATCTTCACGCGTGGGATGTGCTGGCCGTGCACCCAGCCGTTCAACTGGGCGGCCAGATGGGTGTCGTGGTACGTCGTGAAGCCTCCGCTGCCGTAGACCGGGACGTGTTCCCGGCAGATGCCCAGCAGCCGGGCCAGGGGCAGTTCGAGCAGGCGGGCCTTGAGGTCCCACAGGGCGATGTCCAGCGCCGAGATCGCGCAGGCGGCGACGCCCGGGCGGCCCGCGTTGCGGACCGCGCGGGACATCGCCTCGTGCGCGGCCGGGATGTCCAGGGCGCTTCGCCCCTCGACGAGGGGTGCGAGGTGGTCGCGCAGGAGGTCGCCGACCGCCGCCGGGCCGTACGTCCAGCCGGTGCCGGTCGCGTCGCCCGCCGTCACCTCGGCGATCACCACGGTCGTGGAGTTCCAGGCCAGCGTCCCGTCCGCCTCGGGGGCGTCGGTGGGCACCGTGTAGACGGAGACGACGGGGAGGTGGAGTTTCATCGCGTGGGTCCTGCCCCTTGTCACGGCTGCAGCTGCGGCAGCACCTTCGTACGGTAGAAGTCGAAGAAGCCGCGCTGGTCGGGGCCGATCTGGCTGACGTAGACCCGGTCGAAGCCCGCGTCGGCGAAGGCGTTCAGCTCGGTCACGTGCTCGTCGACGTCGTCCCCGCACACCGTGTTCTCGCTCACCATCTGCTCGGTCACCAGCGGTTCCAGCTGCTCGAAGTGGCGCGGCGAGGGCAGGATCTGGGCCATCTCGCCGGGCAGCAGCTGGTTGGACCACAGCCGCCGTACGGTGCGTACGGCCTCGTCGCGGTCGGTGCCGTAGCAGTCCTTCGTGCCGCCCATGACCGGCTTGGCGTGCCCGCCGCCCGATGGGGGTGCCCCCACGCCTTTAAGGCAGTGGGGGAGGAACTGGGTCACCAGCTCCTGGTCCGGCATCATCGTGATGAAGCCGTCGCCGACCCGGGCCGCGAGCGCCGTCGCCGCCGGGCCGAAGCCGGAGATGTCGATCTGGACCGGCTCGTCGGGGACCGTGTAGAGGCGGGCGTTCTCCACCCGGTGGTGGGCGCCGTAATGGCTGACCTCCTCGCCGGTGAACAG
Organism: Streptomyces sp. T12; assembly: GCF_028736035.1. Lineage (NCBI taxonomy): Bacteria > Bacillati > Actinomycetota > Actinomycetes > Kitasatosporales > Streptomycetaceae > Streptomyces > Streptomyces sp. T12. Next base: position 9,002,698 of record NZ_CP117866.1, read on the forward strand.
CCGGCGCATGATCAGGATCGCCTCCTCCAGCATCTCCAGGCGTACGCTCGCGGGCGGCCAGATATGCCCGAGGATGTGCTCGTTGAGGGCCTCACCACTGCCGACGCCGAGCCGGAAACGGCCGTTCGTCATGACCGCGGAGGTCGCCGCCGCCTGCGCCACCACCGCCGGGTGGGTCCGCACGGTCGGGCAGGTCACGGCCGTCTCGACGGGCAGCGACACCGCCTCCGAGAGCGCGCCGATCACCGACCACACGAACGGGCTCTCGCCCTGTGCGTCGTTCCACGGGTGGTAGTGGTCCGAGATCCACAGCGACTGGAATCCGGCCTGCTCCGCCATCCTCGCCTGCTCGACGAGTTCGGCGGGACGGAACTCCTCGCACGCCAGGAAGTGGCCGTACTCGGGCATGGAGACACCTCCGGGACTGCCGCGTCGAGTCAGCGGCGGGACGGGTTGCCGTCCGGGTACCCGGCGGCCCGACGGGAAACCGGGCCGGCCGGGTCGGCGTGCCGGAAACCGGTGCTGCCCCGGGGCGACGTTTGGGGGCCTTGACCAGGGGGACGCGGAAGGCTCCCGAGGTACGCGACAGCCCCGGAGGCCAACCGTGAGTCGACCCCGCATCGTGATCGTCGGCGCCGGATTCGCCGGGTACCGGGCGGCCCGCACCCTGTCCCGGCTCGCCCGGAACAAGGCCGACATCACCCTGCTGAACCCGACCGACTACTTCCTGTATCTGCCCCTGCTGCCCCAGGTCGCCGCCGGCATCCTGGAACCGCGCCGGGTGACCGTCTCCCTCTCCGGCACCCTGCCCCATGTGCGGCTGGTGCTGGGCGAGGCCGACGCCATCGACCTCGACGGGCGCACGGTGCACTACACCGGCCCCGAGGGCGACGGCGGGACGCTGACCTTCGACCGGCTGATCCTCGCCGCGGGCAGCGTCAACAAGCTGCTGCCCATCCCCGGCGTCGCCGAGCACGCGCACGGCTTCCGCGGCCTGCCCGAGGCGCTGTATCTGCGCGACCATGTGACCCGGCAGGTGGAGCTCGCGGCCGCCGCCGACGACCCCGAGAGCTGCTCGGCGCGGTGCACCTTCGTGGTGGTGGGCGCCGGATACACCGGTACGGAGGTCGCCGCGCAGGGCAAGCTGTTCACCGACTCCCAGGTGCGCAAACACCCCCTGCGGGCAGGCATACGGCCGCGCTGGATGCTGCTCGACATCGCCGAACGCGTCCTGCCCGAGCTGGACGAGCGGCTGTCGCGCACCGCCGACCGGGTGCTGCGGCAGCGGGGCGTGGAGGTGCGGATGGGTACCTCCGTGAAGGAGGCCACGCACAGCGGAGTGCTGCTGACCGACGGCGAGTTCGTCGACACGCGCACGCTGGTGTGGTGCGTCGGCGTACGGCCCGATCCGCTCGCCGAGTCCCTGGGATTGCCCCTGGAGCGGGGCCGCCTTCTCGTCGACCCGCTCCTCCAGGTGCCGGGCCGGCCCGAGGTGTTCGCCGCCGGGGACGGGGCCGCCGTGCCCGACCTGGAGAAACCCGGCGCGTACACGCCGATGACCGCCCAGCACGCTTGGCGGCAGGGCAAGGCCGTGGCCCACAACGTCGCCGCGTCCCTCGGCATCGGGGAGCGGCGCGCCTACCGCCACCGCGACATGGGCTTCGTCGTGGACCTGGGCGGCGTCAAGGCGGCCGCCAACCCGCTCGGCGTCCACCTGTCCGGCGTGGCGGCGGGCGCGGTCGCCCGCGGCTACCACCTCGCCGCGATGCCCGGCAACCGCGTCCGCGTCGCCGCCGACTGGCTCCTGGACGCCGTACTGCCGCGCCAGGCCGTGCAGTTGGGCCTGGTGCGAGCGTGGTCGGTACCGCTGGACACCGCGTCACCGGAGGTGCCTCGGGTGCCGGGGCGGGGGGAGACGGAGGGGGAGGGGGGAGTGGGGAGCCGGTCTGGTGCTGGGCCCGCCAAGGGTTCGGGGGCAGGGCCTGCGACCGCCGCGGGCGCCGTCGAGCATGCCGGTGCCGGCAGGGACCCCGGATCTTCGGGCGCGGGCAGCGACCCGGCCGCGCCCGCGAAGGGCTTCGAATCGCCGAGCTCCGCAGACCACCCTGATGCCATTGAGGCCCAGGACAGCAAGCGCTTCGGGGCTCCCCTTTCCGTCCGGCGCCCCGATGCCGTCAAGGGTGGCGGGGCATCAGGCCGGGGCCGCGCCGGCACCCCCGAGAAGTCCGGACCTCCCGACCCCGTCCAGGACCCCGACGCCGCCAAGCACGACGAACCCCCTGGCCCCGTGAAGCGCCCCGACCCCCGACCGCATGGCAAGCCGCGCCCCGGCACCCCCGCTGGTGGCGCCCCCTCGACCGCCGCCCCCGGGAACGGCGAACCGTCCTCTGGCGCGCCCGCTGGTGGCGACCCAGTCACCGCCGCCCCCGGGAACGGCGAACCGTCCTCTGGCGCCCCCGCAGGCAGCGCCCCCTCCACCGTCACCCCCGAGACCGGCGAACCACTCCCTGGCACCCCGTCCATCCACAAGCCCCACCCCGACGCCCCCACAGCCCCCGAACCGCCCGAACACCGTTTCCACAACCCTTCGGAAGGCGCCTCATGAACACCGCTGAACTCGTCGAGCTCGCCCAGCAGTTGCGGGTGGACAGTGTGCGGGCCTCAGCTGCGGCCGGTTCGGGGCATCCGACGTCGTCGATGTCTGCCGCCGATCTGACGGCCGTACTCCTCGCGAACCACCTTCGCTATGACTTCGACCGGCCCGCCCACCCCGCCAACGACCGCCTCGTCCTGTCCAAGGGGCACGCCTCGCCCCTCCTGTACTCGGCCTACAAGGCGGCGGGCGCCATAGAGGACGGCGAACTGCTCACCTTCCGCAAGATCGGCAGCCGTCTCGAAGGGCACCCCACGCCGCGCCGGCTGCCGTGGCTGGAGACGGCGACCGGCTCGCTCGGGCAAGGGCTGCCGATCGGGGTCGGGATCGCGCTGGCCGGGAAGCGGCTCGATCGGTCCGGGTACCGGGTGTGGGTGCTGTGCGGGGACAGTGAGCTCGCCGAGGGGTCCGTGTGGGAGGCCGCCGAGCACGCGGCGTACGAGCATCTGGACAACCTCACCGCGATCGTCGACGTGAACCGGCTGGGCCAGCGCGGCCCGACCCGGCATGGTCATGATCTCGACGCCTACGCCCGCCGCTTCCAGGCCTTCGGCTGGCACACCATCGAGGTGGACGGGCATGACGTGGACGCCATCGACCGGGCGCTCGGGGAGGCGCGGTCCACCAGCGGGCAGCCCACCGTCGTCCTCGCCCGCACGCTCAAGGGCAAGGGCGTCCAATCCGTCCAGGACCGTGAAGGACTGCACGGAAAGCCGCTGCCGGACCCCGAGGAGGCGATCGCCGAGCTCGGCGGCCCCCGCGACATCCAGGTCCGTGTCCATGAGCCGCCCGCCGCCCGCATGCTGCACGCCGTCCCGGCCGGGCACGTCGAACTGCCCCGCTGGGAGAAGGGGGAGGAGGTCGCCACGCGGAACGCCTACGGCGAGGCGCTCGCCGCCCTCGGCACCGGCCGCGGTGACGTCGTCGCCCTGGACGGTGAGGTCAGCGACTCCACCCGCGCCGAGTTCTTCGCCAAGGAACACCCGGACCGCTTCTTCGAGTGCTACATCGCCGAGCAGCAGTTGGTCGCCGCCGCGGTGGGGCTCTCGACGCGCGGCTGGGTGCCGTACGCCTCCACCTTCGCGGCCTTCCTGACCCGCGCCTACGACTTCGTGCGCATGGCGTCGGTCAGTGGCGCCGACATCAACCTCGTCGGCTCGCACGCCGGCGTCGCGATCGGGCAGGACGGGCCGAGCCAGATGGGCCTGGAGGACCTGGCGATGATGCGGGCCGTGCACGGCTCGACCGTGCTGTACCCGTGCGACGCCAACCAGACCGCCCAGCTCGTCGCCGCCATGGCCGGACTGGAAGGCGTCCGCTATCTGCGCACCTCGCGCGGCGCCGCCCCGGTCATCTACGGCCCCGACGAGGAGTTCCCCGTCGGCGGCAGCAAGGTGCTGCGGTCCAGCCCGTACGACCGGCTGACCGTCGTCGCCGCCGGCGTCACCGTGCACGAGGCCCTCGCCGCCGCCGACGCCTTGGACCGCGACGGCATCCAGGTCAGGGTCGTCGACCTCTACTCCGTCAAGCCCGTCGACCGGGCCACCCTGCGCCGGGCCGCCGAGGACACCGGCTGCCTGCTCACCGTGGAGGACCACCACGAGGAGGGCGGCATCGGCGACGCCGTCCTCGACGCCTTCCTCGACGGGCGCCCCGTGCCGCGCCTGGTGCGCCTCGCCGTCCGCATGATGCCGGGCTCGGCGTCCCCGGACGAGCAGCTGCACGCAGCCGGCATCGACGCCGCGTCCATCGCCGCCGCGGGCAAGCTGCTGGTCGAGGAGGCCGTCGTCCGATGACCGGCGACGACGCCACGAGGAAGGTGCGGGCCGGTCGCCGTACGGTCGAGGTCAAACGCGTCGACAAGGTGCTGTTCCCCGGTGGCGGCGGCGCCAAGGAGTACACCAAGGGCGACCTCGTCGACTACTACCGGTCCGTCGCCGCGTTCATGCTGCCGCACCTGCGCGGCCGCCCGCTGATGCTGGAGCGGCTTCCCGACGGCGTCGACGGGCCGAAGTTCATGCAGAAGAACACCCCGGAGAACTATCCGGAGTGGATCACCCGCGCCGAGGTGTCCAAAGAGGACGGCACCGTCTGTCACACGGTCTGCGACGACACCGCCACCCTCGTCTTCCTCACCGACCAGGCCTGCCTCACCCTGCACCGCTGGCTCTCCCGCACCGACCGCGTCGACCGGCCCGACCGGATGGTCTTCGACCTCGACCCGGCCGAGGACTCCTTCGCGCAGGTCAGGGAGGCGGCCGGGCTGCTCGGTGAGCTGCTCGACGAGTTGGGGCTGCCCTCGGCGCCGATGACCACCGGCTCGCGCGGGCTGCACATCGTCGTACCGCTCAACGGGCACCACGACTTCGACGAGGTCCGGGAATTCGCCAAGGACGTCGCCGGGGTCCTGGAGTCGGCCCGCCCGGACCGGCTCACCACCGCCGCCCGCAAGAAGGACCGCGGCGACCGCCTCTACCTCGACGTGCAGCGCAACGCCTACGCCCAGACCGCCGTCGTCCCCTACACCGTCCGCGCCCGGCCCGGCGCACCCGTCGCCACGCCCCTGACCTGGGCCGATCTGGACGACCCGGACCTGCACGCCCGCCGCTGGACCATCGCCGACGCCGCGGAGCACGCCCGCACCAACCCCTGGTCCGGGCTGCTGGACCGGGGCCGCGCCCTCGGACCGGCCCGGCGCAGGCTCGACGTACTGCGAGGCTGAAGTAGCCGTACCAGGGGTTTGGGCCGAGCCTCCCGGGCCACTCGGCGCAGGAGGCGCCCATGAATGATTCACAGAACACACCCAAATCATCCAGACGGCAGACGGGCGGGGCGGACAAGCAGCCGACCCCCATGGAGATCCTGAGTCAGGCACGCAGCCAGCTCGCCGAACTCACCGGCATGAACGCGGAGACGGTGTCGTCCTTCGAGCAGACGGAGGACGGCTGGACGCTCGAGATCGAGGTCCTGGAACTGGTCCGCGTCCCCGACACGATGAGTCTGCTGGCGAGCTACCAGGTCGATCTCGACCCCGAGGGACAGCTCACCGGGTATCGGCGCGTGCGTCGCTACGAACGTGGCCGTTCCGACGCACACAGGCCCGGCGGTCGGTAGGCCGCACCGCCCACCCCAAGCACCCCGTCATGAGACAAGGAGGAACGGTCGGCATGACCGTTGTCCCGGCACAGCAGACCGGCGGCGGAGGCGGCAGCAGCGGCCTCTACGACGTACTGGAGCTCGTCCTCGACAGGGGGCTCGTCATTGACGCATTCGTGCGCGTCTCCCTGGTCGGCATCGAAATCCTGAAGATCGACGTCCGTGTCGTCGTCGCCAGCGTCGACACCTATCTCCGCTTCGCGGAGGCGTGCAACCGGCTCGACCTGGAGGCCGGGCCGCGCAAGGCGCCAGGCCTGCCCGACCTGGTCGGTGAGATCACCGAGTCCGGCGCGCGTGGCAAGTCCAAGGGGGCGCTGTCCGGCGCTGCCGAGACCATCTCCGACGCCTTCAAGCAGGCGCGTGAGGAAGGCGAGGCGCAGCCCAAGCAGCGCACCCGCAAGTCCACCACGGCGCGCAGGAAGGAGGAGCAGGAGTGAGCACGTATGTGTACGGCATCACCGCGAGTTCGCATCCCGACCTTCCGGGGGACCTGGGCGGTGTCGGCGACCCGCCGCGCCCGGTGCGCGTCCTGAAGGAGGGTGCGCTCGCCGCCGTGGTCAGCGACGCCCCCGAAGGGCTGCGCCCCAAGCGCAAGGAACTGCTTGCCCACTCGACCGTGCTCGCCGAGGCGGGCGCGGGCGGCTGCGTACTGCCCATGCGGTTCGGCAGCGTCGCCCCCGACGACGACACGGTCACCGGGGTGCTCGCCGAACGCGTGGAGCACTACAAGGAACGCCTGGGGGCCCTCGACGGCAAGGTCGAGTACAACGTGAAGGCCACGCACGCCGAGGAGGCCGTGCTGCACCGCGTCCTGGCCGAGAATCCGGAGATCCGGGCCATGACGCAGGCCAACCGGCAGACCGGCGGCGGTTCCTACGAGGAGCGGCTGCGGCTCGGCGAGATGGTGGTCGCCGCGGTCAAGGCCCAGGAGGCCGAGGACGCGACCGACGTGCAGCACACGCTGGAGCCGGTAGCGGACGCGGTCAGTGTGGGTCCGGAATCCACCGGCTGGCTCGCCAACGTGTCGTTCCTGGTCGACCGCGGCTCGGCCGAGACGTTCATGACCGCCGTCGAGCAGCTCCGCAAGGGCCATCCGCACCTCGACCTGCGGGTCAACGGCCCGCTGCCGCCGTACAGCTTCGTCGAGCCCGGCCCCGCCGAGCCCGCGGACAGCATGGTCGGCGGCGAAACGGCGAAGGAGTGAGGCCGTGGGACTGATCGGAGAGGTCCTGCTGCTGCCGTTCGCCCCGGTGCGCGGCAGCGGCTGGGTGATCGGACAGGTGCTGCGCGAGGCGGAACGCATCTACTACGACCCCTCCACCGTGCGGGCCGAACTGGCGAGCCTGGAGGAGCAGTTGACCTCGGGCGAGATCGACGAGGAGGAGTTCGACCGGCGCGAGGACGAGCTCCTCGCCCGGCTGGAGATCGGCCTGCGCGCAGGTTATGGGAACGGCGACGGGACGGCACGATGAACAGAGTGGGACTGGGCCTCGCGGTAGGGGCCGGATACGTCCTCGGACGGACGAAGAAGATGAAACTGGCGTTCGCCGTCGGCACGCTCGTGGCCGGCAAGCGGATGCATCTGAGCCCGCGGGCCGTCACGGACATGGTGTCCCAACAGCTCCAGAACAACCCGCAGTTCAAGGAGATCGGGGAACAGCTGCGCGAGGACCTGCGCGGCGTCGGCGGGGCGGCCTCCAGTGCCCTGGTCGAGCGACGGCTCGACGCGCTCGCCGACCGGCTGCACGGACGCACCGCCGAGATGCGCGAGCAGCTGTCGGGCGCGGTGCCGACACCGGACCTCGGCGCGCAGGACGAGGAGTCCGACGAGGAGACCGAGGCCACCGAGGACGAGGAGCCGCGCGCCGAGGACGAGGACCGCGAGTCCGACGAGCCCGAGGGGCACGAGGAGTCCGAGGAATCCGAGGAGGCCGAGGAGGAGCCCGAGGACGAGGAGCCGTCAGGGAAGGCGGCTTCGAAGCGGGCCGCGCCGAAGAAGACCGCCAAGAAGGCGGCCAAGAAGGCCCCCGCGAAGAAGACGGCGGCGAAGAAGAAGACCACCGCCGGCAGGACAGCGCCCAAGAAGGCCGCGGCGAAGCGGAGCGGGACCGGCAAGTCGGCCGCGAGGAAGACGACCGGAACTCGCACAGCCGCCCGTAGCGGCCGGGCAGCGCGCCGGTCGAAGGGCGGTGACGGGTGATGACCGAGACGCTCGGCTCCGCGGGCTCCGCGGGCTCCGCGGCCCGCGGAGCAGCGAAGCAGCCACTCGCCGGCGTGGCCCACAGAGAGGCCGCCGACCGGCTCAAGGCCGAACTGCAGGAGTACCTCGCCGCGCAGGCCCAGCGGATGCTGGTCGGCGCCGGCCGCAAACTCGGCGAGGCCACGGTCAAGCTGAACGACATAGCCGAAGGCAACAGCCCCGGCCTGGGCAAGCTCGCCCTCGACGGCGGCCGCAAGCTCGCCGACGGCAAGGGCCCGCTGCGCACCGCGCTGGAGGTCGGCGCCGGACACGCCAAGGACAGCGTGGTCGGCGCGTTCAAGAATCTCGGCGGCGGCAAGGGCAAACGCAAGGGCGGGGCGGGCAACAAGCCCACCGTCATCATCGAGTACGTCGACGTCGGCGTGCCGCTGCGCACCGCCTACGACCAGTGGACCCAGTACCAGGACTTCAGCACCTTCGCGAAGGGCGTGAAGAGCGCGAAACGCGCCGACGACACGACCTCCGACTGGCAGCTCAAGGTCTTCTGGTCCAACCGCAGCTGGAAGGCGCACACCACCGAGCAGGTGCCGGACGACCGGATCGCCTGGACGTCGGAGGGCGCGAAGGGCACCACGAAGGGCGTCGTCTCCTTCCACCGGCTCGACGACAACCTCACGCGCGTCCTGCTGGTCGTCGAGTACTACCCCCAGGGCCTGTTCGAGAAGACCGGCAACCTCTGGCGCGCCCAGGGCCGCCGGGCCCGCCTCGACCTCAAGAACTACGTCCGCTTCGTCACCCTCAAGGGAGAGGCGGAGGACGGCTGGCGCGGCGAGATCCGTGACGGCGAGGTCGTCCGCAGCCATGAGGACGCGGTCGCGGAAGAGGACGAGGAGGAGGAGTACGACGAGAACGAGGAGAACGAGGAGAACGGCGAGAGCGACGAGACCGGCGAGTACGCGGAGGACGCGGAGCCCGAGGACGCGTACGAGGAAGACGAAGAGGACGAGGACGAAGAGGAACCCGAGGACGCGTACGAGGAGGAGGACGAGTACGAGGACGAGACCGAGCCCGAGTACGCCGGCGGCGGGAGCCGACGATGACGATGTCCAGCCGGCTCCCCGAGCCCTACGGCCAGGGCAGCGGCGCCAACCTCGCCGACATCCTGGAACGGGTTCTGGACAAGGGCATCGTCATCGCGGGCGACATCCGGATCAACCTGCTCGACATCGAACTCCTCACCATCAAGCTGCGCCTCATCGTCGCCTCGGTCGACAAGGCGAAGGAAATGGGCATCGACTGGTGGGAGGACGACCCGGCACTGTCCTCCGGCGCCCGCCGCAAGGAACTCGCCCGGGAGAACGCGGAGTTGCGCGAGCGTCTGGCCCGGCTGGAGCCCGCCGGGGAAGAGGAGGAGGCCCGATGACCGGCCTGCGCTACGTCTACGCCGTCTGCCGTCCCTTTCGCTCCGCCCTCCAGGCCCAGCTGTCGGGGGTCGCCGGGGCGCCGCCGAAGCAGCTGACGCACCACGGCCTGATCGCCGTGGTCAGTACGGTGCCCGAGGCGGACTTCGCCGAGGAGCCGCTGCGCGCCCACCTGGAGGACCTGGACTGGCTCACCGCGACGGCCCGTGCCCACCAGACGGTCATCGACGCGCTCACCGTCGTCACCACACCGCTGCCGCTGCGGCTGGCCACCGTGTTCCGGGACGACAGCGGCGTCCGGACCATGATGGAGGCCCGCGAGGAGGACTTCCGGCGCGTCCTCGACCGGCTGGAAGGGCGGGTGGAGTGGGGCGTCAAGGTCTACGCCGAAACGGAGCCGACCAAGGCACCGAAGCCCCCCGGGCCTTTGACGCCGGCGGAGCGCGCCGGGCCCACGGAGCGCGCCGGACTTACGGAAGCCGCGGGCACCGGTCGGCCGGAGCCCAAGGCCGTGTCGGGCCGCGACTATCTGCGTCGGCGGCGCATGCAGACGCGGGCCCGCGAGGACGTGTGGCACCGGGCCGCCGCATTCTCCGGCCGACTGCACGAAAGGCTTTCCTCGTTCGCCGAGGATTCCCGGCTGCACGCCCCGCAGAACTCCGCACTTTCCCGTGCCCCCGGGCAGAATGTGATCAACGCCGCCTATCTGGTGCCGCGCGCGGATTCCGAGGAATTCGTGGAACTGGTGGACCGGGCCAAGGACGACGCCCCCGGAATCCGGGTCGAACTCACCGGACCCTGGGCGGCCTATTCCTTCACGGGGGAGTTCGCGGGGGAGTTCACGGAGGAAGAGCCGGAGGTGGGGCCGTGACCGTCGTCGAACGCCGTGAGATCGCCCTCGTGGACCTGCTCGACCGGCTGCTCGCCGGAGGCGTCGTCGTCACGGGGGACGTCACCCTGCGCATCGCGGACGTCGACCTCGTCCGCATCGACCTGAACGCGCTGATCAGCTCTGTCAACGAGCAGGTCCCGTCACCCTGGGGGGAGTTGACATGACGTCACGCCGCAACCGGCTGGACCTCGAACCCGACACCGTGGAACGCGACCTGGTGAAACTCGTGCTGACGGTGGTGGAGTTGCTGCGCCAGCTCATGGAACGCCAGGCACTGCGCCGCTTCGACGAGGGCGACCTGAGCGAGGAGCAGGAGGAACGGATCGGGCTCACGCTGATGCTGCTCGACGACCGTATGACCGAGCTGCGCGAGCGCTACGGACTGCGGCCCGAGGACCTGAACCTGGACCTCGGGCCGCTGGGACCGCTGCTTCCCAGGGAATGAAATCGCCCTGGGAATGAATTCAACTCACCACCGATACCAGCGACCCCTGCCGCCTGCCGTGGTCGTGCCACGCATGACGAAACCCAGGAGCCACACCACGAGAACCGCGATCGCGATCCACCACAGGGCCTTCAGCGCGAATCCGGCACCGAACAGAATCAGGGCCAGTAGCAACACGAGCAGAATGGGAACCATTGTTTGACCTCCTGCTCGTCGAGTTACCAGAAATTCGCGATTCAGGCTTCCTTTCGGCACAGAATCTCCCCGTGGAGCACGCTGAACCAGCCGTCCTCCTGCCGTCCCCACTCCCGCCACGCCTCCGAAACGGCCCGCAGCTGCTCGGCGCTCGCGTGCCCGCCCTCCGTGGCCCGCTCGCCATACGCCGAGGCCAGCGTGCGATCCGCCCACAGGCCGCTCCACCAGGCCCGCTCGTCCGGCGTGGCGTAGGTCCAGGTGCTCGAAGTGGCCGTGACGTCCGTGAGCCCCGCCCGCAGCGCCCAGGACTTCAGCCGGCGCCCGGCGTCCGGTTCGCCGCCGTTGGCGCGGGCGACGCGGTGGTACAGGTCCAGCCAGTCGTCCATCCCCCGGGACGCGGGGTACCAGGTCATGGCCGCGTAGTCCGAGTCGCGGACCGCGATGAACCCGCCGGGCTTGGTGACCCGCTTCATCTCGCGCAGCGCCCCGACCGGATCGCCGACGTGCTGGAGCACCTGGTGGGCGTGGACCACGCAGAACGTGTCGTCCGGGAAGTCCAGGGCGTGCACGTCCGCGACGGCGAACCCGACGTTCGTCAGACCCCGTCCGGCGGCCGTGGCCCGGGCCTGCTCCAGGATCTCCGGCGCCCGGTCGACACCGGTGACGTGTCCGTCGGGGACCAGGGCCGCCAGGTCGGCGGTGATCGTGCCCGGTCCGCAGCCGACGTCCAGGATCCTCATGTGCGGCTTCAGCGAGCCGAGCAGATAGGCCGCCGAGTTGGCGGCGGTGCGCCAGGTGTGCGAACGCAGCACGGACTCGTGGTGCCCGTGCGTGTAGACGGCGGTTTCCTGGGCCTTCGACATGCGTGTTCCCCTCGTCGCGTCGTACCGGCTCACGGGGCGCGCGGCCCCGCCGGGCGGTACTCGACACCGTAGGCCAGCATGTCGAATGCTGAGACATCCGTTTTGCTATGTGGACTGACGGACCATCAGGTGCCCGGCAGTGGACGGTAGACCGTCAGCGCCTCCGGCAGCTTCTCCAGCGTCACCTCGCCCCCCACCTCGGTGACTTCGCCGTCGTACGCGAGGAGCGCGCCCGGGGTGACCCCCGACAGGTGCAGTCGGCCCACCTGGACCGCCGCATGGGCCGGAGAGCGGGTCAGCGGGCCCGCGAGGGCGGCCGCGAGCAGGCGCAGAGCGGGGCGGCGGCCGCCGTGCACGACCCGTACGTCGAGTACGCCGTCCGCGAGGTCCAGGCGGCGGGCGGGCGCGAGGCCCAGCCGGTGGTAGGTGCCGTTCCCGGCGAACAGCAGCCACAACGGGTGGGCGCGGCCGGCGACTTCGGTGTGCAGCGGGTGGCGGTCGCTGCGCAGGACGCGCAGGGTCGCGAGCACGCCGGCCGGCCAGGCGCCGATCCGGGGCGAGAAGCGGTCGCGCTTGCGCACCAGCTCCGGATACACGCCCAGGCTGCAGGTGTTGAGGAACAGGCCGTGCTGTCCGTCGCAGGTGAACCGGCCCACGTCCACGCGCACGGCCTCGCCCCGCCGGACGGCGCGGATCAGATCGCGTTCGTCCTCCACGCCCAGGTCGTGGGCGAAGTGGTTCAGCGTGCCGCCGGGCAGCACGGCGAGGGGCAGACCGTGCCGCAGGGCCACCTCGGCGGCCGCGTTCACCGTGCCGTCGCCGCCGCACACGCCGAGTACCCGCGCGCGGGCCGCCGCCTTGTTCAACTCGGCGCCAATGTAGTCCGGTTCGCACTCGACGACCTCGGCGCGCGGCAGCGCGTCCAGCAGGGCGTGCACCCGGTCTGCCGTGCGCGCCCCCTTGTTGGCCACCACGACGAGCCCGGCTCCGTCCGGCAGCGCCGGAACGTCCGTACGAGGCCGGGCCGGTGGGATCAGCCGATCACGCGTCGGCACCATGCCCCGCACCGCGAACGCCGCACCCGTGCCCAGGGCCGCGCCCGCCAGCACGTCGCTCGGGAAGTGGACGCCGGTGTAGACGCGCGACAGCGCGACCGACCAGGCGATCGGGGCCACCACCAGGCCCCACGCGGGCGACTCCAGGGCGACACCGGTCGCGAACGCGGCCGCCGACGCGGCGTGACCCGACGGGAACGAGGTGGTGATCGGCTGCCGCTTCAGCTGCCGGACCAGCGGTACGGGGTCCAGGACGGGGCGGGGACGGCGTACCGACCGCTTGCCGAGGGTGTTGATGGTCAGCGAGGCCAGGCTCAGCGAGGCGAGACCCCGAGCCGCGGCCCGGCGGCCCCGTGGCGTACTGCCGGCGGCGATGGCGGCGGCCGTCGCGAACCACAGCACCCCGTGGTTCGCGCTCCGGCTCAGCCGCGGCAGGACCCGCTCGGCATACGGCCAGTTCCGCTCGGCGGCGAACTCGAACAGCCGGGAGTCGAGGGCGAGGAGCCGGTCGCGCAGGGCGTGCCGGCCGGGCTTCGGGACGGTGAGGTCGACGTCTGGGCTCATACAGGGCTGGGTACCCTGAAGTGGCCGATTCCTGTCCGGCCGACGGTGACCGACACACGGAGGAACCCGTACATGCGCCTGCTCCTCGTCCGCCACGGACAGACGCCCTCCAACGTGGAGTACCTGCTGGACACGGCCGTCCCCGGGGCCGGCCTGACCGCACTCGGCGAACAGCAGGCCGCCGCCCTCCCAGCGGCGCTGGCCGACGAGGACATCGAGGCGATCTACGCCTCCACGCTGATCCGCACCCAGCTCACCGCCGCCCCGCTGGCTGCCGTGCACCGCCTCGACGTGCTCGTGCGCGACGGGATCCGTGAGGTGTTCGCGGGGGAGCTGGAGATGCTGCGCGGTGACACGGAGGCCGGGCACGCCTACATGAAGACCGTGTTCGCCTGGGCGGCCGGCGACACGGAGCTGCACATGCCGGGTGGTGAGAGCGGGGCGCAGGCGCTGGCGCGCTATGACGCCGTGGTGGCGGAGGCCGCCGACAGCGGGGCCGGGACCGTGGTGATGGTGAGCCACGGTGCCGCGATCCGCTTGTGGACGGCGGCGCGGGCGGGCAACGTCGACGTCGCCTTCGCCGCCGCGCGGCCGCTCGACAACACCGGCGTGGTGATCCTGGAGGGGTCACCGTCCGATGGGTGGAAGGCGCTGACCTGGGCGGGGGCTGTGGTGGCTCCGGCGGGGGAGGGTGGGCCGACGGGGCGGCCGGTGGACGCCGAGTAGGCCGCGCGCGGCCGCTTCGGCCCTGAAAGGGGAAGTGAGCGCCGGATAAGCGTTTGCCCGGTGCCGTTGGTGGACCTCAGAATGCGGCCCTATGGGACACCTGGAAGCCGCGCACCTCGAGTACTACCTCCCCGACGGGAGGGCGTTGCTCGGCGACGTGTCGTTCCGGGTGGGCGAAGGCGCCGTCGTGGCGCTCGTCGGGCCCAACGGTGCCGGCAAGACGACCCTGCTGCGGCTGATCTCCGGCGAGCTGAAACCGCACGGCGGCACCGTCACCGTCAGTGGCGGCCTCGGCGTGATGCGGCAGTTCGTGGGATCCGTACGGGACGAGACGACCGTACGCGACCTGCTCGTGTCGGTCGCGCCGCCCCGCATCCGCGAGGCCGCGAAGGCCGTCGACACCGCCGAGCACGCCCTCATGACCGTCGACGACGAGGCCGCCCAGCTCAAGTACGCGCAGGCGCTCGCCGACTGGGCCGAGGCGCGCGGGTACGAGGCCGAGACGCTGTGGGACATGTGCACCACGGCCGCGCTCGGCGTGCCGTACGAGAAGGCGCAGTGGCGCCAGGTGCGCACGCTCTCCGGCGGTGAGCAGAAGCGGCTGGTGCTGGAGGCGCTGCTGCGCGGCACCGACGAGGTGCTGCTGCTCGACGAGCCCGACAACTACCTCGACGTACCCGGCAAGCGGTGGCTGGAGGAGCGGCTGAAGGAGACCCGCAAGACGGTCCTCTTCGTCTCCCACGACCGTGAACTCCTCGCCCGCGCCGCCGAGAAGATCGTCTCCGTGGAACCCTCGCCTGCCGGGGCCGACGCCTGGGTGCACGGCGGCGGCTTCGCGACGTACCACGAGGCGCGGCGCCAGCGCTTCGCCCGCTTCGAGGAGTTGCGCAAACGCTGGGACGAGAAGCACGCGCAGCTGAAGAAGCTGGTGCTGACCCTCCGTCAAGCCGCCGAGAACAGCCCCGACATGGCCTCCCGTTACCGGGCCGCCCAGACCAGGCTGCGCAAGTTCGAGGAGGCGGGACCGCCGCCGGAGCCGCCGCGCGAGCAGGACATCAGGATGCGGCTGAAGGGCGGCCGTACCGGGATGAGGGCCGTCACCTGCAAGGGGCTTGAGCTCACGGGTCTGATGAAGCCGTTCTCCCTGGAGGTCTTCTACGGCGAACGCGTCGCCGTCCTCGGCTCCAACGGCTCCGGCAAGTCGCACTTCCTGCGTCTGCTGGCCGGCGACGACGTCGCGCACACGGGCGAGTGGAAGCTGGGCGCGCGCGTCGTGCCCGGCCACTTCGCGCAGACGCACGCGCACCCCGAGCTGATGGGCCGGACCCTCCTCGACATCCTGTGGAAGGAGCACGCCCAGGACCGGGGCGCCGCGATGTCCCGGCTGCGCCGCTACGAGCTCACCCATCAGGCCGAGCAGGCCTTCGACCGCCTCTCCGGCGGCCAGCAGGCCCGCTTCCAGATCCTCCTGCTGGAGCTGGAGGGGGTCACGGCCCTGCTCCTCGACGAGCCGACCGACAACCTCGACCTGGAGTCCGCGGAGGCGCTCCAGGAGGGGCTGGAGGCCTTCGAGGGCACGGTGCTGGCGGTGACGCACGACCGCTGGTTCGCCCGCTCCTTCGACCGTTACCTGGTCTTCGGCAGCGACGGGCGCGTCCGCGAGACACCGGAGCCGGTGTGGGACGAACGGAGGGTGGAGCGGCCGCGGTAGTTCTTCGGCCCTGAACGGGCCTCGTCCTCAAACGGCGCTCAGGTCCAGCGCAACAGTGCCCCCAGCCCGCCCGCCGGCTCCGTGGCCGGGGCCGCCGGTGTCACCGACAGCGCGGGTGCGCCCGTCGCGACCGCGCACCGGATCAGCGCGTCATCCGCACGGGCCGCCCAGGAGCGCTGCTCGCCGAGGATCTTCAGGTCCGTACGGCGTACCGCCACCTGGTCCGGATCCTCGCCGATCCACACCTCGCGGTGGGCGTCGGGAGCGTCCGGGCGAATCAGGAGTTCGTCGATACGGTGCTCCCGCGCGGCCTCGATCAGCGCCGGTACGCCCTCCACCGCGGCGGAGCGCCCCTCGGGATCCGGCGCGCGGGCCGCCAGGAACCGTTCCAGCTCGCGTTCCGCCCGCTGCCGTACATGGTCCTCGCGCGCCTGTTCGACGTCCGCGTCGAGCAGCCTGCTGCCGGTGCCGTGCGGGGCCTCGACCACGAGGTCGTGCAGCCGCTGCGGCAGCCGGTCGTGCACGGTCCGCCGCTCCCGGTCGTCACCCACGAGGATCAGCAGGTCGGCGCGGGTCTCCTCCTGGCAGACGGTGAGCGCGTCGGCGATCTCGGCCGCGTTGTGCTCCCAGGTGTTCTCCACCTTGAGCTGGAAGTGCCGCTCGGACCAGTCGACCGTGCTCGTACGGTGGATCGGATGCTGCCGGCCGGTGACCGAACCGACGTCCTGCCGGCCCAGCGCGGTGCGCAGCTCGAAGGCGGCGCCCTTGCGATCGACGTAGGCCACCACACAGACCGGGTCCTCACCCGCCAGCTCCAGCAGCGGCGCGGTGTGCGGCAGCGGCGCCCAGTGGGCGCTGTCGCGCAGCGGGGCGCGGGCCAGGGGCGGATCCAGGACCACCTCACCCGCTCGGGCGAAGACCGCACGTCCATGGGGCTCGGAGGAGTGCTCCAACTCCTCCAGCGCGTTCCGTACGGCCCGGCAGGTCGCGTCGTCGGCGCCCTGCTCGGCCAGTTCCCGGGACAGGGCCTGGGCGGTCAGGTGGCGCTCATGCGGTGTGTCCTCCGTGTGCCGGGAGGTGTCCACGTACACGGAGGCCCAGGGCCCGGAGTGTTCGTACAGTGGATGCAGAAAGGCGAGATCCATGGTCTCTCCCGTACGCCGCTCGGGGGCTGTGTGCTCCACGGGCGGGTACCCGGACCGCATGAATGAACACGACGAGCGGGGCACCACCATGACCGGAGTCGACCCCGGCCGGCTGGACGACCAACAGCTCATGAAAGAGCTGGAGACCATCCACCGGACGCGCCACGACACGCTGCTGTACGGCTCGAACGACGCGCTGCGGGCCCACAACGAACGCATGGCGCAGCTGGAGGGCGAGTACCTGCGCCGCAACCCACGCCGCACGGTGGCCGCGGGCCGAACCCGCGAGGGCGCCCGCGACCGCTGCGCGGGCAGCCCGGAGCCGACGGTCCCGCCGGTGTGAGCCGGAGCGGGGCCGAGTCCTCCGGGGTGGGCCCGCAGACGGGACGAGGCCGGGCCGCGGCCCAGCCTCGTCGTTCGCCTGCTCAGCAGTGCACCGGCGGTGGGCCGCCGCGGCGGAGGTGAAGGCGCGCAGGAAGTCCTCGCTCGCCGGGCCCGGGGACGTGTCCGTCGCCGCGCAGTGACTCCAGGCTCAGCGCGGGGCAGGACAGCGTGCGAAGGT
Source organism: Streptomyces sp. T12 (assembly GCF_028736035.1). Taxonomy (NCBI): domain Bacteria; kingdom Bacillati; phylum Actinomycetota; class Actinomycetes; order Kitasatosporales; family Streptomycetaceae; genus Streptomyces; species Streptomyces sp. T12. The sequence continues at coordinate 9,020,286 of NZ_CP117866.1, forward strand.
GGGACCGCCCAGCCGCGGTTTGCGGTTCAGCACCATCCGGCCGATCGGCCGCACCGGCACCTGCTCCCCCGGGATGAGCTTCGTGGCGTCGAGCAGATCGAAGTACGGGAAGCGGCCCCTTTTCATTGTTCTTCGGGGCCTCCATCAGCGTCGGCCCGCCTCCTCGGACTCCTTGGCGAACACGTCGAGGAACGTCTCGCAGAAGGCCTTCAGATCGTTCGGCTTACGGCTGGTGACCAGCTTGTTGGGGCCGTGGTCGCAGATGCGCACCTGCTCGTCGACCCAGGTGCCGCCCGCGTTGCGGATGTCGGTCTGCAGGCTCGGCCAGGAGGTCAGCACCCGGCCGCGTACGACGTCCGCCTCCACCAGCGTCCACGGGGCGTGGCAGATCGCGGCGACCGGCCGGCCCTGCTCGAAGAAGTCCCGCACGAACGCGACGGCCTTGCGGTTCATCCGCAGATAGTCCGGATTGGCGACCCCGCCCGGCAGGACGAGCCCGCCGAAGGAGTCGGCCGACGTCTCGCCGACGACCTCCTGCACGGGGAACTTCTCCGCCTTGTCGAGATGATGGAACGCCTGGATCGTGCCCGGCTTCGTCGACACGAGCACCGGCTCGTGCCCCGCGTCCACCGCCGCCTGCCACGGATCGGTGAGCTCGACCTGCTCGACGCCCTCGGGTGCGGTCAGAAAAGCGATACGCATGATGTCTCCACGTCCTTCCGTGCCTGTGAAATGGCCTTTTGTGCCTGTGAAACGGGCCTTGTGGCTGGTCGGGCGCTTGTGACGTGCCACAGCGCAGCCGGGACCTCAGCGGTCCGGTCCCGGCTCATGCGCCTCACTACTCGTCACTCGTCACTACTCGTCACTACTCGTCCGGAGCGGCGCGGCTGATCTCGGCCAGTGCCGACTCGGGGTCCTGGTTCTCGGCCAGGTCGCCGAGGCTGACCACGCCGACCGGCAAGCCGTTCTCCACCACCGGCAGTCGCCGTACCGCGTGCTCGCGCATCAGTGAGACCGCGACGGACACGCGCTCGCCCGGGTCGATCATCACCGGGTCCCGGGTGCACACGGACTGGACGCTCACCGTCAGCGGATCGGCGCCGTCCGCGACCGCCCGCACCGTGATGTCACGGTCGGTGAGCAGGCCCACGACCTGCTGCCCGTCGGCCACCACCACATCGCCGATGTCCTGCGCGCGCATCAGCTGTGCGGCCTCGACGAGGGAGGCGTCCGGACGGACGGCGACCACCCCCGGTGTCATGACGTCCCTCACGAAATCAGCCATCCCTGGCACCTCCTGCGTTCCCCGGCCGGTACGGGTGCCGCGGCCGCGTCGGTGTGATCCGGCCCGCAGTACCCGCCGACCGGGCCCCTATGCGTTCCTCCGCCCCGTGGACCGCTCGGCCCCGGTCAGGGCCTCGGCCAGTTCCTGGACGTTGGCGTAGCGCGACGAACGCGGCAGCCGCTCCAACGGCTCGACCAGGGCGTCGGGCGCGTACCCACGGCGCAGCGCGACGATCAGCTCCCGGGTGGTCGCCGGGAAGGCGCTACGGCCCAGAATCCGCGCCAGCTCCAGCCGGACCGTCGCCAGCGATGCCGTGGAGGGCCCCGGCCACCCCACCGGCCCGCCGGCGACCTCGGGGTCGTCGTCGGCCGATGGCTCCGGGTCGTGCCACTCCTCGGTCCGGGTGGGGTGCCCGGACCGCAGCAGCCCCTGCAGTTCGTGCTTCATCTCGTCGTCACGGTGGACGCTCAGCCGGTCACTGCCTCGCTGCATGACTCCCTCCAGATCTTCGGGCGTGCGCACCGCGTACCCGCACATCGGGGGCCGACACAGGGTTTGCACACCGGAAGGAGGGAGACCCGGTCCCTTACCCCCCGCGCACGTCCCACGCACGTCGGTTCTGGGGAAGGACCAGGTCATGGCACTGCTCGCTGTGCTACTCCCGCTTCTCATGCTCGGCGTGGTGCTGGCACTGGGGCGGTACGAGGAGTTGTTGTTGCCGCGAAGGGAGCCGGATCCCTTCGAGCCCGCCACACCGCCGACTTCCAAGGTGCGCCATCAGACCTCGGGCTGATCGTCCTCCGCCGTGCGATGCCGGGCCGGAGGGCGGCCAGGACGGACTTGGTGCGCAGGGTGTCGGGGTGATCGGGCCCCAGCGAAACCGCCCAGCCTGGTCGAGCTCCCGCAGGCGTCGCAGGACGTTCTCGGCCTCGCCCCGCTCGTAGAGGTACCGGCAGCCCTCGCCCGCCGCGTGACGGACGGCCGGGGGGATGAGGTCGCGGGAGGTGACGGCAGGCAGGGCGACTTCGGTAGACGTGCCGGCTCGGGCGACGCCCATGGCCTCGGCCGCTGCGCCAGCTGTTCGGGAATCCGTACGAGATCCCCGGCCGCCACCCACCAGACCACGTCGTACTCGCCGCTGCAGGAGCTCGGGGTAGTCGGGCGAGCCGGTTCTGTAGGGCGATTGAGAAGAGTTCAGTGAACCACGGTCGGCTCATGGTGGGTGGCGTACGCCATGTTGGCCGATCCTCGTCCTGCCCCTACCATCCGGGATGACAAGGACGACGGTACGACGGAAGCCCGGTGCAAGTCCGGCACGGTCGCGCCACTGTGTGCCGCCCTTCCCGCGGGAGGTGGTGGTGAGTCAGACCCCATGCCGTCGTCGCGTGCTCCACACGACACGGGACGCGTTGTTCCCGAGGAGGTCTCGCCATGGCGCAGTCCACTGCCGCCCCTGCCCCCACCACCAAGGCTGCCATCGCACCACTGCCGCTCAAGTCGATCGCTCCGTGGGCGGTGTTCTTCGGCGTCCTGATGCTCGTCCTGCTGTACTTCGTGGGTGCCGAACAGGGCGCCACCTCCGTCCTCTCCGGTGAGGGCGTGCACGAGTGGGTGCACGACGCCCGCCATCTGCTCGGCTTCCCCTGCCACTGAGACGGACGGAACACCTGTGAATTCCGCCGTCGTGCGCACCCTGCTGGTGCGCGGCATGCTCGCCGGCCTCGGCGCCGCGGTCCCGGCTCTGGTCTTCGCCTACCTGGTGGGCGAAGGGCCGGTGGACGCGGCGATCACCTTCGAGTCGGCCAACTCCCATGAGCACGGTGAGGAGTTGGTCAGCCGGACGATGCAGTCCACCGCCGGGCTGGCCACTGGGGTCCTGGTCTTCGGGGTGGCGGTCGGCGGGATCGCCGCCCTGGCCTTCTGTTTCGCGCTGGGGCGTATCGGCCGGTTCTCGGCTCGGGCCACCGCCGCCCTGACCGCACTGGCCGCGTTCGTCCTCGGGTACCTGGTGCCGATGCTCAAGTACCCGGCGAACCCGCCCGCGGTCGGCAACCCGGACACCATCGGCAAGCGCACCGCACTGTTCTTCCTGATGATCGTGCTCACTGTGCTGCTGGGCATCGCGGCCGTCCTGATCGGCCGCCGCCTGGCGCCCCGGTGGGGCAACTGGAACGCCTCCACCGCCGCGGGCCTGGCGTTCGCGGCGGCCGTCGCGGTCGCCATGGTGTTCCTGCCGTCCGGGGACAACACCCCGAGCGGTTTCCCCGCCAACGACCTGTGGGAGTTCCGGCTCGCCTCGATCGGCGTGCAGGTCGTGCTGTGGGCGGGCTTCGGCCTGCTCTTCGGGTACTTGGCCGAACGCGTCCTCGAACCGAGGGCGCCGAGGAACCAGGCGCCGACACCGGTCGCCTGACCCACCACAAGCAGCACCAGGACCCGTCGGGGGCGCGCCCGACGGGTCCTGGCGTTTGACCCGGGGTTTCCGGAGCGGTGTTCGATCGCTGTCGACCAACCGCTAGGATCACGGCATGGTTACGGCTTGGTCGCCCTGGCGCATCGTCAGGACCCGCTGCGGCGCGGGTCCGTTGCTGCGCGTGCTGAACTTGTCCCTGTGCCTGTTCGGCGTCCTCGTGGCGCACGGTGTGCACGTGGAGAGCGGCAACGACGTTCACCACGCGGCCGTCGCGACTGTGCCGCTGTTCGCCGCGGAAGCCGACGATCACCATGGCGGCCACGTGCCGTCACAGCCTGGCGAGCATTGTGCGGCCGGGCAGCCTCAGCAGGGTTCTGTCCTGGTGTCGCCCTGCTCCGCAGCGTCGGTTCGCGCATCGACCGGTGCCGATGATGCCTCGACCCTGCGCATGTCCGCTGCCGGTCGGCCCATCGACGGGGCGTCACCAGTTGCTCTGAGAGCGGCCTTGGTGGTGCAGCAGACCTAGGAGTAGGCGTCCTCCAACCGGCCGCCGGTCTTCACCGGTTCGGCTGGTGCCGCGTGACGAGCGTCGTATCCCGTGCTCATGATGAGCCGTCACGTTCGTCGAATGCCGTCCTGCCCCACCCATGTCTGCGCCTCACTCCGCACTTGCCGGAGCCGCGGCAGCAGCGCGGAGGACCTGTGCCGACACTTTCCCGTATGCCCGCGCACGCCCCATGGGCTCCATGCGACTCGCCCTTGTGGCGCCGACCCGTCTCGGCGATCCGGGGCGCGCTCGTGATGGCGCTCGTGCTGTGCGCCGTCCTGCACGGCCTGTCCGAGGAGACCGACGCGTCGGTGCCCGTGTCCGCCGCCGCTTCGGCGAGGGCAGCGGGCGGGGACCCTCATGGTCCCCACGTCCCGCACGGGGCCGAGGACTGTGCCGCGGACGTGATCATCCGTACCGCGTCCGCGTCGTCCGAGGACCTTTCCCTCGGCGCGATGGTGCTCGTCGCGCTCGTCGTGCTCGTCGCCGTGTCCGTGGCGGTCGGAAGACCCCTCGTACGACCTGAAACGCGCAGACGTCGCAGCGCACGCACCGGCCGCGTGGCGCTCGTTCGTACCTCGCGGTGGCGGATCTAGACCACTCGCTCGCAGCCGACCGACATCGCCGGCTGCCGCGCGCCCATGGCGGGCACACGGACCCCTGGTCCGCCCCTGTCGCCGTGGGGCGCGAGATGAACCCGCATCGTGCATTCATCGAGCGAGAGTGAAAACACAGATATGCAGTCATTGACCAAGGCCGCGAACGACTCGGGCCGGTCCGCTCTGTCCGGACTGGTGGGCAACACCCCGCTGCTGCGGGTGTCGGAGCCACTGACCCCGGCCGGGCGCGGTTTCTGGGCGAAGCTCGAGGGGTTCAACCCCGGCGGCATCAAGGACCGTCCCGGGCTGCACATGGTGGAGCGCGCCCGGGCCCGCGGCGACCTGCGGCCCGGCGGACGGATCATCGAGTCCACGAGCGGAACCCTGGGCCTCGGACTGGCCCTGGCCGGCATGGTGTACGGCCATCCGGTCACCCTGGTCACCGATCCGGGGCTGGAGTTGTCCATGACCCGGCTGCTGACCGCGTACGGCGCCCAGGTCAACGTCGTCGCCGAGCCGCACCCCACAGGCGGCTGGCAGCAGGCCCGTCGTGAACGCGTCCGGCGGCTGCTGGAGCAACACCCCGGTTCCTGGTGCCCGGACCAGTACAACAACCCGGACAACGTCGCCGCCTACACCCCGCTGGCTCTCGAACTGGCCTCCGAGATGGGCCACATCGACGTGCTGGTGTGCAGTGTCGGCACCGGCGGCCACTCCGCGGGCGTCTCCAAGGTCCTGCGCCAGCTCTACCCGGAGCTGACCGTCGTCGGCGTGGACACGACCGGTTCGACGATCTTCGGCCAGCCCGCCCGGCCCCGCCTGATGCGCGGACTGGGCTCCAGCATCTACCCCCGCAACGTCGCCTACGAGAACTTCTCCGAGGTGCACTGGGTGGCCCCGGCCGAGGCGGTGTGGACATGCCGCCAACTGGCCGCCTCCCACTACGCCACCGGCGGATGGAGTGTCGGCGCGGTCGCGCTGGTGGCCGGCTGGCTGGCCCGGACGATGCCCGCGGACGCACGGATCGTCGCGATCTTCCCCGACGGCCCGCAGCGTTACCTGGGAACGGTCTACGACGACGACTACTGCACCGCCCACGGCTTGCTGGGCTCCCCGCCGGCGCCGGAACCGGAGCTGATCGGCTGCCTGGACGAGAAGGAGGTCACCTGCTGGAGCCGGTGCACCGCCGTGGTCGATCCCCTGTCCTTGCGGGGCACGGGACAAGACGTCGCCGAGGACGCTGCGGGCGCCGGGTCCGACTCCACGGAGGAGGGCCGGTGAAGGGGCTCCTCACCCAGGTTCGGTCGTACGAACGCAGCGTCCAGCTGTTGATGATGAACCAGTTCACCATCAACCTCGGCTTCTACATGCTGATGCCCTACCTGGCCGCCCATCTGTCCGGCACCCTCGGGCTGGCCGGCTGGGTCGTGGGGCTCGTCCTCGGCGTACGCAACTTCAGCCAGCAGGGCATGTTCCTCGTCGGCGGGACGCTCGCCGACCGGTTCGGGTACAAGCCGATGATCGTGGCCGGGTGCGTGCTGCGCACCGTCGGGTTCGCGACGCTGGGGCTGGTGGACTCGCTCGCCGCGCTGATCGCCGCATCGGCGGCCACGGGACTGGCCGGCGCGCTGTTCAACCCCGCTGTACGGGCCTACCTGGCGGCGGACGCGGGGGAGCGCAGGGTCGAGGCGTTCGCGCTGTTCAACGTCTTCTACCAGGCGGGCATCCTGCTGGGCCCGCTGGTGGGCATGGTGCTGACCGGGGTGGACTTCCGCGTCACCTGCCTCGTCGCGGCCGGGATCTTCGCGCTGCTGAGCGTCGTACAGATCCGCGCGCTGCCCGCCCGGCGGGCCGAGGACGCCGAGCGGCAGGGGGGCGACCGCGGTCAGGGCATGCTCGCCCAGTGGCGCGGCATCCTCGGCAATCGGCCGTTCCTGCTCTTCTCCCTCGCCATGATCGGTTCGTACGTCCTGTCCTTCCAGGTCTATCTGGCGCTGCCGCTGGAGGTGCGCCGGCTCGGCGGGGACGGGGAGTTCGGCACGGCGGCGGTGGCGGTGCTCTTCGCGGTCTCCGGGCTGAGCACGATCCTCGGTCAGACACGGGTGACGGCGTGGTGCAAGGCGCGGTACGAGCCCGGGCAGGCGCTGGTGCGGGGGCTGGTGGCCATGGGGCTGGCCTTCGTTCCCCTGCTGCTTGCCACCGCCGTACCCGTACCGGAGTCCGGTATCGGGCTGTGGCTGCTCGCGGCGGTGCCGCCGACGCTCGCCGCACTGCTGCTGGCGGTGGGCACGATGATCGCCTACCCGTTCGAGATGGACACCATCGTCCGCCTCTGCGGTGACCGCCTGGTCGCCACGCACTACGGGCTGTACAACACGATCTGCGGCATCGGCATCACCGTCGGGAACCTGGGCACGGGCGCCGTGCTCGACGCCGCCCGCGCGTCCGGGATGCCCGCGCTGCCGTGGATCGCGCTGTTCGCGCTGGGGCCGGCGTGCGCGGCGGCCCTGTACGGCCTGCACCGCACCGGCCGTCTGACGGCGCCGCGCACTTGTGAGCCGCTGCCCACGACAGCCTGACCCTCGGGCCCTCCGACCCTCCGGCTGGTGCTCCTGCCTGTCGTCGGCAGCATCCGCCCGCACGTGCCGGGAGCCGTCGCCGCTCAACCGCGTGACAGCTCCCGGCCGTTCGACACGGTCACGGGTGGGGTCTGTCGGACGAAAGGAAAAAGTTCAGTTCCCGTGGCCCTGACCTGGGCACTGAACTCTTCTCTGCATAGAAGGAAGTAGCAACCCTCGCGCGGAACAGTTCAGTGCGCAGACCACGATCGCACCGGGCCGCCCACGGCACCAGCGGCTCTCGAGTCAGACTGGGGTCCAGTGCCCTTCTCGTCCAGCCATTCCAGCCCCCACAGCGTCAACGCCCTGGCGGCAGATTCCGGAACGCGATCGTGGAACTTCCGCCGGGCTTCGGTCACCGAGGCCACGCTCAGTCCTTCCCAGCCTCCGGCGTAGACAGGGGAGTCACGGGCTGGGCTGCCTGTGAGGGCTTCCCAGATCCACGCTGCGGCGTGGCGTTGCCGCTGGCGAGTAACGCCCATCCGTACTGGACGGAAGATCGAGAACAGGCTGTCATAAGGGACTTCGAGAAGTTCGGATAGCGCTCTCCGGCGAGCGGCGTAGTCAATGGCTCCTCGTTTCCGCAATAGATCGGCCAAAGTGCGAATTCCGCTCCAAAAAGCCTGAGAGTCAGGGATTCGCTGGGTAGTTTTCCCCCAATTTCCTTTGCGGCGCTGTGGGGCGTCTAGCGAGTCTTCGGCTTGGGCCCAAGTCTCTGCCCCGGCCAGGCGAGCGAGCGCGAGGGAGCAGAAGTGCCTGCCGATGACAGGTGTGGTTCCGGGAAGGTGAACGGCCATGACGTTGCGGTAGTCATCAGCGTCTATCAGATTCGGAATATGCCGGAACTCCAGGGCGACGGATGATCCAGTGGGAACGGCGCCGGCGATTCGTCTCTGGTGGGGAACGATCGCCGTCATCATGCGATGTAGTCCCGCCGGGTGCTGGATGCCGCGCAGCGGGTTGCGGCCACTGTGCCTGGTTTGCCGTTCTGCGGCCAACCTGCGCGCCCAAGGAGCAAGATGGCGTGCGCCAGCACCCCAGTCGGAGGCGTTCAGGATGGGTTCCGCGAGTGTGAGAGCGGCGGCAGCTTCGGACGCGGTGCCCGGCATCGCGCTGGCCCCACCGGGTACTGCGCGAGGGCTGAGTGCGCGCTGTGTGCGGACGGCGGCGAATGTGTCCGCGGCGAACCCGGGAAGTTCCGCGAGTTCGTCATCGTGGACGACCAGTCGCGCAGCTGCCGTCAGGTAGCGCAGAGCATCGAACCATTCGGCGCCGGAGACAGGCTCGCCGGCCAGCCGGGCCGCACCGCCGTCGGCAATGGCGAGCGCGCGCACTTGCAGATCAACCAACGCATGTGGGACCGAGAGAGTGGGGATGTCTGCGATCCGCTGGCGGCATACTTCCGGCTGGCTCGCTGCCACCGGGTTCGGCGAGCGGTTTCCGCATTCCTGCGTGTCCCGTGCGTAATGGGTCCCTGTAGGGAGACCTGTAGGCTTCTTGTTCCCGCCTCCGGCCAGACTCCTGAATTCGGGATGTATCTGGCCGGGGTGGGGGAAAATGCGCGATTAGTGGATGTCTCGTTAGAGGAGACCAAAAAAATCCAAGAAGTCGGCCCACAACGACGAAGACATCGCTTCGCCGCCGGGGCCAGCCGATCATCAGCGGTGGCGAACGCTCGAGAAGGCTTGATATTCGCCTGTTTCGGCATGTCAGGGTCGATCGTAGAAGCCGTCAATCCGTGCGCGGGCCAATGCCTGACCAGCCTCCAGGACAGCCTTCGGCTTCGCCGAGGCCACCGGTTTGCCTGCCACTGTGGAGATTGGTTCGGCGAGTGCGAACAGCTGGAACGCATAGCGGTGCGGGCCATGACCTTTGATCGGTGCCGGGCCCTGATAGCCGCGCCCTTGGCTCGACCGCAAGATCTGCACGCCCGCGTCGAGCGCGCTCGAATCAAGTGCGTTGCACGGTAGCTCGGTCACTGCGGGGTCCAGCAGTGCCGCCGCGTGCACCAGCGGGCTTCGCAGCGGTACGTCGGGATCTTCGACCACGAGCAGCAACTGCGCGGTCTCGGCCGGTGGCAGCGCCCAGGCCAGCGCCGGCGAAAGATTCTGCCCGCCGAGTCTCTTCACCACATGCCGAACAGGAAGCGTGGTTTCGTGGTCGAAATTGGGACTGGTGATGTCGAAGGTGGCCGCAGCGGCCAGATTCGATCGGTGCCAGGCCAGGGTCTGTTCACCGGCGCGCCGATTGACAAGCAGTTTGCCGATCAGAGACATCGCACTCCGTCGGTGTCGGTCGAGGCAGCATCACCCGCGATGACAGTGCCGTCGAGCAACCTCAGCGCGCGGGTGCCATCGGCGGAGTCGGCCACGGCGACCTCGGTCAGCACCTGGCCATCGGCCGGATCGAACATCGGAAACGTGCGTCCGTCGATGGCCAGCACCTGTTCACCACCACAGCCCGGTCGGAACCGATGCGATGACTGTGTCCCTGTCGGGCATATCTTCTTCTCCTGGTCGGATGATCACCGAATGGATGGTGTTGTGGTGCGCGGCCCGGCGGGGCAGCGGCGGGAGGACTCAGATGATTCCGTTGCGGACCAAGGTGTTCGCCGCTTCGAGCTTGGTGATCTCCTCGGTGGTGAGTTCGAGTTCGAGACCGGCGACGGCGTCGTCGATATGGCGTTCCTTCGTGGCACCCACAATCGGCGCGGCCACCGGGGATTTATTCGCCACCCAGGACACCGCGACCTGCGCCATCGGCACCCCGCGAGCCTCGGCGACTTCCTGCACAGCGGTCACGACCCGCTTGTGCGATTCCTCGTCGCGGGTATACAGCTGTGGAGACAGTGTGTCGTTGGCTTCACGCCCGGACCCTTCCGAGCCCCACGGCCGGGTGAGCCGTCCGCGTGCGAGCGGGCTCCAGGGCAGAATTCCCATGCCTGTGGCTTCGGCATAGGGCGCGACCTCGCGTTCCAGCTCCCGCGCCAGCAAGTTGTAGTGCAGCTGATTCGACACGAACTTGGTCCACCCGTGTCGGTCTGCCGCGTTCTGCATGAGCGCGAGCTGCCACATCAGGAGATTGCATGCGCCTATATAGCGGGCTTTGCCAGCCTTGACCACGTCGTGCAGTGCTTCCATCGTCTCTTCGTTCGGTGTATTCGGATCGAAAGCATGGATTTGATAAAGGTCGACGTAGTCGGTACCGAGGCGGCGCAGCGAGGCGTCGATCTCGTGCATGATGGCGACCCGGCTCAGGCCGGAGCCGTTGCGAGACGGGCGCTGATGCCCGTACACCTTCGTCGCGATCTGGAACTCTTCGCGCGGACCCAACTCTCTGGTCAGCGTGCCCAGGATTTCCTCACTTGTGCCGCTGGAATATACGTTGGAGGTGTCGAAGGTCGTGATACCCGCCTCGTAGGCGCGGCGGACGAACGGACGGGCCTCATCGAGGCCGATGGTCCACGACGGGTAGCCCTGCTCGGGGTCACCGTAGGTCATCATGCCCAGGATGACGCCGCTCATCTCCAGGCCGCTCTGGCCCAGTCGGACAGTTTTCACCTGTGATTCCTTTCATGTGCGTTCAGTTCGTGTGGATTCGGTTGCTCGGGATCGGCTGCCACTGCCGTGAGCCCTGCTTGTCACGGATGATGCGGCCGCCCTGGGTCCCCGGGAAGTGTGCGCCGAGACCGATAGCTCCGGTACGTTCCATCTCTTGCGCGAGCCGGTCGCGGGCCCTGGCCGCCGCGGCGCGATCTTCGTCCAGGCGGTCGGTCCACCCATCCTCGACCAGGAGTACGGGGTGATGCGCGGTGTCCCCCAGCAGCAATACTCGTGCTTCGCCGGTCTCGATCTCGCCGACGCAGTTGCCGGGCGTGTGACCGGCGAACAGCCGCAGCGCGACCGAATCCGCGATCTCCGTTCGCTCCCCCTCGGCTAGGCGGAGAAGGTCGGAAACGGCATGGATGGTATCGGTCACCCGGGCCGTGGCAGGGTTGCTGCCGGGATCAGCACGCATCCAGTCGTAATCAGCGCGGTGGCAGTGGTGCCGGGCGTGAGTGAAGATCGGTTCACCCGCAGGAGCGACCCAGCCGACGTGGTCCAAGTGCAGGTGGGTGAGCACGACATCGGTGATCTGCTCGGGTGTGACGCCAAGATCGGCGAGCGAGTCGAACAGCTTTCCGCGCGTTTCGACGATATCGATGCTCGGTCCCAGTCCCGCGTCGACCAGGATCGTCCGGTCTCCCGATCGCAGCAGGAAACCGCCCATCGGCATGATCCAGCCCGCCCCGTCGAACCACGGCGGCGCGGTCTGCCAATCTTGGCCCGCGCCGGGCGGCGGGTCGAAGAATTCGCCCGGCGGTACGGGATGCTGAGCATCGAGTACGGGATCGATGCTGGTAACGACCACAAGGTCCTCCTCGGCGTTGTGTGTCATGCACCGTGGGCGCCGGCAGTCGGCGGTGCAGCGGCGACGGCACGGGCTTGGACGGCCTCATCGGTTCGCAGATCGTCCCCGCGGTGATGTCGTCACGGTTTTGTCGGGTGCAGTGCTGCGGGACCTCCGTGCCCGCGACGAGGGGTGGAGCCGGATGAGAGGGCTCAGAAGGTGAAGACGGTTCGCAGGCCGGTGCCCGACTTCAGGTCGGCGATGGCCTCGTTGATCTCGGCCAGGGGACGACGCCGGGTGATGAGCTCGTCGAGCTTGAGGGTCCCTTCGAGGTACTCGCGCACCAGAACGGGGAAGTCGCGGGCCGAGTAGCCGCTGCCCATCAGCGAGCCGGTGATCACCTTCTCCTGGAGGATGATGTCGGCGATGTTGTCAAGGGCGAGTGCGGAGGAGCTGGGCGCCATGCCCAGGAGGACCGCGGTTCCGCCCGGGCGGATTGCGGAGACGGCCTGCACCATGCAGTCCGTCAGACCGGTGCTCTCGAACGTGAAGTGGGCGCCGAAGGGGCCGGTGACGGCGCGGACGGCGTCGGGTACCTGCACGTGGCGGGCGTCGATGACGTGGGTCGCGCCGAACGCGGTCGCGGCCGCCAGCTTCTCCTCACTGACGTCGACCGCGATCACGCTGCCGGCGCCCGCCCGTCGTGCCGCCTGGACGATGTTCAGGCCCACTCCGCCGCAGCCGAGGACCGCGACGTGGTCGCCGGGCCGTACCGTGACCCGGTTGCGGACGGCACCCACTCCCGTGGAGACCGCGCAGCCGATGAGGCACGCGAGGTCCAGCGGCATGGCCTTGTCGATGGCGATGGCGCATTCCGCGGGCACGATCGTCTCCTCGGTGAACGTGCCGAGGGGGCCGAAGGGGGTCACCGGGGTGCCGTCGACCGACAGGGCGGGGCCGTTCCCCGTGCGCGGGTCCGCCAGCTGAAGGCTCCGCAGGCACAACGAGGGATGATCGTCCGTACAGAACTCGCACGTGCCATCGTGCCCCAAGGCGGAGAGGATCACGTGGTCGCCGACGGCGGGGCCCAAGACGCCCGGGCCGACCTCGGTCACCACGCCGGCGCCCTCGTGTCCGGCGACCGCCGGTGGCGGCATGGTCATGCTGGCGACGCCGCCGTAGAGGGCCTGCACGTCCGTGTGGCACAGGCCGGCGGCGGCCATCCGGACACGGACTTCTCCAGCACCTGGCGGCCGGACGTCGACCTCGATGAATTCGACGGGGCCGTCTGCCTTTAATTGCACGGCTGCCTTGGTCATGTCTGTTTCCTTTCGTGTTGCTGATGTTGCTGATGTTGCTGGTGATCTCGTCGGCTGGAGTGCCCCGCTCCCGGCAGCGCGGGAGCGCGGCGGGAGGGTTCAGGGCCGCAGAATGGTCTTGACGAAGTCGCGTGCCATGAACGACTGGTAGGTCTCGGCGGCGGCGGACAGGGGGGCTTCGTGGTCGATGACGATGCCCGGCTCGATCCTCCCCGCGGTGATCATGGTGGTGAGGTTGTCGTTGGCCGCGTACGGGTTGCCGGTGACCGGCACGATGGTCACCTGGCGTCCGAACAGGTTCTGCGCGGTGACCGGCAGGTCGCCGTCGAGCAGGACACCGACGAGACCGACGGTGCCGCCGAGGGCCACACACGCCAGGGCGGTGCTGATCGCAGGGATGGCGCCGACGGCGTCGATGGCCACGTCGACGCCGTTCCCACCGGTCAGTTCGAGAACGCGTTCGGCGGCACTCTCACCGCCGGGCACCGGCACCGCGCCGAGCTTCTCCGCCTGCTTCAGGCGACGCTGGTCCAGGTCCACGAGGTAGACGGCGGCCGCGCCGCGGGCGAGGGCCAGTTGCGCGATGAGGAGGCCGACCGGGCCGGAGCCGACGACGCCCACGGTCGCACCGCTCTGGAAGCGGGTCTTGACGAGCGCCTCCCAGGCGGTGGGGAGGATGTCGGTGAGGACGAGCGCGTCCTGGTCGGACACGGAGGCGTCGAGTTCGCTGAGTGTGAAGTCGGCGCGCGGGACGCGGACGTACTCGGCCTGGCCTCCGTCGAGGATGCCTCCGCCGAAGAGCCGGTATTCGGCGCACCGGGGCTGGTTCGCGGTGCGGCAGGGTTTGCACCGTCCGCAGGCGACGAACATCTTCGACAGCACCCGCTGCCCCTCGGTCACATGGTGTACCTGGGTGCCCGTCTCGACGACGGTGCCGATGAACTCGTGCCCCAGCGTGAGGGTGGGCGGCAGGAACGGGTGCCGGACGAAGTGCAGATCCGTCCCGCACACGGCGGCCGCGCTCACCTTGACGATCACGTCATCGGGTTCCACGACAGTGGGCTTGGGAGCATCCGTCACTTCGACGGTGCCATTGCCCTGGGTAACGACAGCGAGCATTCCTGGTTCCTTTGCCGACGCACGTCCGTCTTTGGCCGTGCGAATCAATGCGTCAGGCGGGGGTGGTGCCGACGCTCGTGGAGCGCAGGGCGTGCTCGATGTAGGACAGTTCCATCACGTGCTCGGCCGTCTTCCAGTACAGGTCGAGCATTCCGGGCCTCGGGGTCGCGAACGACGACGGTGCCCAGGCGCCGTCGTGGCGCTGGCGCTGTACGAACCACTCGCCCATCCGGACCGTCCAGGGGAGGTGGCCGCCGTCCGGGTCGGCCGTGAGCATGGCGGCGGCGCCCCAGCCGAACTTGCAGATCTGCACCGACGTCGGGTCGTCGTACTGCTCCTCGGTGCCGCCTGTGGTGAGGGCGAGGTACTCACGGCCCAGCCGGAGCGCGGAGGCGTCGCTGGTCTGTCGTGCGTATCCGGCGAGGAAGGCGGCGGCGATGCCGGGGTGGAAGTACGCCTGCCGGGGCGCCCGGAAGTCGACCACGCGGAGGAAGGCCGTCTCGTCCGGGAAGTCGGTGACCAGGGTGTCGCCGCGGCGGCTGGTGAACAGCCGGTGGGGCAGGTCGGGCTGGTCGGCGAGGTTGCGATTCAGCCACCGGTGGACGCCGTCGGCGGTGTGACGGTCACCGGTGACCAGCGCGGAGAAGCCCAGTTGGGCGGTCTTGAGGTTGTCCTCCAGGGGGTCCTGCGCGAAGTCGCGGAGGTCGTAGGCTCCGCCGGTGCCGGGGTTCTGGAAGCGTGCGAGCGTGGTGTTGATCGCGGTCGCGGTGTCGTAGCGGCCGAGCAGCCAGGAGGCGATCGCGAGGGGGGAGAGGTGGTAGACGGGGCTGGTGCCGCCGGGGGCGTCGTAGGGGCCGGAGCGGAGGTCGCCTTCGTCGGTGAGGGCCTCGCGTTCGGCCCAGCCCATCATCGCGGCGGCGGCGTCCGGGGCTCCGCCGACGCACAGGGCCCAAGGGGCGCGCCACCACGAGTTGGCGGTCTCGGCGCCTTCGGGGCGGCCGTCGTCGGCAATGCGGTCGCGCAGCCAAGCCACCCCTTTGGCCCGTGCCTGGCTGATCCGGGTCAGCAGGTCGGGGGTGGGTTCGGTCGGCCAGGGGGCCGTTTCCGTGTCCGACGCGAGGGTCGTCATGGTGTCTTCTCCAGGGCGGTTGTGGAGGACGGAGTGAGGAGGAGGGTCAGGTCGTCGAACGGTTCATCCACGGGGTAGACCCCGTTGAAGAGTTCGGATCCCTGAGCAGTCAGCCGGACGTGCGTGCCGAGGCAAAAGTCGGCGTGGTCCGTCGGATCGGCGGTCCGCAGGTGGAGGGTGGTCAGGGGGATGCGCTCGGGTGACTGGCCGGGCGGTGCCGCGATGGTCAGGGTTCCCGCGCCGCCGGTGACGGACAGCCAGGGGTCGGCGATGCGGAGGAAGAGCAGCCCGTAGTGGGCGGCGAAGCGTACGTCTCCCCGGAACTTCAGCAGGCCGGTGACCGTACCGGCGTCGAATGCCGACGCATCGTCCGGGCTGAAGAGGAACATGTGCTCGTCGACGACCGAGGCGCCGTCGGTGACCGAGCAGCGGCCCTCTGGAGAGCGGGCGATGTAGCGCAGGAACGGGACTTTGACGCTCCACCGCAGTCCGGGCAGGGCGGTCGGGCCGGCGGTCATGCCACTGCCTGCCGGGGATCGTCGGCGATGAGCTTCTTCAACGGCACCGTGGTGTCAGTGGCCGCTTCGGGCGGGATGGTCCGGCCCACGGCCAAGGCGGAGCGTACGGCGAGGAAGTCGGCCGGCCGGTTGACGAAGTCACCGGCGACCAGATGTCCGCCGCGGTAGTAGAGGACGGCGAACTTCTCCGTGTCCGGCTCACCGCGTACGACGTACCGGTCATGGCCGGTCGACAGGCCGGCGACCTGGAGTTTGAGGTCGTACTGGTCGGACCAGAACCAGGGCACGGCCCAGTAGGGGACCGGCCTGTCGGCGAGCAGGGCGGCGGCGGTCTTCGCCTGTTCGATGGCGGTGTTCACCGACTCGAAGCGGATCCGGGCCGGGCCGTCGGGGAGGTCCACCGGCGGGGGGCAGGCGACGCAGTCGCCCGCGGCGACCGTGGTGCCGTCGGAGGCGAGGCCGTACTCGTTGACGACGATGCCGTTGTCGACGGTCAGTCCGAGCTGCTCGGCGAGTTCGGTGCGGGGCACGGCGCCGATCCCGACGACCACCAGATCGGCCGTCAGCACGCTGCCGTCGGGGAGTTCGGCGCCACGGACGCGCCCGTGACCGTCGTCCAGGAGGCGTACGGGCGGCGCTCCGAGGCGCACTCGCACCCCGCGCCGGATGTGGGCGTCGAGGAAGAACTCGCTGGTCGGGACCCCTACGGCACGTTCGAGCAGTCGGTCGTCGGCGAGGGCGACGGTGACCTCGCAGCCGAGCCCCCGGGCACTGGCCGCGACTTCGAGTCCGATGAAGCCACCGCCGATGACCAGGACGTCGACCGCCTCTGCCAAGGCCGCACGCAGGGCGAGCGCGTCGTCGGCGTCCCGGAGGTAGTGGACGCCGGCCAGATCGGCACCGGGGACGGGCAGCCGGCGCGGGCGGGCGCCCACGGTGAGCGCGAGCCGGTCGAACGCGAAGCTACGGCCGGAGTGCGCGTACGCGACCCCCGCACCGCCGTCGCCCCGGTCGACCCGGATGATGCGTTCCCCGAGCACCAGCCGGATGCCGTGGTCGGCGTAGAACGCCTCCGATCGCAGTGCGATCGCGTCGGGCGACGTCTCCGCGTGCAGGAGGGTCTTGGAGAGCGGTGGACGCTGGTAGGGCGCGTGCCGTTCGGCGCCGACCACGGTGATCGGGGCCGTGTAGCCGTACTCGCGGAGGGAACAGGCCAGCTGGATGCCGGCCTGACAGGCGCCCACCACGAGCACGCCGGTGTCGCGCGGGGCGACGGCGGTGCTGTTCACGACGTGCTACTCCTGGGCTTCCGGGGTGGTCACGCGCAGATCGCCGAGCTCTTCGGAGAGCTTGATCTGGCAGGACAGCCGGGAGTTGGGGCAGCGGTCGACGACCGTGCCGTCGAGCATCTCGTCCTCCAGGCCACTGACCGGTTCCAGCCGATCCAGGTCGGCTTCGTCCACGAAGACGTGACAGGTGGCGCAGGACAGGACGCCGCCGCATTCGCCGGTGATGCCGGGGACGCCGTTGCGGACTGCAGTCTGCATCACAGAGTCGCCGACCAGGCCGTCGACGACGCGGACCTCACCGGCGTCGGACACATAAGTGACCTTGGGCATGTTCGTCACACCTCCGTCGGGGTCGAAGTGGGAGTGAAGGTCGCGGGGACCGAGATGTAGCCGTGCGCGCCCCCGATGCTCGGGTAGCCGACCACGGCGTCCGGGTCGATGTGCAGGCCGGGCAGCCGGGTGAGGATCGTCTCCAGCGTGGCGTCGAGTTCGGCCTTGGCCAGGGGCGAGCCGAGGCAGCGGTGGTGTCCGGTGCTGAAGGAGACGTGGTCGCGCGCGTTGTCCCGCTCCAGGTCGAGCCGGTCCGGGTCGGGGAACTTCAGCGGGTCGCGGTTGGCGCCGGCCAGCCACATGTAGACGCTCTCCCCACGGGCGATCGGCTGCCCGAGGATCTCGGTGTCCCGTACGGCGGTACGGGCGATGCCGGTCCCCGGTGGCCAGAACCGCAGGAATTCCTCGATGGCGTTCTTCCGGTACGCGGCGTCCGTGCGCACCCGCTCCGCCTGGTCCGGGTGCTGAGTGAGATGGATCAGCGCACTCGCGGTCGCGGCGGTAGTGGTGTCGAAGCCACCGAAGACCAGCGCGTTCACCATGCTCTCGGCCACCTCGAGACCGAGCGGTTCGCCCTGCACCGTACCGGTGGCCAGGGCCGAGAGGACGTCACCGGCCGGGTTCTGGCTGCGGGCGGCCAGCATGTCGCGGAAGCGGACCCGGAGCCGTGCCTGTGCCTCGTGCGGGTAGCGGGGATCGTCCGGCAGCAGGTACACACCCTCGTGCGCGGCGTAGGCGGCGTCGTGCCAGTCGTCGGCGTCGTATCCGAGGACGCAGAGCGTGGTGCGTGCCGTGGTCGGGATGATCACGTCGTCGATCAGCTCGGCTTGCCCCCGCCCCGCCACCTTGTCGAGGGCCTCGTCGAGGTACTGCCGGGCGACGGGAGCCCACTGGCGCAGGGCTTTCGGGGTGAAGAACGGCGCTTCGATGCGGCGGCGTTCGGTGTGCAGCGGCGGGTCGGACTCCCCGAGGTGCAGCCGGTAGGGCATCTGGGGGATGAGCTGGCCCTTGCCGCCGTTCTCGGTGCCGGTCAGGTCGTTGACGGAGGTGAAGGTCTCCCAGTCGGAGCCGATGCGCTGCACCTCCTCCCACGAGGCCACCACCCAGTAGCCGCCGTGGTGTTCGGTCCAGGCGATGGGGCTGCCGGTGGCGTGGAACCGGGCGGCGAGTTGCTTCCAGGTGTCGCGGTAGGCGGGCGAGTGGTGGTCGAAGTCGATGACCGGCCTGCCGGTGGCCGACCGCCGGACGAGGTCGTGGGTGACACTCATGTCGTACGGGCCTTTCTTCGCGGGAGCGGCATCAGGACTGGCCGGCGGAGGCAGCTTTGGCGATGACCTCGTCGAGGATCGGGACGATGGCGTCGCCGAACCCGATTGGGTCGTCGCAGGGGGCGAAGTGCCCGAGCCCGGCGACCTTGATGAACTTGGCGCCGGGGATGAACTTCTCCACGGCCGGGCCGCCGTTGACGTCGTCGTCGCTGGCCGGGTCGTACTCGCCGGTGACGACGTAGACGGGCTTCGCGTGGGCGTCGATCTTGTGCCCGTTCTCCTTGAGGTCGTGCTCGTAGGCGAAGTAGTCGTTGTCGCCCGCGTAGATGCCGGGGAACGCCGAGCGGTAGATCCAGTACGTCTCGTGCGCGTTCGGCTCGGGTGCCTGGGGCGCGGTCGCACCGAAGTTGAGCGCGGGGGCGTAGCTGTCGGCGATCGACGGGGTACGGAACATGTCGTTGGAGAAGCCGTCGAACAGCGGCGGGTTGCCGTACCAGCCGTTGAGGGAGATGAACGCGCCGAAGCGGTCGCCGCGTTCGGCCGCGAGGTCGAGGGCGAGCTGGCCGCCGACCGAGCAGCCCATGAAGTACGGGTTGTCCAGGCCCAGGGTGTCGGCGATCGCGACCACCCAGTTGATCAGGCCGTCGCGGCCGGGGCGGTAGGTCTCCTCCCACCAGCGCACCCCGATCGGAGGCAGCGACTTGCCGTGGTAGGGCAGGTCGTAGGCGTACATCGTGAAGCGTCCCTGCATCCGCGGGTCGGCCAGCAGGTGGCGGTATTGGCGGCCGTCGGCGCCTGCGGTCGCCTGCAGCAGCAGCGGGATCGGGCCGTGGCCGGAGGTCTCGTAGTAAATCCGTGCCTCCTGGCCGTTCGCGGAGACGTAGACGTACCGTCCGACGGCGTTGTCCGTCTCGCGGAAGGGGTCCTGGAAGGGCTTGCGGACCGGCGCGCCGGCCACCGTCTCGCGCACCACCTGGTACAGGCGGGCCCAGCCGCTCTGCCAGGGGGCGACGGTGCCGCCGAAGTCGCCGACGATCCTCAGACCGCGGGTCATGCCGACGACGCAGCTCTCGTAGCCGGCCGGGGGGACAGCAGCGGAGAACGCGGTCGACCAGAACTCGGCCGGCGCGGAGAAGGTCACATCGGCGGCGAGGTCCGCGTGCACCTCCTCGGCCCTGGCGGGGACACCGTCCTCGACCACCAGGTCGAACGCCCCCTCGGGCAGATCGAACCGGACGCGGCCGGAGTAGGTGCGCAGCTTGTAGGCCAGTTCCTTGTCGGAACCGGCCGCCGCGAGGATCTTCTGTCGATCGACGAGAGCAGTCATGGGAGCCCGCTTCCTTGCGTGCCGGGAGGGGAGAGAAGCGGCCGACGGGCCATGCCGTACGGCCGTCCATTTCGTGTCACACTGTGACTCGAAGTCGGTGTCACCGTATGACACGAACCTGGGTGTGGCAAGAGGTGGGGAAACGTGATGGAAATCAATGGCGGTCGAACGCCTGAACAGTCGCCTGTCGCCGGATTCGCTAGCCTGGCCCGGTGAGGGACGAGAGCTGGGCCACCGGAGCGAGCGCCGCGCTGCTCGCCGCCGTACAAGGAGTCGCGGCGGTCACCGAGGAGCGGCGCGGAACGACCCTGCGCGACACCAGGAGCATCGCGCGCAGGCTCGGCACGAGCGCAGTCGCGCTCTTCGCCCAACGGGGCTTCGACGACGTGAAGGTCAGCGAGATCGCCGCGCACGCGGGGGTCACGTCACGGACGTTCTTCCGGTACTTCCCGTCGAAGGAAACCGTGATCCTCGACATCTGGGACCAGACGAACGCACGTCTCATGGAGCTGATCGAGACGGTGGGGCAACCCGAGGCCGAGGTGCTGCCGACGCTCACCGAAGCCGTCGTGGCCTGGTGTCGCGAATACGGGGACCTATTCCGCGCCCTGGCTCCGATGACCGAGCAGTCCGAGACCCTCATGGCGGCTGTCAACCTCCGCACTGTCGTCTGGGAGGACCATCTCGCGGACGCGCTGCGTGTGCGGTACCCGGAACTCGACGAGATGGACGCCAAGGTGTGGAGTTCCACGACGATGGCCCTGCTCCGCCTCTTCCAACGCAACGCCGTCGCCCACGGCCTCAGTTACGCGGAGGCCGCCCAGGACGTCTTCGACCGGCTCGCCGCCCTGACGTCAAGGGGCTCGTCGCATCGGATGACAGCCGGCTCCCGTCGCCCCAGCGACATCGCCTGACGCCTCGACTCCGAGCTCAGCCCTCCCGCCAGTGACGGTCGAGGGGCTCGTTCAAGATCTGCAGGGCCTGCTCACGCAGCCGGGCCAGATCCTCCGCCGTGCCCTGGGGAAGAGCCGCCCAGCGGTGATGGGCGGCGCGCAGGGCCGTGCCGACCGCGCCGACGGCGAGAAAGGGGCGCAGGTCGGTGTCCGGGTCCACACCCTCGCGCTCGGCGAGCTTGCGCGCGAGACGGTCCTCGATCGACAGGAGGCGCTGGAAATAGGCGGCTAGCAGCGGCGGGGAGTTCTCCAGCAGCCACACGATGCGCGTCCACAGTTCGCCGGTGCCGTCGTCGGCCTCCATCAGCTGCTCCACGACGGTACGGGCCGCGTTGGCGAACGCGGTGACCGGCGGCTCCTCGGCCGGGCGTGCCTCCAGGGCGGGAAAGATGGCCTCGTCGGCCTCGGTGATCAGGGCCAGGGCGACCTCGTCCTTGGTCGCGAAGTAGCGGAAGAAGGTGCGGGGAGCAACCTCGGCGGCTTCGGCGATCTCGGCGACGGTGGTCTCGTCGTAACCGCGTTCCACGAACAGGGTTACGGCGGTCGAGATGATCGCATACCGGGTGCGCATCTTCTTGCGCTCCCGCAGACCGGGCTTCGCCTCAGCCGTCATGTCGTCCTGCCTCCGCTCTTTCCGCTGGAAGTCTGCCACAGGGCAGAAGGAGAGGCCGGGGCCCGCCGTCCCCACGAGGGCCCCGGCCGAGCGGGGAGTGTTTCGTGGCCCTCCGTCCGGCACCGCTCAAAGCCGGGCGGCGCGCTCCCCGCGCCTGCGGGCGGACCGCCGGCCCGCCTGGCAGGACGTCAGATGTGCACGGCGGCGCCTTCGACCTTGCGGCCCTGCTTGGTCAGCAGGCCGATCGCGGCGCCCACGAGGGCGACGACGCCGGCGACGACGAACGCGAGATGCATGCCGTCCATGAAGGCGCTGTGCGTGATGTTCGTGATGACCTCGGCGACGGGCGCCGGGGTCTTGGGGGCGACCGGGGCGACGCCGACGGAGACCGCCTCCTTGGCCTGGGCGAGCTGCTCGCCGCTGAGGGGCGGCAGGTGGGCGGCCGACCAGCGTTCGGCGAAGACGTCGTTGAGCTTGGCCGTCATCACCGCGCCCAGGACCGCGGTGCCGAGGGTACCGCCGACCTGCATGGCGGTGGACTGCAGACCGCCGGCCACACCGGCCAGCTCGACCTCGGCGTTGCCGACGATGACCTCGGTGGCGCCGACCATGATCGGGGCCAGGCCGAGGCCCAGCATGCCGAACCACACCAGGGTGTCGTTGGCGCCCGAACCGGTGTTGAGGCCGGCGAGACCGAACAGGGCTCCGGCCGTCAGGAGCATGCCGGCGACCATCGGCGGCCGCGGACCGAACCGATTGATGAGCGCGCCGGCCAGCGGTGCGCCGACAACCATCAGGCCCGTGAGGGGAAGCATCCGCACGGCGGCGTCGACGGCGCTCATGCCGTGCACGTTCTGCAGGTAGAAGGTCATGTAGAACATGGCCCCGAACAGACAGAACGACAGCATCAGCATCAGTACAACGCCCGCCGACAGGGGCAGGGAGCGGAACAGTCGCAGCGGCAGAAGCGGCTCCTTCGTGCGGCGCTCACGCAGCACGAACAGCAGGCCCACGACCAGGGTGGCGCCGAGGAAGCCAAGGGTCCTGGTGTCGCCCCAGCCGTAGTCGGGGGCCTTGATCAGGGCCCACACCAGCAGGAACAGGGTGCCGGACAGCAGCACGATCCCGGGGACGTCGAAGGACTTGGAGTTCTGGTCGCGCTCGGTGTCCTTCAGGAACAGCAGACCCATGACGACGGCGACGATGCCGACGGGCACGTTGATGTAGAAGCAGGACTCCCAGTTCACGTGCTCGACCAGCAGACCGCCGACGATCGGGCCGGCCGCGGTGGACGCGGCGACCACCGCGCCCCAGATGCCGATCGCGGAGTTCAGCTTCTCGGCCGGGAACGTGGAGCGGATGATGCCGAGCGCGGTCGGCTGGAGCATCGCGCCGAACAAGCCCTGCACCACGCGCAGGCCGATCATGACCTTGATGTCGTCGGTCAGGCCGATGCCGGCGGAGGAGGCGACGAAGCCGACCGCACCTATCAGGAAGATCTTCGTGTGCCCGAAGCGGTCGCCGAGCTTGCCGACGGTGATCAGGCTGACCGCGAGGGCCAGCAGGTAGGCGTTGGTCACCCACTGGATGTCGGACAGTGACGCGGCCAGGTCCTTCTGGATGGCCGGGCTGGCGATGGCGACGATCGTCCCGTCCAGCGCGACGAGCATCACGCCGAGCGCGACGGCCAGCAACGACAGCCACGGATGGCCACGCAGTCGGCGGATGCCCAGGGCTGCTGGGACCGGCTTCTGGGCGGGAGCTTCGGCAACGGTGGACTTGCTCACGGTGAGGGTTCTCCTGAACTCACGGTTCGATCGGATGAACCCACGTTATGGCATCAAGTGCCATGTGGCAGTCAAGTGCCAAGTTAATTCCAAGTGACATATGGCACGTGGCGTCGGCAGCTGGTAGGAGGCTCGACGGCTGTCCGCGGCCCGTTCCCCGACTCCAGCCCGGCAGTTGTCGGAGTGGAGCTCTCAAGCCGGATTAACGGATGTCGAACCGGCCTGGTCTGCCCGCTCAGAGGTATCCGGCGCAGTCAGGAGAACCGCTGTGCGGCGGATGGGGTGGAGGGGGTCGTTGGTGTGCTGGGCTTCGTTGAGGATGCGGTTCAGGCGCAGGCGGCCGGTCTGGTGGCCGTAGGGGCGCAGGGTTTTGGTGATCGCTTGGATCGACACCAGGCTGGGTGGAGGGCAGCGGGCTGGAGGGGCCAGTGCCCCGAGGTGAACGCGTCGTCGCGGGGCGGCACGGCGGAACTGGGCCGGCCCCGCATGCAGGCGGCTACGGCCGTAGACGCGTGAACTCGCTTGACAGCGGCCACAGTTCCCCAAGCGGCCCATGTGCACCCGCCGCGCGTGCACTGCCACGGCCCGGGCTGACTCCCCGCTGACTCAGGCCCGTCCGTTCACCGTGTGCGAGGCCGACGCCCACCACGGCCCAGCTGACCCCTTTCCCCGACTCGCTGCCAGCGCATACCAACAGCGGACAGCTCCTCCACTCGTTCGGGAGCAAGACTCGCTTTGCGAGTACGGGCGTTGGCGATGAACACACCGAGGGCCAGCTCCGCCCCGTCAACAGTTTCGATGTGCGATCGAGGTACGTTCAGTTGCCCCTCCCGGGTGCGGTACTGGCGGGACGCCGCCAAGTTCGCCTCCCATTTCTGCGCCCGGCTGCGCCGCGGAGAGACCGCGGGGACGGGCGGTCGCTCCGGAAGAGGCTCGATGCCCAGCACCTCGCCGAGCAGCCACTGCTGCACACCGCTGGGGACTGTGGTCGGCGCGGTGCACCGCAGGGAGACACAGGATGTGCGTGGTGTGAGGCCATTCGCCACTGCTCCTCGGGCCGCAGGCCGGATCTGGGGTGCGCTGCAGCGCTGCTGGCCGGGGACAGCTGACCCGGACACGTGGCGGGACGTTGGGACCTTCAGCCACACCACGATGCTAGGTATGGCACTGAACAGTTCACCGCGCTACTGAACTGACCGCTGAACTGTTTCGTGCGCAACTGAACTCTTCAGTGCCGTTCAACAGGGTCGGTGGTGCTTCTTGTCCCGCCCCGGCAAGAACTCCTGCACCTTCGCCTTGAACCCCTGCCTGACCATCGACCCCCGGTCCGCGTCCCCCTTCAGGATCGACGACGCCGTCGCCTCCAGGCCCGCGCGCCAGCCCGCCTCGACGTCCTCGGGCTTCTCCACCCGGATGCCGGTCAGGCCGAGGGAGCGGGCGAAGGCGGCGTCCTGGACGTCGGGGAGCTCCTGCGAGGGCACGAAGGACGGGGCGCCCTCCATAGCGCGCATCTCCCAGGTGACCTGGTTGAGGTCGTGGTTGTTCCAGATGCCGACGACCAGGCGCGGATCCTCCCACAGGTCCTTGTACTTCGCCGCCGTGATCAGCTCCGCCAGGCCGTTCATCTGCATCGCCCCGTCGCCGACCAGCGCGATCGCCGGGCGGTCCGGGTGGGCGAACTTGGCGCCGATCGCATACGGCACCCCGCAGCCCATCGTCGCCGGCGTCCCGGACAGCGACGAGCGCATGCCGGGGCGCAGCGTCAGGTGGCGGGCGTACCAGTTGGCCGCCGAGCCCGAGTCGGAGCTGATGATGGCGTTGCCGGGATCAACCGCTCCAGCGTCGCCTTCGCGTCGCCGACGAGATTCACCTCGTACGGATAGCGCATCCCGACCATGTGCGGGTCGATGTCGATCTGCACGCCCCGCGCCTTGCCGAAGTCGGGCAGGAACTGCGTGTACGGGAAGGAGGACCCGATGGTCAGCAGGGTGTCGCAGTCCCGCATCAGCTCGTACGACGGGCGGGTGCCCAGCAGGCCTATCGAGCCGGTGACGTACGGCAGTTCGTCGCTCAGGGCGTCCTTGCCGAGCAGCGCCTTGGCCACGCCGGGCGCCCAGCAGTTCGGCGATCCGCTCCACCTCGGCCCGCGCGCCGGACGCACCCTGGCCGATCAGGATCGCCACCTTGTCACCGGTGTTGAGGATTTCGGCGGCCCTGCGGATCGAGTCGTCCGAGGGGATCGCCGTCCAACTGCTGCGGTCCAGTCTGGAGGGCACCATCTTGAACTCGTGCGTCGGCGGCGAGTAGTCGAACTCCTGGACGTCGCCGGGGATGATGATCGCCGTGGGGGCGCGGCGCGCGTACGCGGTGCGCATCGCCCGGTCCAGGACGTTCGGCAGCTGCTCGGGGACCGTCACCGTCTCCACGAAGTCCGAGGCGACGTCCTTGAACAGCGTGTGCAGGTCCACCTCCTGCTGGTACGAGCCGCCCATCGCGGTGCGGTGCGTCTGGCCGACGGCCTGGAACGCGGACATCTCCTCGTGCCGGGACTGGATGCTGTGATTTTCCGGGGACACCCCGGACCCCGGCGGGGCTGGTTCTCGGCCCGGCCCCAGGCGGCGAGCAGGCCGTTGATGCCGTCGCCGGGACAGCCGAAGACGTGCTCCACACCCCACTCGCGCAGGCGCTGCAGGACGTGGTCGGCGACCTTGGTGCTCATGCGGGACCTCCTGGGCTCCGTGGGACTGCGCGACACCGCTCCGAGTGACCCTGCGGGCCGGTGGAAAACCTGTGCCGGTGTTTGCGGGCCGGGGGTGGGGGCAGGCGAAGAAACAGTGCTTCGGACAGGAGGCACGTCCGTGGGAGCGGGGATTCCCGCCACGGGTGTGCCCCGCTGCGGTGCGCGTCCGCACTCCCATGGTGACCGTCCAAGCCAGAGCACAACCAAGGGAGTTGCGACGCACGATGCCCACTTCAGTGAGCGCGAAGCACCACCCGCACGACGACGCCCCCGACACCGCGGAGGACTTCCGCACACTCGTCGCGCTGCCCGAGGGCCAGCAGCGCGACACCCTCCGCGACAAGATCGTCGAGGCCTGGCTGCCCATGGCCGACCGGCTCGCCGGGCGGTTCCGCAGCCGCGGCGAGAGCTTCGACGACCTGCGGCAGGTCGCCGCCCTCGGGCTGGTCAAGGCCGTCGACCGGTACGACCCCGAGCGCGGCAACGCCTTCGAGAGCTACGCCGTGCCGACCATCACCGGCGAGATCAAGCGGCACTTCCGCGACCACATGTGGACGCTGCATGTGCCGCGCCGGGTGCAGGACCTGCGTAACCGTGTGAGGTTCGCCGTTCAGGATCTGCAGACCGTCTCGGGCCGCAGGCCCACGGTCGGCGAGATCGCCCAGCACGCGGACATGACCGAGGCCGATGTCCGGGTCGGCCTGGAGGCGCTGGAGAGTTTCACCGCGCTGTCCCTGGACGCGGAGTTGCCCGGCAGCGAGGACGGGTACTCGCTGAGCGACGCGCTGGGTTCCGCGGATCCGGCGCTGGACACGGTCGTGGACCGTGAGGCCGTCAAGCCTCGACTGGCGGCGCTGCCGGAGCGTGAGCGGGCCATTTTGTACATGCGGTTCTTCAAGGACATGACCCAGAGCCGGATCGCCGAGCACCTGGGCATCTCGCAGATGCATGTGTCCCGGCTCATCAGCCGGTGCTGCAGCCGGGTGCGGGAACAAGTGCTGAGTGATGTGGTCTGAGAGCCGGGCAGTGCCCTGAGGGGACCCTCAGGGCAACCTCAGGGCGCTGCAGTCGCTGCCAGCGTTATGTGGCGGGACATGGTGTCCATCGCCTTGGCCTCCGCCATCGAGAACGCCAGGCGGGCTCCACATCTGAACAGCGTGAGGACGCCCTGTACGGCCCTGTCGGCCACGAGAGGCACGCACAGCAGTGACGTGACGTTCGCCTGTACCAGGACGGGGGCGCCTTCCCCGTCCCTGCCGAAGGCGTCCGGGTCCTCGGGGCGTATCTGGAGGGACGGGGACCCGGTGCGTGTCGTCTCTGTGGCCAGCGGGCAGGTGGCCGGGTCCTGTTCCGCGAGCGCGGCCGCCTCCTTCTCCGAGGGGGCGAGCACTGCCGTACGGGACATCCGCGCGGCGCCCGTGTCGACGATCACCCAGTCGGCGAAGCGGCCGTGCAGGACCTGGGCCGCCCGCCGGACCACCGCATCCCGGTCGCCCCGCGGTGCCGTGAGGAGGGTGGCGGTCATCTCGTCCTGGAGGTCCGTCAGGGCCACGTGCCGGGTCGTCTCGGCGAGGTCGGGGACCTGGGCCGTCGGCGTGGCGGCCGGGGTCGGCTCGCCGGGCTGCAGCACCACCAGCACGGTGGTGTGCGGCTCCCCGCTCGGGCGTACGGCGGTCAGGGTCGCGTGGACCGGTGTGGACGGGCGCTGCAGGAGGCGCACGGTGAGGCTGCGGTCGCCCTCGCCGCGGGCCACCGCCGCGGCCTGGGAACGGAATGCCGCCCGGTCGGCATGGGCGAGGAATCCGGTCAGGGGACGTCCCGTCGCATAGCCCGCCCGGACGCCGGTGAAGGATGTCGCCGCGAAGTTCAGCCTGCGCACCACCGCCTCCCGGTCCACGAGGGCCACCGGCAGCGGAAACCGCTGGAACACCGCCCGCAGCAGATGGTGCTCCTGCCGGTCGGCGGACGCCGTACGGGGCAGTCCGCCCGAGGAGCCCGTGTAGCCCGAGGACAGCCGCTCGTACCGGGGCCACAACTGGTCGGCGACATGGTCGAGTTCGAAGATGGCCGCGTCCAGGACCGTCGGCAGGTCCCCGCCCGAGAGGGACCGCGCCGCCTTCAGTTCCGCGACGCGGCGCACGAAATCCGCGAGCTCTTCACCGAATTCGTCCGTCTGCGCCATGGGATGAACCTAGCTGGCGGTGAGGTGTTCCGGGGCGGCGGGTGCCAACTGGTTCTCCCTGTTCCTCACTGCCTTCCCTGTTTTCCCCGCGCGGGACCGGGAACGCGCACGGAAGAGGAGGAGTTGAGGATGCCCGCTCACGAACAGGTGGGTCACTGGGGTGACCAGTCCGCCGAAGCCGCCCTGCCGGGGCGCAGGTTGTCCGAGTTGGCCGAACAGGCCGTGCGCTGTACCGCCGACTGCTGCGGAGCGAGCAGCATGGTGGCCGAGGCGGGAGCCGAGCGGCCCGCCGCCGTCACCCATCCCGACCTCGCCGGACTCGTCGCCGTGCAGCTGCGGTCCGGGGACGGCCCCATTCCGGCCGCGCTGGAACGCGGCAGGCCCGTCGACTCGGCCGACCTGCTGCGCGACGAACGCTGGCCGGAGTACCGCGCCATGGCGCTCGACTCGGGCGTGCGCTCCAGCGTCACGCTCCCGTTCCGCCGCTCCGGCCTGACCGTCACGCTCAGCCTGTACAGCTTCCGGCCCGGCGCCCTCGAGGACGCCCCGCACGGGGCCGTGCACGCCCTCGGTGAACTCGCCGCGAGCTGCCTGGTCCGCGACCGCTCCTACCGCGCCGCGCTCGCCGAGCTCGACCACCTGGGCACCGCCCTGCGCTCCCGGCCCGTCGTCGACCAGGCGTGCGGCATCGTCATGCACGTCCTCGGCTGCGACGCCGACGCCGCCTTCGGCGTCCTGCGCCGTATCTCGCAGGGCACCAACCGCAAGCTGTCGGACGTCGCGGCCGGCGTCGTCAGCAGGCGGGGGCGCGGGCTGGAGCGGGACCTGGCAGCGCTGATGAACTGAGGGGGTGAGTTGGCATACCGGACGCGCTGGGGCGGAGTGGGTTCGGAAACCCAACTCACTTCGGCCGCCCCTCCTGCGTCACCCACTCGGCCGTCCCCCGTCCCGCGAATGGTGCCCGGCCGCGCGCGCCCGGGCGTGGGGCGGGCTGTCATGGCTGCGGGGGCACGAACGCCGTACCCCCGCAGCCGTCGGCCGAAGGAGTTCACCCCATGCGCCGCACCGCCCGTGTCCTGTCCGTCGCCGCTCTGGCCGGTGCCGTCGTCGGCAGTGCCGCCTCGGCCGCCTCCGCGGACCCGGCCGCGGAGGTCAGCCCCGGTACCGTCTCCCCGGGCGGCAGCGTCACCGTCACGGTCTCCTGCGACCCCCTCGGCGGGTCCGCGCCGGCCACCCTCGAAGCCACCTCGCAGGCGTTCGAGGAAGGCACCGTCCAGCTGAAACAGGTCCCCGGCCAGGGCGAGAAGGAGGCCGGGGCCGCCTACAGCGGCACCGCCCGCGTCCCTGCGGCCGAGAACTTCGAGGGCGACCCGGACGCGGTCGGATCGGACTCCGCGTCGACGGTCGACGGCACCTGCCCGGCGGCATCCGGAGCGGAGGGCAAGCCGTGGAGCGCGACGTTCACGGTGGCGCGTGACAGTGGCGGCGGCAAGGGCGGCGCCGAAGGGGGCGGGGGTGGCACCGAGGGCGGCACTGGAGACGTCGAGGCAGGCGCGGCGGACACCGAAGGAGGCAAAGACGACGCCGAGAGCGGCGGGAGCGGGGATGCGGGCGGCAGCAGTTCCTGCAGCGAGCAGCACTGGGACAAGGCCGTGCCCTATGGAGACAACGCCGAGCCCTACGCCGACGAGACCGGCCTCTACACGGACAAGGCCGACCCCAACCTCGACCCCAACCTCGACAAGTCCCAACCCGACTCGTACGAAACCGGGCGCCACTCGGGCACCAGCGGGCAGCACTCGGAAGACTGCGGCAGTGAGGCGAACCATCGTGGCGTGGAGGCCGGCGCGGGTGGTGCCTTCACCGACTCCGTCCCTGCCCTGGTCGCCGGGGGCTTCCTGATCGCGGGCGCGTTCGGCGGCGCGGTGTACCGGCTGCGCCGCAAGACGCCCACCGCGGAGGAGTGAGCCGCACGTCACGGCCACCGCGTCCGGACGACCGACGCTGTGACGGGCGCAACCTCAGCGGGCGCCCATGGGGTTGCGCCACGATGGGTACGCAGAGCGGGAGGGTACCCAGCGCACCGTGCGAACCCCTCATCCGTCCGAACCTCAGAACCCGCACCATGGAACACCGACCCTCACGGAGCACCGGACCCCGACGAACCACTACGGCACCAGGCACTGCGCGGAGGCACGGATGCGCCGGACGGACCCCGAAGACCACGGCCCCGTCCGTTTCGGGCCGCCGCTCCCGGACGACGGGCTGCCCGTGCTGCCCGAACTGGCCGCCGTGCTCGCCGCGGCCGCGGGGCGGGCCGAGAGCGAACCGGTCGGCGGCGGCGCCCCGCTCCTGGAGGCCGCGTGCGGTTACTGGGACCGGCGTGGCCTGCCGACCGAGCCCGACCGGGCGGTGGCCGCTCCCGGGGCGCCCGCGCTGCTGCTCGCGCTGACCGCCGCGCTCGGCGGCGACGTCCTGGTGCCGCGGCCCTGCGCCGCCTGGTGGGCGCCGTACGCACGCCTGTTGGGCAGACCCGTCTTCCACGTGGGGACACCGGCCGAGTGCGGTGGTGTCCCGGATCCGTACGCCCTTCTGGAGACCGTCCGCCGGGTCCGTGCGGAGGGCGGTGACCCGCGGCTGCTCGTACTGTCCGTCGCCGACGACCCCACCGCCACCGTGGCCCCGCCCGAAGTGCTGCACGAGACCCTGGAGGCCGCCACCGACGAGGGGCTGCACATCGTCAGCGACGAGACCTGGCGCGACACCGTGCACGCCCCGCACGACACCGTGCTGCTCAGCCCCGCGGAGATGCTGCCCGACCAGGTCACCGTCGTCACCGACCTGTCGGGCGCCCACCTCCCGCCGGGCTGGCCGGCCGCGGTCGCCCGGTTCCCCGCGGGCGAGGTCGGCGACAGCCTCCACGCGCGCGTGCTCGACGTGCTCACCGCGCTGGGCGCCCGCGTCGCCGGCCCGGTCGCCCTCGCGGCCGGGTACGCGCTGGCCGAGCCCGAGCCGGTCACCGCGCGGGTCACCGCCGCCGTACGCCTGCACGCGCGCGTGGCCGGCGCCATGCACGCGGCCGCCGTAGGGGCCGGTGCCCTCGCGCGGCCCCCGCAGGCCGGGCGGCACCTGTACCTCGACCTCGGCCCGTTGCGCGACGGGCTGTCCGCGCACGACGTGGGGGACGCGCACGACCTGGAGGACTTCCTCGCCGGCCGGCTCGGCATGCCCGCGCCGGGCGGGCACCGCTTCGGCGACGACCTCGGCGCGCTGCGCGTACGGCTGTCCACCGGACCGCTGCTGGCCGGCAGCGAGGCGGAACGCGCGGAATGCATCACCTCACCCTCGCCGTTGGAACTGCCGCATGTGCAACGCGCGTTGATCCACGTGAAGTCGGTCTTCGACGATCTCCGCGACGACGCTCAGCGATGGGAGCCTCCTCGATGACGCAGCAGTCCGAGTCAGCCATGTCGACCACGCCGCGTACGACGCCCCGGAACACCGGCGCTCCGGTGGCCCCGTCCCCCTTCGCGCCCACGTTCCGGCCGCTCGCCGCACCCCGCCCGCTGGGTGAACGCCGGGTGTGGCCGCGGACCTTCCACGACCGTCTCACCGCCCCGCTGCCCGGCATCAAGACCCTCGCCCGCTTCGCCCGCGAGGGCGCCGTACGCCCCGGCCGCGAGGGCCTCGCCGACATCCCGCGGCTGCCCTTCGCACCGGCCCCGCTGCCCCGCGTGGACGCGCGCACGGTCGCCGTCTCCTGGGCGGGGCACGCCAGTTGGGTCGTGCGGATCGGCGGACTGACCGTCCTCACCGACCCTGTCTGGTCGCGCCGCATCCTCGGCACCCCGACCCGCATCACGCCCGTCGGCATCGCCTGGAGCGCCCTGCCGCGCGTCGACGCGGTCGTCATCAGCCACAACCACTACGACCACCTGGACGCCCCCACGCTGCGCCGACTCCCGCGCGACACCCCCGTGTTCGTGCCGGCCGGCCTCGCGGGCTGGTTCCATCGCCGCCGGTTCACCCAGGTCACCGAGCTGGACTGGTGGGAGGCGGCCGAACTGTCCGGCGTCCGCTTCGACTTCGTGCCTGCCCACCACTGGTCCAAGCGCACCCTGACCGACACCTGCCGCAGCCTGTGGGGCGGTTGGGTGCTCACTGCCTCCGACGGACAGCGCGTGTACTTCGCGGGCGACACAGGGTACGGCCACTGGTTCGGCCGCATCGGCGAGCGCTACCCCGACATCGACGTCGCCCTGCTCCCCATCGGCGCCTACGACCCCCGCTGGTGGCTCAGCGACGTCCACTGCGACCCGGAGGAGGCGGTCCGCGCCGCCCAGGACCTCGGCGCGCGACGGATGGCGCCGATGCACTGGGCCACGTTCGTGCTGTCGGCGGAGCCGGTCCTGGAACCGCTCACGCGCGTGCGTGCGGCGTGGGAGAAGGCGGGGCTGGACCGGGAGGACCTGTGGGACCTGCCGGTGGGAGCCTCGCGCGTACTGGAGTAGGACCGCACACAGGACGTGGACGTATCCGGGGCGCGCACGGGACCAGGGCCTAGGCGGCCTTGGTCCCCCTCCGGACCCTCCGCCACACACTCGGCACCGTGCTGATCAGCACGGTCAGCGCGATCGCCGCCACCACGCCCTCCCACGGCTCGTCGAACAGCGCCCCCCCAAGGATCCCGATCAGCTGATACGTCACCGCCCACGCGAGGCACGCCGGAAAGTTGCCGCGGGCAAACCGTCGCATCGGCCACTTCGCCAGCAGACAGGCCAGCATCACCGGCAGCCGCCCCGCAGGCACCAGCCGGGACAGCACCAGCACGGCCACCCCGTGCTCGGCGAGCTTCTCCTGGGCCTGCGTGAGCCGCTCCTCCGGCGCGCGCGAGCGGATCGCCTCCAGCCAGCGCGAGCCGTTCTTGGAGCGCATGCCGCGCCGCCCCAGCCAGTACAGCGTCGCATCGCCCAGGAACGCGGCCGTCGACGCCGTCACGAACACCAGCGCCAGCGAGAACGGCGCCGTCTGGTGGAACGCCACCACCGCCGCCGAACTCACCAGCGCCCCCGTCGGCACGATCGGCACCAGCGCCCCGATCAGCACCAGCAGGAACAGTGATGGATAGCCGATCGCCTGCTGCGTCGACTCGGTCGGCGCCACCGTCGCGGCGGCCGCCAGCACCGTCACCGGGCCACCTCCAGGCGCACGCTCTCCCCGTGCGCGAGCCGGTGCACCGACACGCCGGGCGCGCGCTCCGCGGCGAGCCGCGCGAACTCGTCGCCCGGCGCATGGAATTCATGGGGGCGCACGGCGTCCATGCCGATCGGCCAGTACGTGCCGTAGTGCACCGGCACCGCACTGCGCGGCGCGAGCCGGGACAGCGCCTCGGCGGCCCGCCCCGCGTCCAGATGGCCTTCCCCGAGATACGGTCCCCAGCCGCCCACCGGCAGCAGCGCCACGTCGACCGGGCCGACCTCCTTCGCCATCGACTCGAACAGGCCGGTGTCCCCGGCGAAGTACGTGCGCCCCTCGCCCTCGATGACATATCCGAGGGCGGGGCAGCGGTGCGGGCCGACGGGCAGCCGCCGCCCGTCGTGCCGAGCGGAGACGGCCCGTACGGCCAGCTCGCCCACCGCCGTCACGTCCCCGGGCGCCATCTCGGTCACCCGCAGATGCGCGAGTCGGCGCAGCGCCGGGACGGCACGGAACGCGCCCCGTGGCACGAGCAGACGGGTCCCCTGCGCCAGCCTCGCCAGTGACGGAACGTGCAGGTGGTCCGCGTGGAGGTGGGAGACCACGGCGATGTCCGCGCGCCAGGCACCGGGCGGCGGCAGTGCGCCCCGGCGGCGGCGCAGATGGGCCAGCCGGCGGGCGAACAGGGGGTCGGTGAGGACGCGTACGTTCGAATCGTCGACCGTGCAAGTGGCGTGACCCCACCAGGTGATCTCCACCGGCACCTTCTTTGCCTCCTTCGCGCGACTCCCCGAAGCGTACGGGCTGGAGTAGGGTCGGCGGCGAAACCCGGAGGTGAGGGGGACGCCATGGGGTCATCCGTAGTGCGAGTGACGGCGATCGCCAGTCTGACGCCTCTCGAAGAGCTGGACGCCGACCCCTTCCTGGTGGACTCCCGCAGCCAGCACGCGATGTGCGCGCGCTGGGCCGCGGAGCACGGGTATGTCGTCGCCCGCGAACTCCTGGTACGCCGGTTGCGGGCGGACCACAGTGTGCTGTGGGAGGGCGTCCGGCCCGGCCTCGACCTGTTCGTGGCGCCCAGCCGGAGGGTCCTGGAGAGCGCGTTGTCGTCCGTCGAGGAGTTCACCGCGGAGTGCGCCCGGCGGGGGGCGCGGGTGGAGATCGTGGGGCGCGCGGAGCCGTTGTACGACGCGCAGATGAAGGCTCGGGTGCATCGGAGGCTGTCGATGCCGACGGCCGGGTACGACGGGCGTTGACGATCACCTTCTGACTGCGCCTCCGGTCGCCGGTCCGTGAATCTCAGGTGTCGGTGGCGTGTGCCAGGCTGGGGGCGTAAAGGCCCGTTTCGGGGTGGTGGGTCGGGACGTGAGGTGGGCTGGGCGTGCGTGGTAGGCGTTGGCGGCGGGTTGCCAGTCAGGTCGGGCGGAGCGTCACCGTGTGGGCGGTCTCCACCGTCACCATGCTCGTGCTCGCCGGGATCCTGCCCGACTTCCAGCTCCAGTCCGCGGACGGCGACAGCGCCACCAGTATCGCCGTCACCGCGGCCCTCGGCGCCGGCGCGTTCGGTCTGCTCTCGGCGATCTTCTGGCCCCTCCTCGTACGGCTCCTGCTGCTGGTGCCCGCCCTCGTGCTCGGCCTGCTGGTGTTCTTCCTCAACGGCTCGCTGCTCATCGTCGCCCTGCGCCTGGTCCCCTCCGGCGACAGCGAGGCCGCCCCCGAGACCGCCGTCATCGTCGCCGCCGTGATGTCCGCCGTCGCCTCCGCCACCGGCGCCGCCCTCGCCGTACGGGACGACGACGCGTACCGGCGCAGGCTGTACCGCCTCGCCGACCGCCGCCGCAGAGCGCTGCCACCCGGCCCGTCCAGCCCCGGCACCGTCTTCCTGCAGCTCGACGGCGTGGGCCACGACGTCCTGCGCGACGCCGTCGGCAAGGATCTGATGCCGACCGTCGCCCGCTGGCTCGGCGACAGCGACAGCGACAGCGACAGCGACAGCGACAGCGACAGCGACGGGGACCGTACCGTCACCGTCGACGGCGCCCGCCCCACCCACCGGCTCACCCCCTGGCGCACCGACTGGTCCAGCCAGACCGGCGCCAGCCAGCTCGGCATCCTGCACGGCAGCAACCACGACGTGCCCGCCTTCCGCTGGTACGAGAAGGCCGGCCGCGAGGTGATGGTCTGCAACCGCCCCACCAGCGCCGCCGAACTCCAGCGCCGCGCCGTCGACCGGACCGGCGACGGCGGACTGCTCACCGCCGACGGCGCCAGCCGCGGCAACCTCTTCAGCGGCGGGGCCGACGAGCAGGCTCTCGTGCTGTCCATCGCCACCAAGCGCCGCAGCCGGGAGAACCGCTCCCGGGCGGGCTACTTCGCCTACTTCTCCGACCCGGCCAACGCCGTGCGCACCGCCCTGTCCTTCGTCGCCGAGGTCGGCCGTGAGATCGCCCAGTCCACCCGGGCCCGCGTCCGCAAGGTCCGCCCGAGGGTCTCCCGCGGCGGCCTCTATCCGTTCGTCCGCGCCTTCGCGACCGTCGTCGAACGGGACGTCGTCGTGGCCGCGGTGATGGGCGACATGCTCGCCGGGCGCACCTCCGTCTACGCCGACCTCGTGGCGTACGACGAAGTGGCCCACCACTCCGGGCCGTGCAGCCGGGACGCCGAGAAGGTCCTCGAACGCCTCGACCGGGCGCTGGCGTTGATCGAGAACGTCGCCGAGCACGCGCCACGGCCGTACCGGATCGTCGTGCTGTCGGACCACGGCCAGAGCCCCGGCGAGACCTTCCGCGCCCGCTACGGCCTCGGCCTCGGCGACCTGGTGCGGGCCGGCTGCGGGCTGCCCGTGCCGCGCAAGGCGCAGCGCACCCACAGCGGCGCCGAGGCCCGCGCGGCGGTGCGCGCCGCGCTGCGTCGGCCCGTCGAGGAGGGCGGCGAGGCGCATCGCCCCTCCCGCCGCCGCTCGGAGCCGCTCGTGCTCGCGTCCGGCAACCTCGGCCTGGTCTCCTTCCCGGACGTGCCGCACCGGATGACCAAGGAGGAGATCGACGCCCGCCACCCGGCCCTGCTCACCACCCTCGCCAACCACCCCGGCGTCGGCTTCGTGCTCGTCCGCAGCGAGGAGCACGGCGGGCTCGTGCTCGGCGCGTACGGCGCGGAGATCCCGCTGGACCAACTCGACGACAGACCGGGGCCGTTGGAGGTCTTCGGGCCGGGTGCCGCCGACGCCGTACGCCGCACGCACTCCTTCCCGAACGCCGCCGACATCATGGTCAACTCCGCGTACGACCCGGCCGACGGGGGCGAGGTCCTCGCCTTCGAGGAGCAGATCGGCTCGCACGGCGGGCTCGGCGGGGCGCAGGGCAAGCCGTTCCTGCTGTCGCCGCTCGCCTTCTCCGCGCCGGTCGACGACGGGGAGGACCTCGTCGGCGCCGAGCAGGTGCACCGCGTGCTGCGCCGGTGGCTGGGTGAAGCGAACGGCCCTCAGGTGCCCTTGGCGGTGGAGCCGGAGGAGCGGGCCGCCTGAAAATCGGCTGCGTCCGAGGGACCGTAGGCACACACTGTTCGAGTCGCAAACCCCTCGAACACTCCCAAGGAGCCTCTTCCTTGCAGGCAGCCGTCACCGTCACGCCCGTCCGTATCCCCGAGCTCCTTCTCGGCCTCGCCACCGTGCGGCCGGTCTTCATCTGGGGCGCCCCCGGCATCGGAAAGTCCTCGCTCGTCAGGGACTTCGCCGAGTCGCTGGGGCTGGAGTGCGTGAGCCTGCTCGGCACGCAGCTCGCGCCGGAGGACCTGATCGGCGTGCCGCAGATCCGGGAGGGGCGGTCGGTGTTCTGCCCGCCGGAGGCGATCGCCCGCGACGAGCCGTACTGCCTGTTCCTGGACGAGCTGAACGCCGCCACCCCGGATGTGCAGAAGGCGTTCTACTCGCTGATCCTGGACCGCCGTATCGGCAACTACGAGCTGCCGAAGGGCTCGATCGTCATCGGCGCCGGCAACCGGGCGACGGACAACGCGCTCGCCCGCCCCATCGCCTCCGCGCTCGTCAACCGTCTCACCCACGTCCACCTGGAGGCGTCCGCCAAGGACTGGCTGACCTGGGCCGCGAACAACGGCATCCACCCGTGGATCCTGGACCACCTCACCGACCGGCCCGACCACCTGTGGTCCAAGCCGCCGAAGACCGAGGAGCCGTTCTCCACGCCCCGCTCCTGGCACATGCTCTCCGACGCGCTGCACTCCTTCGGCCAGGGCCTCGACGAGGCGACGCTGAAGGTGCTCGCGCACGGCACGCTGACGCCCGTACACGCCACCGCGTTCTGCGGCTACGTCAAGATCGTGCGCAGCCAGTTCGGCATCGAGGCGATCATCAAGGGCGACGCTCGATGGCCGCACCGCATGGAGGACCGCGACCTGCTCTACTACCTCGCCGAGTCCTTCCGCGGCCGCCTCGTCAAGGAGCTGCCCGCGAGCAAGGAGCACATGTCGGCGAGCGGCCGGCAGACCGCGTACCGCGCGAAGTCGCTGCTGGTGCAGCTCGCGGAGATCTCCGTCGAGGTCGCCCAGAGCGTCATCGCCTCCGACGCCGACGGCAACCCGGTCCTGCCCGCCTGGTTCCTGGTGGAGGCGGCGCGGGACATGCCGCGGCTGGTCGAGGCGCGGCGATGAGCCGGACGCCCGCCAACCGGACTCCCGCCAAGAAGAAGCGGGACGTCGCGGCCGAGGCGTTCGCCGAGGGGATGCGGCTGGTGCGGGCCAACCCCGCGCTCGCCGCCGTCGAGTTCAGTGTCTGCCGCGACGAGAAGTGCGAGACGGCGCCCCGGGACGGACTCGTCCGCGTCTCCTCCAGCGGCACGCTGCACGCCCACCCGGCCCGCATCGCCGATCCCGCCGTATGGGCCTGGTCGATCGCGCACGCCGTTCTCCACCTCGGCTTCGGCCACGTCCCGGCGGCGAAGGGGGAGCGCGAGCAGCCCGACCGCTACGACATCGCCGCGCGCTGCGTGGTCGTCAACCGCTTCCTGCTGTCCTTCCCCGTAGGCAGTGCCCCGGACGACCGGCCCCTGTCGTACCCGGACGGCGACGAGGAGCGACTCGCCGCGCACTGGCGACGCGACGGGCTCCCGGCCGCGTACGAGCACTGCGGTACCGCGGGCGGTGAGCCCGACCAGCTGCTCGTGGAATGGCGCGGCTGGTACCACCAGCCCCCGGACCACCAGCTGGCGTTCGCCACCGCGCTGACCCGCACCGTCTCCGCCGCGATGGACATGGCGGGCGGCCGCCGCGACTCCCTGGACGGCGAGCCGCTCAAGAAGCGGCCCTGGCAGTGGGCGCTGGAGTGGTTCATCACCTCCTACCCGCTGCTCGGCGGCATCGCGGCCGGCATCAAACTGGTCGCCGACGCCGAACTCGCCCACGCGCACGGCATCTCCGTCGCCGCCGTCAACGCCGAGGCCGGCGAGATCTACATCAACCCGCTGCGCCACTTCGAGGACGAGGAGTGGCGGTTCATCCTCGCCCACGAGATGCTGCACGCCGCCCTGCGCCACGGCGACCGCTGCGGCACCCGCGACCCGTACCTGTTCAACGTCGCCTGCGACTACGTCATCAACGGCTGGCTGCGCGAGATGCAGGTCGGCGAGATGCCCCACGGCCTGTTGTACGACGCGCAGTTCACCGGTCTGTCCGCCGAGGAGGTGTACGACCGGATCGTCGGCGACCTGCGCCGGATGCGCCGGCTGGGCACCCTGCGCGGCAAGGGCGTCGGCGATGTGCTGGGCGCCCCGCTCGGCGCGCCCGGCGACACGTGCGACCTCGACGAGTTCTACCGCCGCGGCCTCTCCCAGGGGCTCGACCTGCACCAGCAGCAGGAGCGCGGCTTCCTGCCCGGCGGCCTGGTCCAGGAGATCCGCGCGCTCAGCCACCCGCCGCTGCCCTGGGACGCCCGACTCGCCCGCTGGTTCGACGAGTTCGTGCCGCGCCCGGAGCCGGTCCGGACCTACGCCCGCCCCTCGCGCCGCCAGTCGTCCACGCCCGACATCCCGCGCGCGGGACGCTACTTCCCGCCCGAGGAGATCGCCCGCTGCACTTTCGGCGTCGTCCTGGACACCTCCGGCTCC
This sequence comes from Streptomyces sp. T12, assembly GCF_028736035.1. Lineage (NCBI taxonomy): Bacteria > Bacillati > Actinomycetota > Actinomycetes > Kitasatosporales > Streptomycetaceae > Streptomyces > Streptomyces sp. T12. The sequence continues at coordinate 9,060,023 of NZ_CP117866.1, forward strand.
ATGGACCGGGTGCTGCTCGGCAAGGCGTTGGGCGCCATCGCCTCCTACGCCGCGGCCCGGGACGTACCGGCGGCGCGGGTGGTGTTCTGCGACGCGGCACCGTACGACGCCGGGTATGTGCCGGTGACGGACATCGCCGGGCGGGTGCGGGTGCACGGCCGCGGCGGTACGGTCCTGCAGCCCGGGATCGACCTGCTGCAGCGCGTGGACGACTTCCCGCCGGGCGCGCCCGTCCTGGTCATCACGGACGGCTGGTGCGACGTGCTGCGGGTGCGGCGCGAGCACGCGTACCTGATTCCCCAGGGCCGACGCCTGCCGTTCACCCCCCGTGGGCCGGTCTTCCGGGTGCAGTGAGCCCGAGTGTGATCGGATGGGGGACACGGACCCAGGAAACGGGCCCCCACGCGAAAGGAAGAATCGTGGCTACCACGCGCTCCGCACACACCGTCTGGGAAGGCAACCTGCTCGAGGGCAACGGTGTCGTCAACTTCGACTCCTCCGGTGCCATCGCCGCCCAGCCGGTCACGTGGGCCTCGCGCTCCCAGGACGCGAGCGGCAAGACCAGCCCCGAGGAGCTGATCGCCGCCGCGCACTCCAGCTGCTTCTCCATGGCGCTGTCGCACGCCCTGGCGGGTGCCGGCACGCCGCCCACCAAGCTCGTCACCTCGGCCGACGTGAGCTTCCAGCCGGGGGAGGGCATCACCGGCGTTCACCTCACCGTCGAGGGCACCGTTCCCGGCCTCGACGAGGAGGGCTTCGCCGCGGCGGCGGAGGATGCCAAGAAGAACTGCCCGGTCAGCCAGGCGCTGACGGGTACGACGATCACGCTGACGGCGAAGTTGGCGTAGCGCTCCGCAGGGGGAGCCCCGGGGGGGCGGCCCTCCGGGCCGGCCCCCCGAATCCTGAGCGGGCGCTCAGCCTCCGTTTGGCACCCCGCCTCCCGGTCACCCGTCCCATTGACAAGAACCCGCTCAAGTTTTGTGCTGGAGTTCAAGGGGCGCCCTGGCGGAAGGGGACAGCGATGGCACGCGCGGTCGGGATCGATCTCGGGACCACGAACTCGGTGGTGGCCGTCCTGGAGGGCGGCGAGCCCACGGTTGTCGCCAACGCGGAGGGGGCCAGGACCACACCGTCGGTCGTGGCCTTCGCCAAGAACGGCGAGGTACTCGTGGGGGAGGTGGCCAAACGGCAGGCGGTGACGAACGTCGAGCGCACCGCCCGCTCGATGAAGCGGCACATGGGTGACGGACCCTGGCGCTTCCCGGAACAGGGGGACGTCGACGGCACCCGCTACCGGGCGCAGGAGCTGTCCGCCCGGGTGCTGCAGAAACTGAAGCGGGACGCCGAGTCGTATCTCGGCGAGGACGTCACCGACGCGGTGATCACCGTCCCCGCCTACTTCGACGACGCCCAGCGGCAGGCCACCAAGGAGGCCGGGGAGATCGCGGGCCTGAAGGTCCTGAGGATCATCAACGAGCCCACGGCCGCCGCCCTCGCCTACGGCCTCGACCGGGGCGAGGAGCAGACGGTGCTCGTCTTCGACCTCGGCGGCGGCACCTTCGACGTCTCGCTGCTGGAGATCGGCGACGGCGTCATCGAGGTCAAGGCCACCAACGGTGACACGCACCTGGGCGGCGACGACTGGGACCAGCGCATCGTCGAGCACCTCGTGAAGAAGTTCAAGGGGTCGTACGGCATCGACCTCGGCAACGACAAGATGGCGCTGCAGCGGCTGCGCGAAGGTGCCGAGAAGGCCAAGATCGAGCTGTCCAGCTCCTCCGAGACGACGATCAACCTGCCCTACATCACCGCCTCCGCCGAGGGCCCCCTCCACCTCGACGAGAAGCTGACCCGCGCCCAGTTGCAGGAGCTCACCGCGGACCTCCTCGACCGCTGCAAGACCCCCTTCCACCAGGCGGTCAAGGATGCCGGCATCAAGCTCTCCGCGGTCGACCACGTCATCCTCGTCGGCGGCTCCACCCGCATGCCCGCCGTCACCGACCTCGTCAAGGAACTCACCGGCAAGGACCCGCACAAGGGCGTCAACCCCGACGAGGTCGTGGCCGTCGGCGCGGCCCTCCAGGCGGGCGTCATCCGCGGCGACGTCAAGGACGTCCTGCTCCTCGACGTCACCCCGCTGTCCCTCGGCATCGAGACCAAGGGCGGCATCATGACGAAGCTCATCGAGCGCAACACGACGATCCCCACCCGGCGTTCGGAGATCTTCACCACGGCCACCGACAACCAGCCCTCCGTCGGCATCCAGGTCTACCAGGGCGAACGCGAGATCGCGGCGTACAACAAGAAGCTCGGCGTCTTCGACCTCACCGGCCTGCCGCCGGCCCCGCGGGGCGTCCCGCAGATCGAGGTCGCCTTCGACATCGACGCCAACGGGATCATGCACGTCTCCGCCAAGGACCTGGCCACCGGGCGCGAGCAGAAGATGACGGTGACGGGCGGCTCGGCGCTCCCGAAGGACGACATCGACCGCATGATGCGGGAGGCCGAGCAGTACGCCGAGGAGGACCGCAACCGCCGCGAGGCGGCCGAGACCCGCAACCAGGCCGAGCAACTCGTCTACCAGACCGAGAAGTTCATCCGCGACAACGAGGACAAGGTCCCGGCGGACACCAGGTCCGAGGTCGAGTCGGCGATCACCGACCTCAAGCAGCAACTGGAGCAGAACGCCGAGACGAGCGCCCTGCGCACGGGAATCGAGAAGCTCGCCTCGGTCAGCCAGAAGATGGGCCAGGCGATGTACGCCCAGACCCAGCAGACCCCGACGGACAGCACCACCGGCACGGGCACCGAGCACACCTCACCGCAGGACGACGAGGGCGTGGTGGACGCGGAGATCGTGGACGACGAGAAGGAGCAGAAGGGCGGGGCGGCCTAGGGCGCCGCCTAGGATCCGGCCCGCTCCCAGCCCCGCTTCTCCGGCCGCGGCCCCAGTTGCTCGGGGTCGCGGGTTCGGTACACCACGTACGGCCGGAACAGGTACTGCACCGGTGCGCTGAACATGTGGACCAGCCGGGTGTACGGCACCAGGGCGATGAGGGCCATGCCGAACACCGCGTGGACCTGGTACAGGACCGGGACGCCTGCCATCAGGTCGGTGTCCGGACTGAGGGTGAACAGGCTGCGGGCCCAAGGGGCGATGGACCGGCGGTAGTCGTAGCCGTCGCCGGAGGTGTGGGACAGCTTGGCGACCATGCCCAGCACGATCGCCGCGACCAGCACGAGGTACATGAGCTTGTCGTTGACGGTGGTCGCGCGGAACACCGGTGCCCGGGTGCGGCGGCGGTGGACCAGCAGCGCGATCCCGCCGACCGTGACGATGCCGGCCGCCGTGCCGCCGTAGAGGGAGAACAGGTGGTAGGTGCGCTCGCTCACGCCGACGGCGTCCGTCCACGACGCGGGGATGAACAGACCGACGACGTGGCCGACCAGCACGAACAGGATGCCGTAGTGGAAGGCGGGCGAGGCGATGTTCAGGAGCTTCGACTCGTACACCTGGGAGGAGCGTGTGGTCCAGCCGAACCGGTCGTAGCGGTGGCGCCAGGCGAGGCCGGCGACGAGCAGGGCGAAGGTGACGTAGGGCAGGACGCCCCACAGGAGGGTGGTCATGGGCGCGCCCCCGTGTGGTCGGTCGGAAGAGTGGCGCACACGGCGTCCAGGACGGACGCGTACGGTGTGCCGAAGTCGGTGAGCCGGGCGCGGAGTTGCTCCAGGCACTCCCGGTGTTCCAGAAGGAGGTCGGTGTTGCCGGTGCGGGCCGTGAACTCCAGTACCGCGGGCAGGAAGTCGGGCAGCTCCTCGCCGGCGAACTCCAGGCCGTGCGCGCGGTAGACGTCCTTGAAGCGGACCAGCGACATGCCGCGCCGCCGGGTGTCCCCGTCGTGCCACCAGCTCAGGTACAGGCTGTGGCGGTTCTTGAAGTCGAAGACCTGGACGTAGTGGGCGGCCAGCTCCTGCGGGGGCGTGACCATCGCGTGGTCGGTGAACTCGCGTAGTTGCGGGGCGGCTTCGCGCAGCAGTGGCAGGCGGGCGCGGAAGTCGTCGTCGGGGTAGGTCAGGCAGAGCGCGGCCGCTTGGTAGAGCACCTCGAAGGACGGCATCAGGCCTCCTCGGCGTCGGCTGTGGGGGGTGTGGGGGTTGTGCCGGCCGTGTCGTCCGTGTCGTCCGCGGTCTGCCGTCTGCGCAGGAGGTGGAAGTTCTCCACCGGCACCAGCGGCAGCAGCTTGCGGCCGGAGTCCTGGCCGAAGGGTCCGTCCCCGCCCATCCCGGGCCCGCCGTCGTAGTCCAGGCTGCAGCCCTGCGGGAGCGCCGACTCCTCAAGGCGCCGGGCGTCGCCGACGGCGGCCGTCGGAATCACGTACCGGTCCTCGTACTTGGCGATCGCCAGCAGCCGGTACATCTCCTCGATCTCGAACTGCCCCATGCCGACGGCTGCCGCCACCGAAGGGTCCGGCTCCTCACCGAGGTTGATCGCCCGCATGTGGGAGCGCATCGCGGCCAGTTTCTCCAGCGAGGACCGCACCGGCGCGAGGTCGCCGGCCGTGAACAGCTCCGCCAGGTACTCCAGGGGGATGCGCAGGCTGTCGATCGCGCCGAACAGGTTCCGTGCGTCCTCGCCGTCGTGCCCGGTCTCGGTCAGCGCGTCCACCACCGGGGAGAGCGGCGGGATGTACCAGACCATCGGCATCGTCCGGTACTCCGGGTGCAGCGGAAGCGCCACCCGGTACTTGCTGATCAGCGCGTGCACCGGGGAGCGACGGGCGGCCTCCAGCCAGTCGTACGGGATCCCCGCCTCCTCGCAGGCCCGCCGCACCTCGGTGTCCTCGGGGTCGAGGAAGACTCCCAACTGCGCCTCGTACAGGTCACGTTCGCTGCGCACCGAGGCGGCGGCCGTCACCTTGTCGGCGTCGTACAGAATCACCCCGAGATAGCGCAGCCGGCCCACGCACGTCTCCGAACAGACCGTCGGCAGACCGACCTCGACGCGCGGATAGCACAGGGTGCACTTCTCGGCCTTGCCGGTGCGGTGGTTGAAGTACACCTTCTTGTACGGGCATCCCGTCACGCACATCCGCCAGCCCCGGCACCGGTCCTGGTCGACGAGGACGATGCCGTCCTCCGCCCGCTTGTACATCGCGCCGGACGGACACGACGCCACGCAGGACGGGTTGAGGCAGTGCTCGCAGATGCGCGGCAGATAGAACATGAAGGTCTGCTCGAACTCGAACCGCACCTTGTCCGAGGCCTGCCTGCGGGCGCGCTCGACCATCGGGTCGAAATCGCCGTGGGCGGGGGCGCCGGCGAGGTTGTCGTCCCAGTTCGCCGACCACTCGATCTTCATCGGCTTGCCGTCGAGCTGCGATATCGGCTGCGCCACCGGGAAGTCGTCGCCCAGCGGGGCGTCGGTGAGGTTCTTGTAGTCGTACGTCCAGGGTTCGTAGTAGTCCTTGATCTCGGGGAGTTCGGGGTTGGAGAAGATCCCGGCGAGCTTGCGCAGCCGGCCGCCCGCCTTCAGCTTCAGCGCGCCGCGCCGGTTCAGCTCCCAGCCGCCGCGCCAGCGCTCCTGGTCCTCGTAGCGGCGTGGATAGCCCTGGCCGGGGCGGGTCTCGACGTTGTTGAACCAGACGTACTCCATGCCCCGCCGGTTGGTCCACGTCTGTTTGCAGGTGACCGAGCAGGTGTGGCAGCCGATGCACTTGTCGAGGTTCATCACCATCGCGATCTGGGCCATCGGACGCATCAGTACTCGACCTCCTGGCTGCGGCGGCGGATCACCGTCACCTCGTCGCGCTGGTTGCCCGTCGGGCCCAGGTAGTTGAACGCCCAGGACAACTGGGCGTAGCCGCCGATGAGATGGGACGGCTTGAGGATCAGCCGGGTGAGCGAGTTGTGGATGCCGCCGCGCTTGCCGGTGGCCTCCGTCTTCGGTACGGCGACCGTGCGCTCCTGCGCGTGGTGCATGTAGACGGTGCCGGGCGGCATACGGTGCGAGACGACGGCCCGGGCGACGACCACGCCGTTGCGGTTGACCGCCTCGACCCAGTCGTTGTCCACGGCGCCGATCGCGTCCGCGTCCTGCGGGGACATCCAGATGTTCTGGCCGCCACGGGACAGGGCCAGCATGAAGAGGTTGTCCTGGTACTCGGAGTGGATGGACCACTTGTTGTGCGGGGTGAGGTAACGCACCGTCACTTCACGTTGCCCGTCCGGACCGAGGCTCGGTTCGCCGAACAGCTTGTTCATGTCCAGTGGCGGCCGGTAGACCGGGAGCGCCTCGCCCAGCTCGTGGATCCAGTCGTGGTCGAGGAAGAAGTGCTGGCGGCCGGTGAGGGTGTGCCAGGGCTTGAGGTGCTCGGTGTTGAGGGTGAACGCGGTGTAGCGCCGCCCGCCCGACTCGCTGCCCGACCACTCCGGTGAGGTGATCACCGGCACCGGCGCGGCCTGCGTGTCCGCATACGTGATCCGCTTGCCCTCGTGCTCGTCCGCGAGGTGCGCCATCTCCTGCCCGGTGCGGGCCTGAAGGGTGCGGAAGCCCTGGGTGGCGAGGCGGCCGTTGGTGGTGCCGGAGAGGGCGAGGATGGTGTTCGCGGCCTTCACGGCCGTATCGAGCAAGGGGCGGCCGTCGTGCCGCACGCCGTTCAGCCGCCTCAGGTCCTCGACCTCCTCGTCCGGCTCCAGCGTGATGCCCTTGGCGGGCAGGCCGAGTTGCTCGACCAGCGGGCCCAGCGCCGTGAACTTGGCGCCGATCGCCGTGTAGTCCCGCTCGACGACGGTCAGGTTCGGCATGGTCTTGCCGGGCACGGGGTCGCACTCGCCCCGCTTCCAGTCCAGGACCACCCCGCCCGGCTGGGCGATCTCGCCCGGGGTGTCGTGCTGGAGCGGAGTCGCCACCAGGTCTTTGCGCACGCCCAGATGGCCGACGGCGAGCTCGCTCAGCCGCTCGGCCAGCGCCTTGAACGCGTCGAAGTCGGTGCGGGCCTGCCACGGCGGATCCACGGCCGGAGTGAAGGAGTGCACAAAGGGGTGCATGTCCGTGCTGGACAGGTCGTGCTTCTCGTACCAGGTCGCCGCGGGCAGGACGACGTCCGACAGCAGCGTGGACGAGGTCTGCCGGAAGTCCAGCGACAGCAGCAGGTCGAGCTTGCCCTCGGGCGCCTCGTCGCGCCAGGTCACATCCCGCGGCCGTACGTCCTCGGAGGCCTCCTCCGCCTGAAGGGAGGAATGCGTGCCGAGCAGGTGCCGGGTGAAGTACTCGGCGCCCTTCGCGGACGAGCCCAGCAGGTTGGCCCGCCACAGTGTCAGCACCCGCGGCCAGTTCTCCGGCGCGTCCGGGTCCTCGCAGGCGAACTTCAAGGTGCCCGCCCGCAGTTCGGCCACCACCCGCGACACCGGATCACCGAACACCTCGCCCAGCTCCAGCGGATTGCGGTCGAAGGTCGGATACGACGGCATCCACCCCGCACGCGCCGACAGCGCGATACAGTCCGCGCCCGTCATCCCCCGGAACCGGCCCGCACCGAGCGGCGAGGCGAGCACGTCGGCCGTGAACCGGTCGTAGCGCCACTGGTCGGTGTTGAGGAACCAGTACGCCGTGCCGATCATCTGGCGCGGCGGCCGCGACCAGTCCGACGCCGCCGCCAGCGTCGCCCAGCCGGTCACCGGACGGCACTTCTCCTGCCCCACGTAGTGCGCCCAGCCGCCGCCGTTGCGGCCCTGGCAGCCGGTGAGCTGGAGCAGGGCGAGGAAGGCGCGGTAGATCGTCTCGGAGTGGAACCAGTGGTTGGTGCCGGCCCCCATCAGGATCATGCAGCGGCCCTTCGACCGCTCGGCCGTCCGCGCGAACTCCCGCGCGATCCGCACGCACTTGGCCGCCGGTACGGAGGTGTGCGCCTCCTGCCAGGCGGGCGTGCCGGGCGCGTCGGCGTCGTCGTACGACACCGGCCAACGGCCCGGCAGCCCCTCCCGCGCCACCCCGTACTGCGCGAGCAGCAGGTCGAAGACCGTCGTCACCAGCGGCCCGCGCGCTCCGCCGAGCTTCGTCGCCGGGACACCGCGCCGTACGACGTCCCCGCGCCCCTGCCCGTGCGGTCCGCCCTCGGTGTCGAAGCGGGGCAGCAGCACCTCCACGGCTGCGGCGACCGCACTGCCGTACAAGCTCAACTGCGGGTGTATGTCGCCCAGTTCGAGGTTCCACCGGCCCTTGCCGGAATCGGTCCAGCGGAAGCCGAGTGAGCCGTTCGGGGCGACCGCGCGGCCCGTCACCTCGTCCAGCACGACCGTCTTCCACTCGGCGCTCTCGCCCGCCTTCCCCAGGTCCGAGGCGCGCAGGAACTTCGCCGGGACGTAAGCCCCGTCCCGCTCCTCCAGGGTGACGAGGAACGGCAGGTCGGTGAACTGCCGTACATAGTCCGCGAAGAACGGTGTCTCGCGGTCGACGAAGAACTCCTTGAGGACGACGTGGCCCATGGCGAGGGCCAGCGCGCCGTCCGTGCCGGGGTGCGGGTGGAGCCACTCGTCGGCGAACTTGGCGTTGTCGGCGTAGTCGGGGGCGACGACCACGACCTTCTGGCCCCGGTAGCGGGCCTCCGCCATCCAGTGCGCGTCGGGGGTGCGGGTCACCGGGACGTTCGAGCCCCACATCATCAGATACGCCGCGTCCCACCAGTCGCCCGACTCCGGTACGTCGGTCTGGTCGCCGAAGACCTGCGGGGAGGCGACGGGCAGGTCGGCGTACCAGTCGTAGAAGGACAGCATCGGGGCGCCGATCAGGGAATGGAAGCGCGCGCCCGCCGCGTGCGACACCATCGACATCGCGGGGATTGGGGAGAAGCCGGCGATGCGGTCGGGGCCGTACGTCTTGATGGTGTGCACGTGCGCGGCGGCGACCAGCTCGATCGCCTCGTCCCAACTCGCCCGCACCAGGCCGCCCTTGCCGCGCGCCCGCTGGTAGCGGCGGCGGCGCTCGGGGTCGTCCTGGACGTCCGCCCAGGCCAGGACGGGGTCCCGCAGGCGCTCCTTCGCCTCCCGGTACATCTCCAGGAGCACTCCGCGGATGTACGGGTAGCGCACCCGGGTGGGGGAGTAGGTGTACCAGGAGAAGGCGGCGCCGCGAGGGCAGCCGCGGGGCTCGTACTCGGGGCGGTCGGGGCCGACGCTCGGATAGTCGGTCTGCTGGGTCTCCCAGGTGATGATGCCGTCCTTGACGTACACCTTCCAGCGGCAGGAGCCCGTGCAGTTCACGCCGTGCGTGGAGTTCACGACCTTGTCGTGGCTCCAGCGGTCCCGGTAGAAGGCGTCCGCCTCCCGCCCGCCGGTCAGCTCGACGCTGTGCAGATCGGGCGCGGGCGTGCCCGGCCGGAAGAACCGGCCGGCCTTCAGCAGCACCGCGCCCGGCTCGGCGGGCGGCTCGGCGGGCGGGGTGGGCGGTATCCGGGTGTCGGTCACAGGCGCTCCCTTGCTTGCCCTGGTCCCGAACCTAGGGCGGGGCGCGGGAGCGCACCCCTTCACCGCACCCGTACGGGTTCCCGGCACCCGTACGGGTCAGGCCTTGCGGGCGACCCCCGCGTACACGGGCACGATGCCCTCCGCCTGGGCCGCCACGTCCTCGGGCTCCGGGCGCCAGCCGTAGACGGGGATGACGCCGGGGCCGAGCAGCTCCAGGCCGTCGAAGAAGCGGGAGAACCCGGCCAGCGACCGGGGGAAGAAGGGGGTGCCGCTGCGCCGGAAGTGGTTCGCCGCCTTCTCGATCGCCTCCGGGCTGAGGTCCGGGGTGACCTGGGACAGGATCAGGTAGCTGCCCGGGGCGAGCGCGGCGACGTACTTCCCGAGCAGGCCGTACACGTCGTCGCCGTCCGGATCATCGCCCAGGTAGTGGGTCAGCGCGACCAGCGACAGCGCGATCGGCTCGGCGAAGTCCAGGGACTGGCTCGCTCGGCCCAGCAGGGCATCGACGTCGCGGACGTCGGCGTGCACGTAGTCCGTGCTGCCCTCGGCGGTGCCGTGCAGCAGCGCCTCCGCGTGCCGCAGCACGATCGGGTCGTTGTCCGCGTAGACGACCTTGGACTCCGGGGCGACGCCCTGCGCCACCTGGTGCAGGTTGGGCTCGGTGGGGATGCCCGTGCCGATGTCCAGGAACTGGCGTATCCCGGCCTCGGCGGCGGTGCGCACAGCCCGGTGCATGAACCGGCGGTTGGCGCGCGCACCGCGTAAGACGGTGCTGTCCACGGCGAGGATCTTGCGGGCCAGCTCCTCGTCCACCGGGTAGTTGTCCTTGCCGCCCAGCCACCAGTCGTAGACGCGGGCCGGGTGCGGCCTGCTGGTGTCGACGCGGGTGGACGCGGCCTTGGATCCGGTCATGCGGTGTGTTCTCCTCGGGTCTGGGAACGGAGCTGGGGGAGTCACTCGGAAGTCGCCGCACGGGGCGCGAAGGTTGCCGTGAAGGGCCGGGAAGTGCCGCGAAGGGCGGGGAAGACCGCCCTACGCCGCTCAGAAGTCCTCGCGCAGCTCCCGCAGGATCTTCTTCGTGCGCTCGGCCGACGCGGCAGCCGTCGACATGTGGTCCAGGACCTCCAGATGCGCGGCGACCTCCTGGCGGGAGTCGAGATACAGGGCGCCGGTCAGGTACTCGGTGTAGACCATGTCGGGCAGCTCGGGCTCGGCGAAGCGGAACAGGGTGAAGGGCGCGTACGTCCCCGGGTGCGGGCCGGAGGCGAACTCGGCGATCTGCAGCGTGACCCGGTCGCGCTCGGCGAACTCCAGCAGCTTGTCCAACTGGTCCCGCATCACCTCGCCGCGGTCGCTCACCGGGCGCCGCAGCACCGTCTCGTCCATGATCACCCACAGGTGGGGCGGGTCGGGGCGCTCCAGCAGCCGCTGCCGTTCCATCCGCAGCGACACATGCCGCTCGATGGTCTGCGGCCCTGTCTGCCCGATCGTCCCGGCCTCCATCACGGCACGCGCGTACTCCTCGGTCTGCAGCAGACCGGGCACGAAGTGCGGCTCGTAGGAGCGGATGATGCGGGCGGCGCCCTCCAGACTGACGTACAGGCTGAACCAGTCCGGCAACACGTCGTGGAACCGCTGCCACCAGCCCGGCAGGTTGGCGTCCTCGGCCAGCGCGACGAACGCGGCCGCGTCCTCCTCGGGCACCCCGTACGTCTCCAGCAGCACCTGCACGTACGGGATCTTCAGCGCGACCTCGGCCGTCTCCATCCGCCGTACGGTCGCCGCGGCCACCCGCAGGACCCGTGCGGCCTCGTCACGCCCCAGCCCGGCCGCCTCGCGCAGCTCCTGCAGCCGCCTGCCGAGCACCACCTGGCCCACGGTGGGGGCCGGCCGCCGCTCACTCACGCCACGCCTCCCCTACGCGCCGGAAGTACGGGTGCAGTGTGCCATGGTCCGGGGTCTCATGGGGGTGGTCAGTGTGCATGCTGGCTGCGGGCGTGTGGGGGCTGGTCGCGCCCACGCGGCGGAGCCGCATATCGATACAGCCCCGCGCCCCTGGAGGGCGTTGCCCGCACGTCGGCCGAACAGCCGACCGCATTACCTTGCGGGTAATCGACCAGTCTGCCCATCCGCGGGATCGTGAAGGTACCGGGTTCCGGGACGGCGCACTCCGCCTCGGGATCCGGGTCCGCCACCGCAACCCGACCTCGACGGAGGGTGATTCGTCATGTCCGCCACCTCGCTCGCCGCGCTCGCCCGGACCTCCGACCCGCAGACCGTGCTGCGCCGATTCCTGGCCCTGGACGCGGTGGTGACCGGGGCGAACGGGCTCGCCTACCTCGCCGCGTCCGGCCCGCTGGGGCGGCTGCTCGGGGTCGACAGCGCGCTGCTGCTCTCACTCGGTGCCTTCCTCACCGTCTACGCCGCCGCCGTCGGCCTGCTCGCCTCCCGTGCCCGCCCCGCAGCGTTCCCGGTGCGGGCCGTGATCGAGGCCAACCTCGCCTGGGCCGTGCTCAGTCTCGTCGCCCTCGCGGTGTGGCTGTCGCCGACCACGGCGGGCGCGGTGTGGACCGTGCTCCAGGCGCTCACCGTGGCCGGGTTCGCCGGGTTGCAGTACGCGGCGCTGAAAGGGCGTCAGGGCATCAGCGACTGAAGGTACTTGACCGTCGCCGGGTCGGCCGGGAGGAGTGTCTCGATGGCCAGCTCGGCGACGGTCACGTCCATCGGCGTGTTGAAGGTGGAGATGGAGGAGATGAAGGACAGGACACGGCCCTCGTGCTCGATCCGCAACGGAAGCGCGAAGTACGGGACGGGCTCGGCCGGTTCGGTGTCCGGCGTCTCCTCCGGTACCGGATACGCCGCCACCTCCTCGTACAGCCGGCGCAGCGGCTCGGAGCGGTGCAGCGCGATCTGCCGGTCCATCTGGGCGAGCAGATGCCCGCGCCATTCACGCAGGTTGCGGATGCGCGGCGCGAGGCCCTCCGGGTGCAGGGTCAGGCGCATCGCGTTCAGCGGGGGCGCGAGAAGGTGCTCGGGAATGCCGTCGAGCAGCATCAGGATGCCCCGGTTTGCCGCGTGGACGTGGTACATCGCGTCGACCACGAGGGCCGGGTAGGGCTCGTAGCCCTGGATCAGCTGCTCCATGCCCGCGCGGACGGCGTCCAGTGCGGGATCGTCCAGCGGGGTCTCCGGGTAGCGCGGGGCGTATCCGGCCGCGAGCAGCAGCGCATTGCGCTCGCGCACCGGCACCTCCAGGTGCCCGGCCAGCCGCAGCACCATTTTCTCGCTGGGCCGTGAACGTCCGGTCTCGATGAAGCTGATGTGCCGCGCCGAGGAGTCGGCCCGCAGTGCCAACTCCAGCTGGCTGACCCGCCGTTGCTCCCGCCAGGCCCGAAGCAGAGGGCCCACGCCCGCGGTCCCGCCGACGGGGGCGGTGGTGGGCGCGGCGTCTTGGGGCGGGACAATGGCCATGAGTACGACCGTAGTCGAGGAGCGCGTGCAATGACCGAGCCGTGAGGAGCGGATCCGAGCCGCCCACGGCGAGCGCGGGGTGACCGGGCCGGTCTTCGCCGGTGACAGCGACGTGGCCCGGAGTCGCCGAGCAGGCGCTCGCCTATGATCTGGCGGCCGAAGGTGTCCGCCGCTGACCCACCGGGCACCCGTCTGACCAGGGCCGCCGCGTCCCGTCTGTGGCAGGCTGAAGACGAACCCCCCCCACTCCAGGAAGGAGCGAGGCCATGCCCCTCGAACCGCTGTCGCAGAAGGAGATCGAGGACCGGCTCGCGGAGCTGCCGGGCTGGTCGCAGGACGGCGACCGCATCGCCCGCTCCTACCGGCTCCCCTCGCACTTCGCGGCCACGGCGATGGTCGTGCACATCGCCCAGGTCCAGGAGGAGCTCGACCACCACTCCGACCTCACCCTCGGTTACAACACGGTGTCCCTCACCGTGAACACCCACACCGTCAGCGCCGTGACCGAGCGGGACTTCGCCCTCGCCCGGAAAATCGAGGAGCTCGCTCCTGGCCACGGGGCACACTGACGGGCGTGCTGGACTACGACAAGGAAGCGGAGCGGTACGACGCCTCGCGCGGCGGCGAGCCCCGGGCGGCGGCCGCGGCGGAGGCGGTGCTGGGGCTCCTGCCCGACGGGATCCGGCGCCTGCTCGACGTGGCCTGCGGCACCGGAATCGTGACGCGCCGGCTCGCCGCCGCCCGGGACGGCCTGTGCGTGACCGGTGTCGACCTCGCGCCCGGCATGGCCCGGCAGGCCGCCGCCCGCCTGCCCGGCGCCGTCGTGCTCGCCGACAGCCGCCGGCTGCCTGTGCGAAACGACCGGTTCGACGCCGTCAGCAGCGTGTGGCTGCTCCACCTGGCGCAGACCGCCGAGGACGTGCGGACCATCGTCGGTGAGTGCGCCCGAGTGCTGCGGCCCGGCGGCGTGTACGTCACCACGGTCGACAAGGCCGCCGCGCACAACGTGGGCAGTGACATCGATGCGGTGCTGGCCTCCCGCCCGCGCCGCCCGGCCCGCGACGAGGCGGCGCTCGTCGAGTCGTACGCCCTCGACCACGGCCTGGTCCCGGCCGGGCGGGCCCGCTTCACCGGCCGTGGCCAGGGGCGCAGCCCCCGCCGTACGATCGCCGACCTGCGCCGGGGCTGGTTCGTCGCCCTGCCGCCCGGCGGCGCGCTCGCCGACCGGTTCGCCGCCCGCCTCGCGGAACTGCCGGACCAGGACCGACCCCGGCCGGACCCGGTGTTCAGCCTCCGGGCGTTCCGGAAGCCCGAGTGAACTCCATGACCCAGTTGGTCACCCAGGTTTCCCCGCCGTCGACGGAGAACGCCTGCTCCCAGCGGGCCGAGCCGGCGGATACACCCGACCAGACGAACCGCACCCGTACGTCCTTGCCGTCGTGTGTGTCGTCGCCGTAGAACTCCCCGCGGTCGCCCTCGAACCGGCCGATGACCGGCGGGAACAGCTTGCCGCTGCCGCTGGAGGACCAGTTCAGGGACCATTGCTCGGTCTGCCGGTCGAACAGGCGCAACGTCAGCCCCTTGGAGCCCAGGTGCGGCATGTCGATCTCGTCGACATTGGCGGCGCCGTCGAACAGCGGCCGGCAGCGGTTCGTGGCCGGGAACTCCACCCAGTCGCTGTCCGGGTCGAGGAAGTCGGTGCGGCGGCGGTTGACGACGTCCCAGTCGCCGTGGAAGAAGTCGAAGTCGTGCGGGCTGCTCATGTGCGGTCTCCCGTGGTTCCTTCGGGCAGGGAATCGGCCAAGTAGGCCGTCAGGTCCGGGACTTCGGGCGCGAGCAGGTGCCGTACCCAGGCGTCCCGTTCGTGCAGGATCGGCGGGAGTTCCCAGACGCAGCCGATCCACGGCAGGTCGGGCGTGACGAAGTGGGTCGGGTCGTGGTCGGGGCAGCCCAGCACCGGCTGGCCCGCCGCGGCGCCCTTGAAGTGCAGGACGTTGTCCCACACCCAGCTGTACGCGTTCAGGTAGGCGCCGTCGTCGCCGCCCCGGTGCAGCACGACGAAGGTCGCCGGGGGCGTGCCGTCCGGCTCGGGCAGCAGCTCCGGCAGGATCTCGTACGCCGCCTTCTCGACCTCGGGCGTGATGCCCGCGGGGTCGGCGGTGACGTGGTAGCGCTTGATGTGCCGCCCGGCCACCTCGATCGGCGGGGGCACGGTGAGCAGTTTCTCGGCGAAAGCCGGTTTCTCCGGCAGAGGCGGGTTCTCCGTGAAGGCCATGACGGCACGCTAGAAGCACTTCACTGACATCCTCTGTCAGTGAAGTCCAGCCGACTCGTCTCCATCCTCCTGCTGCTCCAGACCCGCGGCCGGATGACCGCCGCCCAACTCGCCGGGGAGCTGGAGGTCTCGGTGCGCACGGTCTACCGGGACGTCGAGGCGCTGAGCGCCGCCGGCGTCCCGCTGTACGGCGACGCGGGTCACGCGGGCGGCTACCGCCTCCTCGACGGCTACCGCACCCGCCTCACCGGGCTGACCGCCGACGAGGCCGAGGCCCTCTTCCTCGCCGGCGCCCCCGGCCCCGCGGCCCAGCTCGGCCTCGGCTCCGTCCTGGCCGCCGCCCAGCTGAAGGTCCGCGCCGCCCTGCCGCAGGAACTGCGCATCCACGCCGACCGGATCAGCGGCCGCTTCCACCTCGACGCACCCGGCTGGTACGCCGACGCCGACGACACGCCGTACCTCCCCGCGGTGGCCGACGCCGTCTGGAACAGCCGCGTCCTGCAGGTCCTGTACCGCCGCTGGCGTGAACCCACCGACGTGGAGCGCCGCCTGGAGCCGTACGGACTCGTCCTGAAGGCGGGGCGCTGGTACGTCGTCGCCGGCCCCGGGCCGCGTACGTACCGCGTCGACCAGATCCTCCGACTCGCCGTCACCGACGAGGAGTTCACCCGCCCCGACCACTTCGACCTGGCCGCCTACTGGGCGGCGTACCAGCGCGACTTCCACGACCGGCTGCACCGCGGGGAGGCCGTGGTGCGGCTGGCTCCCGGCGTGACCCTCGACCGCGCGGCCGGCCACCGCACGGAGACGGACGGCTGGACCCGGGTCACCGTCCCCATCGAGTCCGTCGACCACGCCCACGCCGAGTTCCTGCGCCTGGGCACCGGCATCGAGGTGCTCGAGCCGCCCGAGCTGCGCGAGAAGATCGCCCGGACGGTGGCCGAACTGGCCGAAAGGTACGGCAACTTGAGGGCGGGGGGCGGCGACTGAGGGAGCGGAACCCGTCCGTCCTCCCGAGGAGGTACGTCACGTGCAGCACCCGCGCAAGCACCGCAGACGCCGAGCCGCCCTCTCCGCGACCCTCGCCGTGGCCGCCCTGGTCGCCGCAGGACTCACCACGCTGAACGGCGCCGGCACAGCCGAGGCCGCCACCGCCCGCCAGGTCGAGGCCCTCGACCGGGGCGTGGTCAGCGTCCACACCTCCAGCGGCAACCTGGTCAGCTGGCGCTGGCTCGGTACCGACCCGAACGACGTCTCCTTCAACGTCTACCGGGCCGGCACGAAGGTCAACTCGACCCCGGTCACCGGCTCCACGAACTACTTCCACTCCGGCGCCCCCGAACAGGCCGACTACACGGTCCGCGCGATCGTGGGCGGCGTGGAGCAGGGCGACTCCGTCCACGCCATCCAGTTCCGTACGGGGTACAAGGACGTCCCGATCAGCCCGCCGGCCGGCGGTACGACCCCCGACGGAGTGGCGTACACCTACGAGGCCAACGACGCCTCCGTCGGCGACCTCGACGGTGACGGCGCCCTCGACATCGTCCTCAAGTGGCAGCCCACCAACGCCAAGGACAACTCCCAGTCCGGCTACACCGGCAACACCTTCGTCGACGGCATCAAGCTCGACGGCACCCGGCTGTGGCGTATCGACCTGGGCCGCAACATCCGCTCCGGCGCGCACTACACGCAGTTCCAGGTGTACGACTACGACGGCGACCGCAAGGCCGAGGTGGCCATGAAGACGGCCGACGGCACGGTCGACGGGACCGGGGCGGTGATCGGCAGTTCGTCCGCCGACCACCGCAATTCGAGTGGGTACATCCTCTCCGGGCCCGAGTACCTGACCATGTTCAACGGGCAGACCGGCAAGGCGATGGGGACGGTCGACTACGTCCCGGCCCGGGGAACGGTGTCCTCGTGGGGCGACTCGTACGGCAACCGGGTCGACCGGTTCCTCGCCGGTACCGCCTACTTGGACGGCGCCCGTCCCTCCCTGATCATGGCCCGCGGCTACTACACCCGCACGGTCATCGCCGCCTGGGACTGGCGAGGCGGCAGCTTCACCCGCCGCTGGACCTTCGACACCAACTCCTCCACCAACACCGGCAAGGGATTCGACGGCCAGGGCTCGCACAGCCTGTCCGTCGGGGACGTCGACGGCGACGGCAAGGACGAGATCGTCTACGGTGCGATGGCCGTCGACGACAACGGCAACGGCCTGTGGACCACGAAGACCGGGCACGGCGACGCCCAGCACCTCGGCGACCTCGACCCCGCGCACGCGGGCCTGGAGTACTTCAAGGTCTCGGAGTCGACCAGCCAGCCGGCCCAGCTGTACATCAACCCGGCCAATGGCACGGTCAACTGGAAGCTCGCCGCCTGCTGCGACAACGGCCGCGGGGTCGCCGGGGACATCTGGGCGGGCAACGACGGCGCCGAGGTGTGGTCCGCCTCCGACACCTCCATCCGCGACGAGGCCGGCGCCACCAAGGGCCGCGAGCCGTCCTCCGTCAACTTCCTGTCGTGGTGGGACGGCGACACCGTCCGCGAACTCCTCGACGGCACCCACATCGACAAGTACGGCACCTCGTCCGACACCCGTCTGCTGACCGGTTCCGGTGTCTCCTCCAACAACAGCACGAAGGCCACGCCCGTCCTGTCCGGCGACATCCTCGGCGACTGGCGCGAGGAGGTCATCTGGCGCACGAGCGGCAACACGGCGCTCAGGATCTACTCGACGCCGTACGAAACGAGCACGAAGATCACGACCCTGCTCCACGACCCGATGTACCGCACGGGCCTGGCCTGGCAGAACACCGCCTACAACCAGCCGCCGCATCCGAGCTTCTTCATCGGCAACGGCATGCCGACGGCGCCCCGGCCGGCGGTGTACACGCCCTGAGCATCGGCGACCGGCTCGACCTTGCTCGACTGGCCTGGCAGCCCTGACGTCATGACGGGCTGCCAGGTTGCTTTGCGGGCCCGACTTTTTTCGGTGTTCCGTACAACCATGCGGGTTCTTCACGGGTCCTTCACATGCGTACCACCGAAACCTGGGGAGAACATGTTCCACCACACCCGCATACGTCTCGCCGCCGCCACCGCGGCGGTCGCCGTCGCCGCGCTCGCCCTGACCGCCTGTGGTTCCGGCTCCGGCGACGAGGTCGTCGACAAGCCGAAGGCGAAGGCCTCCGCCAAGGCCGACGGCGGCAACGACAAGGAGCCCGCCGCCGAGAAGAGCAGCGCCGCGCCCGACGTCGCCAAGGTCGGCGACACGCTCGCCCTCAAGGGCATGGAGAGCGGCAGCGGACTCGACGTCACGGTCGTCAAGGTCGTCGACAACGCCAAGTCCAGTGACGAGTTCTTCGCCCCCGAGTCCGGCAACCGGTGGATCGGCGTGCAGTTCCAGCTCGTCAACACCGGCACCAAGGTCTACTCCGACGCTCCCGTGAACGGGGCGAAGATGGCCGACGACCAGGGGCAGCAGTTCGGGACCGTCCTCGCCGACATCACGGCCGGCCCGTCGATGTCGTCGGACGTCCGGCTGAAGCCCGGAGCCAAGGCGCTGGGCTGGGTCGTCTTCGAGGTGCCGAAGGCGTCGAAGGCGGCCACCGTCACGTGGGGGATGGACTCGGGCTTCGCCGAGCAGATCGGGGAGTGGACGCTGTAGGACAGCACCGAGGGCGCGGGCCGGCGAACGGCACGCGCCCTCCGGCTCGCTCAACTCACCGTGCAGCTCTGGTCGCCCAGCTTGAACGCGGTCGGCTTCGCGTTCGCCCCCGACCAGCTCCCCGTGAACCCGAAGCTCACGGACGCACCGGCCGCCACATTCCCGTTCCAGCCGACGTTCTTCGCGGTCACCGCCGAGCCCGACTGGGTGTAGTCGGCGTTCCACGCCTGCGTGATCTGCTGCCCGCCCGCGAAGGACCAGCCAAGGGACCAGCCGCTCCAGGCGCTTGAGCCGGTGTTGGACAGCTGTACGTCCGCCTGGAAGCCGCCCGACCACTGGTTGGTGACCTTGTACGTCACCGCGCAGGCGCCGGTCGGCGTCGGTGTGGGATCGGTTCCGCCACCGCCGTCTCCGCCATCGGTGTCGGAGGTGTCGCCGTAGATGACGCCCCGGCCGTTCGTCGAGACGTACACGCGTCCGTACACGCGCGGGTCACCCGTGATTGCCGCCCCCGTCCAACCCCACTGGTGGGCGTCGTCGTTGACACGGGTCCAGGTCGCGCCCTTGTCCGTCGACCGGAAGATGCCGCGTACGCCGCCGATCTTCGCGCTGGTGTACAGCGTCTGGTACGACGCCCCCGTCGCCGCCTTGCCGAAGCCGATCGCGTCGGCCTGCTCGACGTTGGAGAGTTTCGTGAAGCTCGCGCCGCCGTCCGTCGAGTGCCACAGGCCGTACGCCCCGTCCGTCGCACCCCCCGCCAGCCACACGTCACCCTTCACCCCGGGCAGCGCCTTGAAGCGAACGCTGTCTCCGCTCGGCAGCCCGGTCGCGGGGGACGCGGTGAAGGTCGCGCCGCCGTCCGTGCTGACGTAGAACTTCCCGGACTTGAAGCCGTAGAAGACCTTCGGGTCGACCCGGTCGGACTCGACTGTCGCCCCGGCCGGAATGCCGGTGGCGGCCGACCAGGAGTTGCCGAAGCCCGTCGCGTACTGCACGCCGGTCCCGCCGGGGCTCCACACGAACCGGCTGCCGTCGGCCGCCGCGGCCACCGTGCCGCCCTCGCTGACGCCCGAAGGATCGGTCCCCGCGAACCAGTTGGCGCCGTTGTCCGTCGAGAACGCGATGTGCGGGCCCGAGTCCAGGTTGCCGACCCGGACGACGGTGTTGGGGTTGGTCTCGGCGTAGTCCAGGCTGGTGGTCGTGGTGAAGTTCGGCTGCGTGAACATCATCGACGGCACCTTGGTGAGGTCCGTGTGCCGGAAGCCGCCGATGTCACCGAGCGCGCTCAGGAGCGGGGCGCCCGACGGGGGAGAGGCGAGGTCGTTGACCGCCGTCTCCTCCAGGCCCTGCACCATCGGCTTGATGGTGAACTGGCTCCCGCTGTCCCACTTCGTCAGATCCTCGGTGCCGTAGATCGTCGCACCCGTCCCGTACATCATCCGGTTCGAGTTGAACGGGTCGATCTCCAGCGCCTCCGTCATCCACCCCAGCTTCGGCGTCTGTTCGGGCGGCGACGGGTTCGCGCCCCAGGCCAGCCACGGGGAGGACGAGACGTCCATGGTGTAGCGGTTGGCGCGGTTGGGGTACGACGTGTAGTCCCACGCCTTCGTCCAGGTGCCGCCGCTGTCCGTCGAGCGGAAGATCTGGGTGTCCGGCCACCAGGAGCTGTACGCCGTCGCCATCACCGTGCCGGGCTTCTGCCGGTCGACGGTCAGGCCGGCGAAGCCGTAGTAGGTGTCGGCCTCGGCGACCGGGCTGATGTTCGTCCAGGTGCCGGTCGCCGTCGCGTACCGCCACAGCTGGCCCTTGCCGCCGTCGTACGGGCCGCCCTTGTCGCTGTAGGCGAGGTAGAGGTAGCCGTTCGTCGCGTCCAGGACACCCTTGTGGGCCAGGTATCCCGTCGGCTGCCCGGCGACCCGCGACCAGGTCGCGCCCGCGTCCGTCGACCGGTACACGGCGTTGTCCTTGTCGGCGACCCCGACGTAGATGGTCTTGGTGGCGTTCCCGGACGACCCCGTGGACTCGTCGAAGGTGACCCAGACGATGCCCTGGTTGTCGCTGGCGTAGCCGCTCGTGTCGCTCGGATCCTGCGCGTAGTTGCCGACGTTGGGGAAGTTCGCCACCTGCGACCAGGTCACCCCGGAGTCCGTCGACCGCCACAGCCCCTTGCCGCTGGGCGCGCCCAGATACAGCACGCTGTTCGTGTTCGGGTCGACCGCCAGCCGCTCACCCATGCCGCGGCCCGGCATGTTGCCGCCCAGCTTGAACGGCAGGTTCGCCTTCTGCCAGCTCGCGCCCCGGTCGGAGGAGCGCATGACCGCGCCGTTCTTCGGGTCCCAGCTGTTGGTGTACGTCCCGACCGCCGCGTACACCTTGTCCGGGTCCACGGAGTCGGACGCCAGGCTCACCACACCGGTGTGCCCCCAGTCGTCCCAGCCGACCGAGTCCAGCAGCGGCGCCCAGGTCTTCGTCGACTCCTGCCAGCGGTAGGCGCCGCCGATGTCGGTGCGCGCGTAGGCGAGGTTCTTCTCCTTGCGGTTGAAGACGATGCCGGGGACAAAGCCGCCCCCGTCGATACGGGCGTTCTTCCAGGTGTAGGTGTCGGCGGCGATCGACACCTCCTTGGCGGCAGGGGCGGCGAGTGCGGGCGGCGCGCCCGCGAGCAGCCCGGCCGCGAGGGCCAGCGCGGCGGTGAGGATGCGGGTTCTTCGCACGGTGGGGTCCTTCCTGAGAGAGGAACGCGCGACGACCGGGCGGCCCCCAGTGCGGGAGGGGGCCGCCCGGCGGTTCGGCCTCGCCGTCAGGTGACGAGACCACATACGCGGAGCTTTCAAGCGGTTCCGAGGAATCGCCGTGGACGGGAGCGCCCCGTAAGGGGCGCGGGGAACTGCGCGACCAGCCACAACCGGACCCGCAGCCGAACACGGCCCAACCCGCGGAGCGCCCGGCGGGGACTATTCGAGAAGCTCCGCGTACGAACCCATGGCCAAGGCGATGTCCGCCTGGGCCCAGAACCGGTGATACGTGAACGACGGCGCCGCACCACCCGCGAGATACGCCTCGATCTTCGACCAGGCCGGGTCGTCCTCGTAGAACGAGCGGATCGAGTCGAAGGTCGACGACGAGTTGATCGCGTCGCCGTTCGGCATGGTGCCGGTCCAGCCGCTCGGGACGTAGATCCCGTCGTCGAAGCGGTTGTAGTCGGCGCGGGTCTCCGGGACGGCGATACCGAGGTCGTCCTGGTAGTTGTCCCACATGCCGTCCAGCAAGGCCTTCGCCGTCGTCGCGGCCGCCGTGTCACCGGAGCGGTCGGCGTAGTACGTCAGGGTCTTGGCGTACGCGGCCGCCACGCCGACGTCGTTGGTGTAGTCGGCGACGGTGACGTGAAGTCCGTTGTTCGCGCCCGGACTTGACGCGTTCCAGGTGTCGGGCTGGCCCGACCACTGGAGCGTCGACGGGATCCGGAACGTGCCGTCCGGGTTGACGGTCGTCTCGGACAGCGCCCACTTGACCCACTTGTCGAGTACGGCCTTCGCTGCCGCGTTGCCCGTCTGCTGGTAGTACTCGGCGACCCGCTCCATCGACCACGCCTGGAAGCCGAACCACTGGTTGGACGGCGGGTCGTGGTAGACGGGCTGCTGGTCGTAGTACATGCCGTAGAACGTCGACTTCCCGGCCGGCGGAGTCGCGTAGCGGCCCGCCCAGCTGTTGGTCGCACCGCCCGCGATCGCGCCCTCGCTGGACTGCAGCCAGCGGTAGAACTCGACCTGCCGCTCAAGGGACTTGGCCCAGTCCGCCTGCCCCGTCGCCGACTTGGGCTTCAGGTCGGCGTAGTTGGACAGGGCGTACGCGGCCATCGGGTTCTGGTAGCCGCCGTGCGCGTGGCTGGAGCCGATGCGCCAGGCCCAGCCCGCCGAGGTGTCGGTGGCGCCGCCCCACGCGTAGTACCAGGACAGCAGGTAGAACGAGGCGTCCTTGCCGGTGCCCGCCGGGCAGGACGAGGCGCCCACACAGTTGCCGACCTTCTTGAAGTACTTGTCGTACATCGCGTAGCGCAGGTAGTCGCCCATCTTCGCGGCCTTGGCCACGGTCGCGGAGATCTGGCTGCCCTTGCCCTGCTCGTCGGCCCACTTGTCGGCCCAGTACGCGGCCTGCACGGCACGCGCGTCGGCGTCCGGGGCGTTGGTGAACTTCCACTGCTTGGCGTAGGAGGCGTCACCGGTGAACAGGTCCAGGTACCCGTTCTTCCCGCCGTACTTGAAGGCGTCGCAGGTCGGCTGCGGCACCGTCTCCCACACCGACTCCTGCGCGCCGCGCTGGAAGGTGTTGATGTACGACGGCCCGGTGTCCGTCGGCCCCGCCTCGCACTTGCCCGGCGAGTTCCCGTAGCTGTAGACGTTGTCGACGTCCTGGAGCCAGTGCATGCCGTAGACGTCGTCCGTGCCGTACGCGCTCTTCAGCTCACCCGCGATCGGGTCCGAGCCGACCGAGACCGACGTGTCGAGCTTCGCCGGGTACTCGTTCGGGGTGTCCAGCTCGGGGGCGTAGGTCGCCGGCTTCGAGGCGTTGTAGAAGGAGTTGGTCGGCTGGTCGGCGTGGGTCGGGATCATGTACTTCTCCATGATCTCCCAGGCGCCGTTGAACTTGGCCCAGTCGCCCGTCACCTTGCCGTACATGGCTTGCAGCCAGAGCAGATAGCTGTACGCCTCCGACGTGGTCTCGTGACCGTGGTCCGGAGCCTCGACGATCAGCGTCTCGACCGAGTGGTAGGGGATGCCCTCGGGTGAGAAGTAGCCGTTCGCCGGGTTGGTGATCTTGCCGTACAGCTCCAGGAACCGGGCGTCGTACGCCTTCGTCGCCGCGATCTGGGTCACCGTGACCGACGCCTTGGCGTGCCCGGTGGCCGTCGACTCGAAGGTCGCCGAGCCGGTGCCGGAGTTGGCGGCCGTGATGGTCACCTGCTGGGCGGTGTTCCAGTTCGAGGGCGTGAAGGTGAGCGAGGCGCCGCCGGTCACCGACAGGCCCGAGTTGCCACTCGCGCGTGCGGTGGTGACGGTGACGTTGGCCGACGGCTGCGTCGACAGCTTGATGTCGTACGACGCCGTCTTGCCCTGCTGGACCGGGAGTTGGGTCTGCGAGGCCACCACGGCGGGACCCGAGGCGACCGTGACGCCGACCGGCGTGGACTCCCCGGACGCGCCCAGGCTGTCGTACGCCTTCGCGAGGAGCGAATGACTGCCCACGGTCAAACTTGAGGCCGAGAGCGAGTACGGGGCCGTCGTGTCCGTGCCCAGCAGCGTGGTGTTGTCGTAGAACTCCACCTTGCTGATGGTGGCGTTGTCCGCGGCCGCGGCGGTGGCCGCGAGCGGGACTGCGTCGCCCTGCGAGTAGACGGCGCCCGCCGCCGGGCTGGTCAGCACGGTGATGGGGGGTTGGTGGGCGCCCGTGCAGGAGGTGCCGTTGATCGCGAAGTTCGTCGGGGCGGCGTTGCTGCCGCTGTAGGTGAACTGCGCGCCGGTGGTGACCGCGGCTCCGGTGGCGATCTTGCCGTTGTAGCCGGCGTCCTTCACCGTGATCGACTGGCCGGACTGGGACCAGGTGCCGTTCCAGCCGTTGCTGAGCTTCTGGTTGCCCGCGTAGCTGTACGTCAGGGTCCAGCCGTCGATGACGTCCGTGCCGCGGTTGGTGATCGTCAGTTCCGCGGTGAAGCCGGAACCCCAGTCATTGGTCTTGTAGTCGACACTGCACTGAACTACCGCGGCCTGAGCGGGTGTCGAGCCCGTGCTCAGCATCGTCAAGGGAAGCGCCATGGCTGCGACGACGGCTGTCCACAACCGTCGTACGGTTCTGCGTCTGCGTGGGGGATGCACGTGCTGGTTCCTCCTTGCGGCTCGGAGAAGTCAAGGCTTGAACCAGTGGGAGCGCTCCCATAGTGGGGATGGGGGTGCAAGGGGTCAAGATGCTTGAAGAGTCGAAAAGATTCGACGGATTTAGTTGAGGGAAAGTCAGCAACTCCTCTGTCCTTTACTGTCACTTGGCGCTAGCTTCATTGACACCAGTGGGAGCGATTCCATCAGTCGACGCGTCCGTCATGGCGCGCCTGAACTGCAAGGAGTCGCTCATGCGACACCCCCCGCGTTCAGTACTTTTAGCCGTCACCGGCACGGTCGCCCTCATCGCGGCCGTGACGGTGCCGGCCTTGCACGTCTCCGGGAACAAGCTCGTGGACGCCGACGGCACCACCCGTCGCCTGCTCGGCGTCCATCGTTCCGGCGGCGAGTTCATGACCGGGTGGCCCGAGTGAAGGCGCCGACAACCTGATCCTGCTCGGCGGGCTCGCGTACGCGAACGGCCTGAGCCAGTGGCTGACGTACCAGCCCACCGACCCGGTGGGCGATCTCGCCGCGGCATGGCACGTCTACAACTTCAACTCCTGCGTGAACGAGAGCTGCTGGAACTCCACGCTCGCCCCGTCGCGGCCCAAGTGCCGTTGGCGGCGGGTGAGATCGGGGAGATCACCTGCGCGCACTCCTTCATCGACCAGGTCATGAAGTGGTTCGACGACCGCGGCCTGTCCTACCTGGGCTGGACCTGGAACACGTGGAACTGCGGCTCCGGGCCGGCCCTGATCTCCAGTTGCGACGGAACTCCCACGTCGTACGGCACAGGGCTGCGTGATCACCTGCGCGCCCTCGACGGATAACCCCTCTCATCCCTGACGGAGAAGGAACCCGCACATGAGTCGTACCAGAACAGCGATGCTCGCCGCCCTGGCGCTGGTCGCCGGGGCCTCGGGGACCGCGCTCGCCGCGAACGTCCCCCAGGACATCGGCACGGCAGCCGTCCCCTGCACCGTCGACTACAAGGTGCAGAATCAGTGGGACACCGGCTTCACCGCCGCGGTGACGGTCACCAACCAGGGGGCCGCCAAGTCGAACTGGTCGGTGAAGTGGTCGTACGCCGGAAACCAGAAGGTCACCAGCGGCTGGAACGCGAAGATCAGCCAGAGCGGCGCGGCCGTCACCGCCACCAAT
Organism: Streptomyces sp. T12; assembly: GCF_028736035.1. NCBI lineage: Bacteria > Bacillati > Actinomycetota > Actinomycetes > Kitasatosporales > Streptomycetaceae > Streptomyces > Streptomyces sp. T12. The sequence continues at coordinate 9,085,938 of NZ_CP117866.1, forward strand.
GAGACCTACAACGGGACCCTGTCGACAGGCGGTTCGGTCAGCTTCGGCTTCCAGGGCACCTACAGCGGCACCAACGCGATCCCGGCCACCTTCACCCTCGACGGCGTGACCTGCAACGTCGACGGCGGCGGACCCACGGACCCCCCGGACCCCGGCCCCACCGGCCCGAAGGTCGACAACCCGTACTCCGGCGCCAAGGTGTACGTGAACCCCGAGTGGTCCGCGAAGGCCGCCGCCGAACCGGGCGGCAGCCGTATCGCCAACCAGCCGACGGGCGTCTGGCTGGACCGGATCGCTGCCATCAACGGCGTGAACGGTGGCATGGGGCTGCGCGACCACCTCGACGAGGCCCTCACCCAGAAGGGCTCCGGCGAGCTCGTCGTCCAGCTGGTGATCTACAACCTGCCGGGACGTGACTGCGCGGCCCTCGCCTCCAACGGCGAGCTCGGCCCGACGGAGCTCGGCCGCTACAAGACCGAGTACATCGACCCGATCGCCGCGATCCTCGCCGACCCGAAGTACGCCTCGCTGCGGATCGTCACCACGATCGAGATCGACTCGCTGCCGAACCTCGTCACCAACACCGGCAGCCGTCCGACGGCCACCCCGCAGTGCGACGTGATGAAGGCCAACGGCAACTACCAGAAGGGCGTCGGCTACGCCCTCAACAAGCTCGGTGACGCGGCCAACGTCTACAACTACATCGACGCCGGACACCATGGCTGGATCGGCTGGGACGACAACTTCGCCGCCAGCGCCACCGTGATGAAGGAGGCCGCCACCTCCGAGGGCGCCACCGTCAACGACGTGCACGGCTTCATCGCCAACACGGCCAACTACAGCGCCCTGAAGGAGAACAACTTCACCATCAACGACTCCGTGGCCGGCAAGTCGGTCCGCGAGTCGAAGTGGGTCGACTGGAACCGGTACGTCGACGAGCTGTCCTTCGCGCAGGGCTTCCGCAACCAGCTGGTCACGACCGGCTTCAACTCCGGTATCGGCATGCTGATCGACACGTCGAGGAACGGCTGGGGCGGCAGCGCACGGCCTGCCGGTCCGGGTGCGACGACCGACGTCGACACCTACGTCAACGGCGGGCGCTACGACCGCCGTATCCACGTCGGCAACTGGTGCAACCAGTCCGGTGCCGGCCTCGGCGAGCGTCCGCAGGCCAACCCGGCGGCCGGGATCGACGCGTACGTCTGGATCAAGCCGCCGGGTGAGTCCGACGGCTCCAGCACGGCGATCCCGAACGACGAGGGCAAGGGCTTCGACCGGATGTGCGACCCGACCTACACGGGCAACCCGCGCAACGGCAACAGCATGTCCGGCTCCCTGCCGAACGCCCCGCTGTCCGGCCACTGGTTCTCGGCGCAGTTCCAGCAGCTGATGCAGAACGCGTACCCGCCGCTGTCGTAGTGCGGTGACGGCGACTTCCGCCGGGGTCGGTCAGCTCTCCCGAGCCAGGCCCCGGCGGATCGCGAACTCCACCGGCGAGTAGTCGCCGTCCGCCCGCTCCAGCTCGTGGGGCAGCGCCGACATCAGCGGCGGCTGCGCCATGAAGCGGGGGCGGGTGCCGTGGTGGGGCTGGGCCGCGTGCACCAGGAACGGATGGCAGAGGTAGACGTCGCCGGGGCGACCGGTGGCGTGGGCGAGCGGGCGGTGCGCGGAGGCCTCGGCGACCTTCGGGCCGAGCTCCAGGAAGGAGGCGCCGGCCTCGCCGTACGGTTCCAGGACCGGCGGTACGTCGAGATGGGAGCCGACCCGGATGCGGGTCGGGGCGTCGTCCTCGGTGACCTCGCTGAACAGGAAGAGCATGAGCAGCGCACGGTCCTTCGAGCGCACGTTCGTGTGCGGGTGCTCGGCGCCTTCGGGCACGTAACTGCCCTCGATGTGCCAGCCCGCGTCGTTCGGTTCCTCCTCGTGCGGGAACCGCAGCGGGAAACTGCCCAGCGAATAGCGTGACTGCCAGCGGTCCTCACCCACCAGCACATCGAAGGCCTCGTGCAGGACGGGCGTGTTGACGGCCGCCGCGAAGGGGCCCTGCGCCATGTCGTACACCCAGTGCACGGGGTCCTTCCAGGTGCCCGGGTCCTGCGGGTCGTACCCCGTCTCCCGCCACAGCAGCCGCGCGCAGTGCTCGGCGACGCGCGGCGGAAAGGCGCCCTCGATCTTCACGAACCCGTCCTCGAGGAAGCGCTTCACCATCTCGTCGTCCATCGGGCCATCGTGGGCGATAGGCCACGACGGCCGCATCCTATTTTCGTGCCATGGTTTTGCCGTTACGGCAATGACAGTGGCCCCGCGACGGTGCGTCGGCGCACGCTGGCCCCATCCGAAGGAGAGGCTGACGAGCATGGCGCACCACCACCACGACGGAGGCCACCGGGCCGGCCACCACCACCACGACCACACCGACATCGACTGGAGCGAGATGGCCCCGCACCTGGAGGCCCAGGCGGAGCTGTTCACGCCCCTGTACGAGCACGCCATGGCCTGGCTGGCCAAGCGGCAGACCGAGCCCGGGCTGATCGTGGACGTGGGCAGCGGACCCGGCGTCGTCGCCTGTCTGCTCGCCGACACCTTCCCCGGCGCCCGGATCGTCGCCGTCGACGGATCCGCACCGCTCCTCGAGCGGGCCCGGGCGCGGGCCGAGCGGCTGGGCGTCGCCGACCGCTTCGGCACCCTCGCCGGTGAACTGCCGGACGTCCTCGGCGACTTGGACTACCCGGCCGATCTGCTCTGGGCCGGCCGCAGCCTGCACCACCTCGGCGACCAGCGCGCCGCCCTCGCCGCGTTCGCCGCCCGCCTCACGCAGGGCGGCACCCTGGCCCTGCAGGAGGGCGGCCTGCCGGCCCGGTTCCTGCCGCGCGACCTCGGCTTCGGGCGGCCCGGACTGCAGGCGCGCCTCGACGCGCTGGAGGAGGAGTGGTTCGCCGCGATGCGCGCGGACCTGCCCGGTTCCGTCGCCGAGACCGAGGACTGGCCGGCACTGCTCGCCTCCGCAGGCCTCCGGCCCACCGGCACCCGCACCTTCCTCCTCGACCTGCCCGCGCCGACCACCGACCGGGCCCGCGCTTACGCCGTCGCCTCCCTGACCCGCACCCGCGAGGGTCTCGGGGACCACCTCGACGTCGATGACCGCGCGACCCTCGACCGGCTCCTCGACCCGGACGACAAGGCGAGCGTGCACCACCGGCCGGACGTGTTCGTCCTCGCGGCGCAGACGGTGTACACGGCGGTTCGGACGAAGTGAGCCTTGACTTCGAGAACTCTCCAAGTGATGGAATCCCCGTCGTCCGAACGAAACGCAGGGGGATCACCATGACCGGATCGACCATGACCGGATCGACCACGACCGGATCGGCCGCGACCGACTCTCCGGTCGCGCTCATCACCGGCGGCGGCAGCGGCATCGGCGCCGCGGTCGCGCGACAGCTGCTGGACGCCGGGTACCGGGTCACCGTCACCGGCCGCGGCGAGGCACGGCTGCGGGGCTTCGCCGAGGAACTCGGGGACCCGGACGGCCTGTTGACGATCGTCGGGAGCGCAGCCGAGTACGGCGACGTACAGGCGGCCGTCGACACGACACTCAAGACCTTCGGCCGACTCGACACAGTCGTCGCCAACGCCGGTTTCGCCACCCACGACTCGGTCGCCGAGGGCGACCCGTCCGGCTGGACCGAGATGGTGCTGACCAACGTCCTCGGCCCGGCCCTGCTGATCCGCGCCTCCATCGACGCCCTCAAGGAGACCCGCGGCCGGATCGTCCTCGTCGGCAGCGTCGCCGGGTTCGTGCCCGGGCCGGGCAACATCTACGGGGCGACGAAATGGGCGGTGACCGGGCTCGCCGAGAACACCCGGCGGCAGGTCACCGATTGGGGCGTCGGCGTGACCCACATCGCGCCCGGCCGCGTCGAGACACCGTTCTGGGACAGCTACGGCAGCCTGCCGCCGGGGCATCTGCTGACCGCTGACCAGATCGCCGACTCGGTGGTGTGGGCCATCCGGCAGCCCGACGGCGTCGACATCAACACCGTCGTCGTACGGCCGCTCGGACAGCCCAACTGACGTACAGCTGCGTTGAGTTGCCGGGTTCCGGTCGCTCCGGCCTCAGTTGTCCCGGATGAACTCCTCCGCGAGCTCCTCGCCCAGCGAGACCGCCGCGCTGTGGCTCTCGATGGGCGAGACGCGGGAGTTCTCGAAGAGGATGTACGTCACGCCGGAGGCGGTGCCGCCGGTCGCCGGGTCGGGGTCGATGCCGAGTGCCTCGGCGGCGGCGTAGGAGGCCTCGCCGATGACGCTCCGCGGACCGGTGTCGCCGACGACGGCGTACAGCACCTGGTCGTCGTGGATGACGGCGACCACGCCGCCGCCCTCGATGCCCGCCGCGGAGTGGTCCCAGATGTCGCTGATGCCGGGGACGACGACATAGGGCAGCGTGTCGGACCGCAGCGGTCGGCCGTCGGACTGGTGGAACGCGGTGTCGGGCTGGAACGAGGGGTCGGTGTACTCGTTGCACCGGTCGGTGCGCTGCCCGTCGCAGTCGATGTCCAGGTCGGCCGTCCAGAAGACGGCGCCGTTCCCGCCGCACACCGGGATGGTGGGCGAGGCCCCCTCGTCGGTGCGGTACATGCCGTTCGAGATCTGCGAACACGACGTCACCTTCGCGAGCAGGTCGGCCGCGCTGACCGAGCCTTCCCGGGCGGACGGCGATCGTGACATGCCGGAGGCGCTCGCGGGGAGCAGTCCGGCGGCGAGCAGCGCGGCGCCGGAGGCCGCGACGAGGGTCAGTCTTCGGATGTGCACCGTGCGGGGGCCCTTCTGTTAGGAAAACTTCCTGACCTGCGCTGATTGCGGCGTCATGACCCCAGTAGAAGACTGGACATGCCGAAGATTTCGGATATGGGCCCGGATTTCCGGGAGGTGTCATGTTCGTACGCGCCATCTACACGACCGGCGATCCCGCGAAGATCGACACGGCCATCAGGGCAATGAACACCGAGGGGCGGGACTTGCTGGAAGAGCGTCCGGGCTACCGCGGGGCAAGTGTCTTCGTGGACCGGACGCTCGGGAAGCTGCTCGCGGCGAGCTGGTGGGAGTCGGAGGAGGACCGGCGCAACAGCGACGAGGTGTTGCGCGAGCGGCGGCCGGCGATGCTGGAGCCGTTCGCGGGGACACTGGCGGTCTTCAACTACGAGGCGTTGGTCTTCCACCAGGTGCGGCAGCCGCAGGCGGGCGGCGGACTGCGGCTCACCAGGCTGGAGTTCGACCCCATGGACACGGATCTGCTCGCCGACACGTTCCGGGCGACGGTGGTGCCCAAGCTGGACACCCTCACGGGGCTGGCCAGGGCGTCGCTGTTGGTCGACCGGGAGCGGGGGCGCGGGATGGTCGGAGCCGTCTTCGTCGACCAGGCGTCCCTGGCGGCGTCCCGCGCGGGCCAGGCGGCGGCCCGGCAAGAAGGTGCGGCCAAGGCGCATGTGACCGTGACCGGGCTGGAGGAGTTCGAGGTCGTCTTCACCGATGTGCGCGGTGACTGAAACGCCCCGTACGCGTCCGCCCGCCGCTCATACGGTTGAGCGGCGGGCGGACGGTCGTGGTGAAGCGGGCGTCAGGCCACGTCGAACGTCGCCGGGTCCGGACCGATCCGCCGGTCCTCGTTCAGCGCGCTGATCGCCGCGAGGTCCTCGGCGTCCAGGCTGAAGTCGAAGACCTCGATGTTCTCCTTGATCCGCGACGGCGTCACGGACTTCGGGATCACGACATTGCCCAGCTGGAGGTGCCAGCGCAACACGATCTGGGCCGGGGTGCGGCCGTGCTTCTGCGCGATGGCGACGATCGCCGGGACCTCCAGCAGCCCCTTGCCCTGGCCGAGCGGCGACCAGGCCTCGGTGGCGATGCCCTGCTCGGCGTGGTAGTCGCGGGAGGCCTGCTGCTGCAGGTGCGGGTGCAGCTCGATCTGGTTGACCGCCGGGACGACCGACGTCTCGCCGATCAGCCGCTCCAGGTGCTCCGGAAGGAAGTTGGACACACCGATCGCGCGGACGCGGCCGTCGGCGTGGAGCTTCTCGAAGGCCTTGTAGGTGTCGACGTACGTGTCGCGGGCCGGCAGCGGCCAGTGGATGAGGTACAGGTCGACGTAGTCCAGACCGAGCTTGCCCAGCGACACGTCGAAGGCGCGCAGGGTGGAGTCGTACCCCTGGTCGCCGTTCCAGAGCTTGGTGGTGACGAAGATGTCCTCGCGGGGGATGCCGGCGGCGGCGATGGCCTTGCCGGTGCCCTCCTCGTTGCCGTAGATCGCCGCTGTGTCGATGCTGCGGTACCCGGCCTCCAGCGCCGTGCTGACCGCCTGCTCCGCCTCGTCGTCCGGCACCTGCCAGACGCCGAAGCCCAGCTGGGGCATCTCGACGCCGTTGTTGAGGGTGATCGGGGGGACCTTGCTGCTCACGAGCTCTTGATCCTTACGGTTGTCGTCAGGTGGTACTCATATCGTCAACGATCACGTGGCGTGATGCATTCCTGACGGCGGAATCCGATCGAAACTGCTGACCGCTTTACAGGTCCGGACCATTGACCGTGGCCCGTCATGTCGCGACTCTGTAGGCACGGCCGAACCGGTCGATGAACGTGGTGCAGATATGTGAACCCCAGGCGCGCGCCTGGGTGCTGAGAGCCCGGCCCTTCACCCCCACCCTGAGGGAGCAGCCATGAGCACCAGCCGCCGAACCCTGCTCGGCGCGGCCCTGGGCGGCGCCGCGACCGCCGCCGTCGGACTGTCCGCCACCCCCGCGAACGCCGCCTCCTGGCAGCTGAAATGGTCCCCGTCCGCGCGGTCCGACGGTCTGCGGGCCTTCGAGACCGTCGAGGACGACCGCGCCGACTCGCACCCCGCGGGCGCGCCCCACATCCGCCCGGAGGGCGACAACTGGCGCTTCACCATGCACACCGTGGACCGGGACACCGCGACCGACCGTCAGCGCCAGGAGGTCACCGGCCTGCGTACGTCCGCGGGCTACCTGAAGTGGCTGCCGGGCCAGACCTGGCGGGTCACGTACTCGATGTACATCCCGAGCTCGCTGAAGGCCACGACCACCTTCACGCACATCATGCAGATGAAGCAGCCCGGCGCCGGCTCCTCGCCGATCGTCGTGCAGTCGCTGCGCCGCGTCGGCGCGGAGCAGACCATCGAACTCCACCTGCCCATCTCCGGAACCCTCGTCGGCCGCACCCCGCTCGCCCCGCTGCACGACCGGTGGACCGACGTCGACTTCCAGATCAAGGTCGGTGACGGTACGTCCGGTTCGGTGCGATGGATCCTCAAGAGCGGCGGCACGACGCTGATCGACAAGTCGCGCACGGGCGTCGACACCTTCCTGGACGACCGGGTCCGCCCGAAGTGGGGCATCTACCGCTCACTCGGCGACACCTCGGACTCCCTGCGCGACTGCCACCTGCTGCTCACCGGTCTGCGCGGCTACCAGCTCGTCTGAGGCGGCCCTTCCACAGGCCGGCTCAGGCCCGGTACAGCGCCTCGACCTCGTTGGCATAGGCGTTCTCGATCGCCTTGCGCTTCAGCTTCAGCGACGGCGTGAGCAGTCCGTGCTCCTCGGTGAACGGCTGCGCGAGGATACGGAAGGTGCGGATCGACTCGGCCTGCGAGACAAGGGTGTTGGCGGCGACGACCGCGCGCCGCACCTCGGTCTCCAGGTCGGCGTCGCGGACCAGCTGGGCCGCGGTCATCTGGGGCTTGTCGCGCATCATCAGCCAGTGCTCGACGGCCTCCTGGTCGAGGGTGACCAGGGCCGCGATGTACGGGCGGTCGTTGCCGACGACGATGCACTGGGCGACCAGGGGGTGGTCCCGGACGCGCTCCTCCAGCACGCCCGGCGAGACGCTCTTGCCGCCGGACGTGACCAGGATCTCCTTCTTGCGGCCGGTGATGGTGAGGTAGCCGTCCTCGTCGAGGGAGCCCAGGTCGCCGGTGGCCAGCCAGCCGTCGTGCAGGGCCGCGTCGGTGGCCTTCTGGTTGTTGAGGTAGCCCTGGAAGACGTTGGCGCCGTGCAGCCAGATCTCGCCGTCGTCCGCGATGTGCACGGTCATGCCCGGGATGGGCTGGCCGACGGTGCCGTAGCGGGTGCGATAGGGCGGGTTGGCGGTCGCGGCCGCCGTGGACTCGGTGAGGCCGTATCCCTCGTAGACATGGACGCCGGCGCCCGCGAAGAACAGACCCAGCCGGCGGTCCATCCCCGAACCACCGGTCATCGCCTGCCGGATGCGGCCGCCCATCGCCGCCCGCATCTTGGAGTAGACGAGCTTGTCGAAGAGCTGGTGCTGCATGCGCAGACCGGCCGACGGGCCGGGACCGATGCCCCACGCCTTGGCCTCCATGGCGTCCGCGTACTTCACGGCCACCTCGACGGCCTTCTCGAAGGCGCCCGACCTGCCCTCCTTCTCGGCCTTGCGGCGTGCGGCGTTGAAGACCTTCTCGAAGATGTACGGCACGGCGAGGAAGAACGTCGGCTTGAACGCGGCGAGGTCCGGCAGCAGGGCGGCCGCGTTCATCTGCGGCTGGTGACCGAAGCGGACCTTGCCGCGGATCGCGGCGACCTGCACCATCCGGCCGAAGACGTGCGCCAGCGGCAGGAACAGCAGGGTCGCCGCCTCGTCGCCCTTCTTGGAGTGGAACACCGGCTCCCAGCGCTGGATGACCGTGTCCGCCTCGTACATGAAGTTGCCGTGCGAGATGACACAGCCCTTGGGGCGCCCCGTGGTGCCGGAGGTGTAGATGATCGTCGCGACGGAGTCGGGGGTGACCGCCTGCCGGTGGCGGTGGACCACCTCGTCGTCGAGGTGGGCGCCGGCGTCGTACAGCTCCTGCACGGCGCCCGAGTCCAGCTGCCACAGCTGGTGCAGCCGGGGCAGCCGGTCGATGACGGTGGCGATCGTCATCGCGTGGTCCTCGTGCTCGACGACCGCCGCCGAGCACTCGGCGTCGTACAGCGTCCAGAAGCACTGTTCCGCCGAGGAGGTGGGGTAGATCGGCACCACCTGGGCGCCGATCGTCCACAGGGCGAAGTCGAAGAGCGTCCACTCGTACCGGGTACGGGACATGATCGCGACCCGGTCGCCGAACCGGATGCCCCGGGCGAGCAGGCCCTTGGCCAGGGCGAGCACCTCGTCCCGGAACTCGGCGGCGGTGACGTCCCGCCACTGCCCGTCCTCGTCCTTGCGGCCGAGGGCGACATACAGCGGATCCTCCTGGGCATGCTCGAAGACGACGTCGGCCAGGCCGCCCACCGGCGGTGCCAACGCCAACGGAGGGTTGGTGAACTCGCGCAAACCCCGCTCCCCGCTCCGATATGCCTCGGCTGAAGCTCCGCTCAGCGCCGTGAAAGCTACCCCACCCGCGTTTCGGACGGGAGGGGGCCGGAAATCGACGGGTGCTCAGGTACGCACTGGTCAGCGCGGGAAAATGCGCTCACATGGGGAAGGGTCGGACAGAAAACTGACGGTTGAGTAAGTTTCGGGCCCGTAATCTCCACCGAATCTGTACGACCCGATTACCCGGTACGGGACGACCCGATTACCCGGTACGGGCCCTGTTGATCAGGTCATCCCCGGCGTGTCGTCCACGCCTGCTTCGTCTCTTCCCTCGTCTCCTCCGCCGTCTCCTCTGTCAGCGTGCCGGGGGCCGAAGCTGTCACTCCGGTTTTCGTCACGGCCCTCCTGACCAGGGCGAGCACCAGCACTCCGGCCACCAGCGCGGTCGACCCCGCCGCCACCGCCACCGCGTCCAGCCCGTCGGCGAAGGCGGCGCGCAGCCTCTCCTCGCCGAACGCGCTCCGCAGCGCACCGGCGCCGCCGCCCGCCAGGGCATGGGCCGCCTCCTGCGGCAGCGTGTCCCGCATCCGCGAGGTCAGCACCGTGCCCCACAGGGCGATGCCGAGGGCGTACCCGAGCTGCCGGAAGGTGTTCACCGCACCGCCCGCCATGCCGGCCCGTTCCTGCGGTACGGCGGCCAGCGCGGCGCCCGCGATGCCGGGCGACACCAGCCCCGTACCGACGCCCACCAGCACAAGACCCGGCACCAGGGCGCCTGCCGTCGACCCGGCGTCCAGGACCGCCATGCAGTACTGGCCCGCGCCGATCAGCAGCAGCCCGCCTCCGATGGTGAACCGCGCCGGCACCCCGTGCAGCAGCCGTCCGCCGGCCGCGGCGACCACGAACGAGGCGAGCGACAGCCACAGGAAGACCGCCCCGCCGCGCACCGGGCTCATCCCGAGCAGGGTCTGCAACCAGATCGAGGTGTACGCCATGACACCGAACGCCGCCGCGTTGAAGGCGAGCGCGCCCGCCATCACCCCGGAGAACGCGGGCCGCAGGAACAGCCGCGGATCCAGCAGCGGATCGGCGGCCCGCCGCTCCACCACGAGGAAGCAGCCCAGCGCCACGACCGCTGCCGCGAACCACACCAGGGTCCCGCTCGCGCTCCACCCATGGCTCCCGGCCCGCACGGCCCCGTACGTCACCGCCCCCGCGAACGCCGCGAACGTCACGGTTCCCGCCCAGTCGACACGACGCCCGCGCGCACCCCGCGACTCCGGCACCACCCGCAGCGTCAGCCACACCGCGGCCACGCTCACCGGCAGGTTGACGTAGAAGATCCACCGCCAGCCCGGTCCGTCGGTGAGCAGGCCGCCGACGATCGGCCCCACCGCGGCCGCCGCACCGCTGACCGCGCCCCACACGCCCAGCGCCATCGACCGCCGCTTGCCCTGGTAGACGGAGCCGAGCAGCGGCAGCGTCGTGGCGAACATGGCCGCCGCGCCGATGCCCTGCAGCCCCCGCGCCGCCACCAGCATCCCCGGCCCCGTCGCGAGCCCGCACAGCAGCGACGCCACCGCGAAGACGACGACCCCCACGACATGCACGCGCCGCCTGCCCAGCACGTCCGCCGCGGCCCCCAGGCCCAGCAGCAGCGCGGCCAGCGCCAGCGCGTACCCGTCCATCACCCATTGCAGATCACCCAGCGACCCGTCCAGCGCCCGAGCCATGTCCGGCAGCGCGACGACCGCGATCGTCACGTCCAGCAACAACATGAACGTGCTCAGGCACACGGCCGTGAGCGGCCCCCATGTACGCATGGTTCCTCTTCCCCTCCTGCGGCTGTTGCTCATCCCTCCGTACGATGGGCGCGCGCGGCCGATCACGCCCGTAGCGGGCAGTGGGCTGCCGGAATCCGACAGGAGAAGCCGTCTTGGAGATGGAATCCGACACGTTCGACAAGCTGGACCTTCAGCTGCTGGACGCGCTGGAGGTGAACGGCCGGGCGTCCTTCGCCCGCCTCGGGGAGGTGCTCGGCGTCTCCGACCAGACGATCGCCCGCCGCTACCGCAGGCTCTGCGCCGAGGCCGGTCTGCGGGTGGTGGCCATCCGCGACGCCGAGCGCCTCGGCCAGGACCAGTGGACGCTGCGGCTGCGCTGCGTGCCGGACAGCGCTCAGGTCATCGCGGAGGCGCTGGCCAAACGGCCCGACACCAACTGGATCGGGATCGCCTCGGGCGGCACCGAGGTCATCTTCGGAACCCGGCCGCGCAGCCAGGGCGACCGCGACGACCTCCTGCTCGGCAAACTGCCCCGCACGCCGCGCGTCCTGGAGATCCGGGCCCACCAGATGCTGCACCGCTTCTACGGCGGGCCGACCGGCTGGCTGCGCAAGTTCCGGGTGCTCACGGACGACCAGGTCGCGGCACTGCGGCCCGAGGCGCTCCCCGCCCCGGGACCGGCCCGCATCGACGCCGACGACGAACCCCTGCTCGCCGCCCTGGAACGCGACGGACGCGCCACCTACCCCGAACTCCAGCGCGCCACCGGCCGCTCGGAGTCCGCGGTGAAGCGCCGCCTCGCCGCGCTGCTGGCGTCCGCAGCGGTGTACCTCGACGTGGAGTACCGGTCCGAGGCCATCGGCTACCCCTTCGCCGCCCACCTGTGGATCACCACCACCACCGCCGCGCTGACGTCCGTCGGCGAGGCCCTCGCCGCCCACGACGAGATCGCCCATGCCGCGGCGACGGCCGGCCCCTGCAACATGGTCGCGACGGTGGTCGTCAGAAACTCCGCCGACCTGTACGCCTACCTCAGCGGCCCCCTCGGCCGCCTGGAGGGTGTCCAGCACGTGGAGGCGTCACCGTTCCTGCGGAGGGTGAAACAGCTGACGTACCAGCGACGTCCCTAACGCCTGTGCAGCCGGTCCCCGCCCGCCAGGATCGCCGCCGCCAGTGCGTCCGCCGCGCCCTGTGCCGCCGTGCGGCGGTGGCCGTGGACCAGCACGAAATCGACCCGGCCCAGCTCCGGCAGCCCGGCCCGGTCGGGCATACGCACCAGTCCCGGCGGGATCAGGCCCCGTGAGTGCGCCATCACGCCGAGACCGGCCCGCGCCGCCGCGACGAGGCCGTTGAGGCTGCCGCTCGTGCACACGATCCGCCATTCCCGCCCTTGCCGCTCCAGCGCCTCCAAGGCGAGTGCCCGCGTGATGCCCGGCGGCGGATAGACGATCAACGGCACCGGACGGTCCGGCTCCAGGCGCAGCCGCTCCGCGCCGATCCACACCAGCCGGTCGTGCCAGACCAGCTCGCCCCGTGGATCCTCCGGGCGTCGCTTGGCCAGCACCAGGTCCAGCTTTCCGGCGGAAAGCTGCTCGTGCAGCGTGCCCGAGAGCTCGACCGTCAGTTCCAGGTCGACCTCCGGGTGGTCGTAACGGAAGCCCTCCAGGATCTCCGGCAGGCGGGTCAGGACGAAGTCCTCGGACGCGCCGAAGCGGAGTCGGCCGCGCAGCCGGGTGCCGGTGAAGAACGCCGTCGCCTGCTCGTGCACCTCCAGGATCCGGCGGGCGAAGCCGAGCATCGCCTCGCCGTCCTCGGTCAGCTCCACGGAGTGGGTGTCCCGGGCGAACAACGGCCGCCCGGTGGCGTCCTCCAGGCGCCGCACGTGCTGGCTGACGGTCGACTGGCGCAGGCCGAGGCGACGGGCCGCCTGGGTGAAGCTCAGGGTCTGGGCCACCGCGAGGAACGTACGCAGATGGGAGGGGTCGTACACGCTCCCAGGCTACCCGCCGTTATCGCGGAACGTGATGACAGTCAGAGTGGTATGCCGGATTCCCGATCGCTGATCGCCGGAGGACGATGGAGAGGGCACGTCCGTGCCGGGAACCCGAAGTTCAGCGAAGCGACAGCCGAGTCGAGACAGCGAAGTAGTGGAGCACAGTGAAACGCCTGCAATGGCCGCGTTGGATGCCGATCGACCCGTACGTCCTGCTGCTGCTCGGGACCGTGGGCCTCGCGGCCCTCTTCCCGGCGCGCGGGACGGCCTCCGACGTGGCGTCCGGTGCCTCCACGGCCGCGATCGCCTTCCTCTTCTTCCTCTACGGCGCCCGGCTGTCCACCCGTGAGGCGATGGACGGGCTGAAGCACTGGCGGCTCCATGTCACCGTCCTGGCCTGCACCTTCGTCGCCTTCCCGCTGCTGGGTCTGGCCGCCCGCGGCCTGGTCCCGGTGCTCCTGACGCACCCCCTCTACCAGGGCCTGCTCTTCCTCACCCTCGTGCCGTCGACCATCCAGTCGTCGATCGCCTTCACCTCGATGGCCCGCGGCAACGTGCCCGCCGCGATCTGCGCGGGCTCCTTCTCCTCCCTCGTCGGCATCGTCATCACCCCGCTCCTCGCGGCGGCCGTGCTCGGCAGCAGCGCGGGCGGCTTCTCCGCCGACTCGGTGGTCCAGATCGTGCTGCAGCTGCTGGTGCCGTTCGTCGCGGGGCAGCTGCTGCGCCGCTGGATCGGCGGCTTCGTCGCCCGGCACAAGAAGGTCCTCGGGCTGGTCGATCGCGGCTCGATCCTGCTGGTCGTCTACACCGCGTTCAGCGAGGGCATGGTCCAGGGCATCTGGCACCAGGTGAGCCCGATCCGGCTGGCCGGCCTGCTCGCCGTCGAGGCCGTGCTGCTGGCCGTCATGCTCGCCCTGACCTGGTACGGCGCCAAGGCGCTGCGCTTCAACCGCGAGGACCGCATCGCGATCCAGTTCGCCGGCTCCAAGAAGTCCCTCGCCTCCGGCCTGCCCATGGCGAGCGTCCTGTTCGGCGCGCACGCCTCGCTGGCCGTGCTGCCGCTGATGCTCTTCCACCAGATGCAGCTGATGGTGTGCGCGGTCATCGCCAAGCGCCGGGCCCACGACGCCGAGGTCGACGCCGAGGTCGACGCCGACGTCGACGTCGACGCCCCGGAGCCGGTCAGCGCGTCGGCGCCAGCCGCAGCGTCACGAACCGCGGTCGGTACAGGGACACGTTCCGGTTGAGCTGCGCCGCGGCGCCGCCCGTCTCCAGCCAGTTGACGTCGTAGCTGACCACGAGACGCCCGTCGTCGCTCAGCTCGGGGTGCGCCTGCGGGTTGTACGCGGCGACCTGGCCGCCCTGCGGCAGCGACGGGCTGAAGTCCTTCGTCGGCCCGTGCCACGGGCCGGCGGGGGAGCAGGCCCAGTACGACGTGACGGTCGTCAGCCCCTCGGTGCCCGCGGCCATCGTGAACAGGACGTACGTCCCCCGCACCCGCGCCACCGAGAACGCGCTGCCCACCCCCTTGCGCTGCCCGTCCCCGAGCACCGAGCGTGGCCGGGCGGCGCCGGCCTCGGCCCACGCGGAGCCGTTCCAGTACTGCCAGGCACCCGGCTCGGCCAGCCTGCCTTTCGGCACGCGCGCGACGTACGCGTGCGAGGCCGGCCGGGACGCGGCCTGGCCGTCGTCGCCCCCGAAGACGTACGTCCAGCCGTCCTCCTCGACCAGCGTCGTGCCGAACAGGACCCGCCGGGAGGGATCCGGCACCAGCTGCTGGTCGAGGACCTTGACGACCGACTCGACCCGCAGGTCGGGCAGCGAGAGCGTGGCGACCTCGGTGGCGGTGGGCACACCGTAGATCCAGGGGGACTGCCCGGCCGTGCGCACCCACAGCAGCACCCGCAGGACCTGCTCGGAGGAGCCGGGGGAGCGGGGCTCGACACGGGCCGCCACCGGCCAGCGCCACTGGTTCGGGGCCGGGTCGGGAAAGAGCGGGGTGGGCAGGGTGCGCTCCAGGCGTCCGTCGCGCATGACGGCCGCGGAGTTGCGCACCAGGGGCGCGGCGGTGTCCCGCCAGGTGTGGGACTCGCCGAACGGGTTGGGAGGGGCGTACACCTGGCCGAGGTAGGTGTCCGAGAACAGCCACAGCAGCCGGCCGTCCGGCAGCCGCACCGAGTGGGTGCCGTCGCCGCCGGTCCAGTCGTCGGTGCGGGAGGGGTCGTCGCCGTAGCGGGCGAACTCGGCGGTGAGGCCGTCGTCGGCCTTCCAGGACGCGACCGAGTGCGGGGCACACGCGCCACCGCCCTCCCGTTCGCCGTCGTCCGGGAGGGCGGTGAGCAGCACGGCCCCGAGAACCAGGGCCAGCAGGAGTCCGAGGCCGGTTCCCGTGCGCTGCCGTGCTCGTGTGTCGTCGGGCACGCCCGGGACGTTAGTGGTCTCAGCGCACCTGGTCCATGGGCAGCCACAGGACGGTATCGGCAGTGGCCGAACTCTTGCGGGCGGTGACCTGCGCCGCGGCGTTGATCTCCGCGTCGCCGAGCGCCCGGTTCCACACGTGGACGTCGTCGATCGCGCCGGTGAGGAAGGCCCGGCTGTCCATGCGCTGGCCGACGTGCACGCCGAACGGCGAGTTCCGGCTGACCGAACCGGGCACGTCCGCGGTGCTGATCGCCGTACCGTCCAGGAAGAGCGTCAGCTGTCCTCCACCGCGCCGCAGGGCGAGGTGGTGCCACTCGCCGTCGTTGTGGGCGCCGGTGGCCCACATGGACGCGGTGCGCACGGTCCCGAATCCCTGCCGTGTGGTGATCAGGGCGCGCACCCGGTCGTTGTCGGGCTCGCCGCGCAGCCAGACCTGGGGCTGGGTGGAGCCGATCCCGCCCATCCACAGGAACGGCTGCTCGCCGGCGGTGGCGGAGTAGCGGAAGAACAACGAGACGGTGAACTCACCGGTGCCGAGCGGAAGTCGGGTCCGGTACGGCAGGCGTACGGCGTCGTCGTCGCCGTCGAACTCCAGGGCGTTGCCGAACACGCCGTCCGTCGTCTCGGCGCCCCCGAGGACGGTGGCGCGGGGTGCGCTCGGGGCGAGGTCGGGGGTGGTCGGGTCGGGGCCGCGGCGCGGTCCGAGCCAGGCCTCGTCGAAGCGGGCGAAGCGGATCTCGTCGCGCGCGTCGACGGCGCCGCCCTCGTACATCAGGCCCACCGTGGACGCGTCGATGTCGACCATGTCGGAGTAGCCCGACCAGTCCGTCGTCACGACCTTGCCGCGGTCCACGCTGTCCCAGGTGGTGCCGCCGTTCCAGGACGACCGGATCATCATGGTCCGGCGGCGGTCGGGATCGCCCGGGGCGGACAGCAGGAGGCGTTTGCCCAGGCGGAGCGTGGCGCCCTGGACCTGGGGCGTGTAGAGGTCAGGAATGTCCCGGAAGGGGCCGGTGAAGCTGTCACCGCCGTCACGGCTGTACGTCTGGGAGCGGTGGCCGAGGTCGGTGCCGTCCTGTTCCCGGCCGCTGATGAGGATCGTGCCGTCCGTGCGCTCGGTGAGGGTCACCTCGGACGGCTTCTGCCGGAAGGTGCCGTCGGCCGCGGCGATGGGCCAGGAGTCGGTGGCGCCGATCCGCCAGTTGTCGCCGCCGTCGTCGCTGACGATGAGGGCGGCGTGGTTGGCGGTGACCCGACTGCCGTCCCAGGTCTCGGTGTTGACGCCGAAGACGAGCCGCCCGGCGTGCTTGCCCCCGGTGAGCTGGATGCCGTGCACGGGGCCGGTGGCGTACCAGGAGTTCCAGTTCGCGGGCAGTATTTCGGCGCTCAGATCGCGCGGTGCCGACCAGGTCAGGCCGTCGTCGTCGCTGTACTGGAGATGGGGGGTGCGCTTGCACGGGACGGAGCAACTGCCGCTGTCCGTACGGCCCGTGTTGTACGTCTCCGCCAGCAGGATGCGGCCGGTCTCGCGGTCCACGATCGGCGCCGGGTTCCCGTGCGTGTCGCCGTCGCCCTCGTTGACGACCTGGAGCGGCCCCCAGGTGCGGCCACCGTCCGTCGACCGCTTGAGGACGATGTCGATGTCGGCGGCGTCACCGCAGTTGAGCACCCGCCCCTCGGCGAACGCCAGCAGCGTGCCGTCCTTGGTCTTCACGATCGCCGGGATCCGGAAGCAGGTGTACCCGGGGTCCTGGGAGGCCTTGAAGAGCAGCTGCTGCTCGAACAGCGGTGTCCGGGTGGTGGGTTGGGACTCAGCCGGACCTAAGGTCGCGGCGGTCGCCGTGGTGGCGACGGCCGCGACGAGGGCAGCTCTGAGACGTGCGCGAACTCTTGACGGCATGGTGCGGCCCGCCCTTCATCGTCTGGTCATGTGTCCAGGCATCTGAACATTCGGACATCCCACGTCCAAAGTGCGCATCACAGACGTTAGTTGGGCTATCGCACACATCACAAGAACCGTGCACGTGTCACGTCACGGATGGAGTACCACTTTCCCTCGGTTGCTCCGCGACTCGATCGCCGCGTGCGCCTCGGCCGCCTCCTGAAGCCCGAACTCCCCGTGTACGGCAGGCTTCAGCGTGCCCTCGGCGAACAACTCCCACAGCTCCCTGCGCCACCGCTCGTACAACTCCGGCTCCCCGCGGGCGATGCGCGCCATCTGGAACCCGACGACGGACTTGGCGCCCACGAGAAGGTCGTACGCCTGGATCGTCCCGCCGCCCGAGCTGTACGCCACGAGCCGCCCGCCCGGGGTGAGCGCGGCGAGGGCCGGGGTGAGGAGCTCGCCGCCGACCGCATCGAGGACGTAGTCGACGGGGGCTCCCCAAGTGCCCTCCCCGTAGGCGACGACGTCGTCTGCGCCGAGGGAGCGCACGAAGTCCGCCTTGGCCGGATCGGACACGGCACCCACGACCCGCCCCGCGCCCCGGGCCCGCGCGAGCTGCACGGCGAGATGCCCGACACCGCTCGCCGCCGCGGTGACCAGTGCCGCCTCTCCGCGCTCGGGCCGGGCGGCCTCCAGCGCGCCGAGTGCGACCAGGCCGCTGCGGACCAGGGCCACCGCGTCGACGGCCGAGGCGTCGTCCGGCACCGGGGAGGCCATGGTCTCCAGCAGCGGTGCGAAGTCGGCGTACCCGTGCCCGAAGCACAGTCCCGTGACCCGGTCGCCCAGCCGGAACCGGCTGACCCCCTCGCCGACGGCCACGACCTCCCCGGCGATCTCTCCCCCGAGCGCGACCGGCTCTGCTGCCTCGGTGACCTTGCGTACGACGGGAAGCGTGACGCCGATCGCCTCGCAGCGGACGAGGAGCTCGCCGGCGGCCGGTTCGGGGACGGGTGCCTCCTCCATGAAGAGCGGGCCGCCCGGGGAGTCGTACCGGACACGACGCATCAACCACACCTCCAGAACGTTGGTGGTCCCAACGATAGATGCCGAGTCGTTGGGAAGTCCAATGACTTTCGGCTAGGCTGCGATGCATGCCCGAAGCCCCCCTCCCCGCGATCCGCTCCCTGCCCAGCTGGCTGCTCGGGCGTGCGGCCGCGCGCGGCCGAGCCCTGGTGGCCGAGGCGCTGGCCGCGGAGGGGATGAAGATGTGGCACCACGTCGTACTCTCCGCCGTGCGCGACCTCGCTCCCGTCGCGCAGGCCGATCTCGGGCGCAGCGTCCAGCTCGACCCCAAGGACCTGGTCGGGATCCTCAACGACCTCCAGGCGCGGGCACTGGTGGTGCGCGCGCCGGATCCGAACGACCGGCGCAAGAACGCGGTCTCCCTCACCGATGAGGGCGCACGCCTGCTGGAGCGCTGCGAGAAAGCGGCCCGCGAGGCCAACGACGCGCTCCTCGCGTCCCTCTCGCCGGCCGAGCGCGACCGGTTCATGGACCTGTTGATCCGGATTTCCGGTACGCAGCGGTGACGGCGGATAACGTTCCGTCATGACCGCACCACTCGCGCTCGACCCCGCGCGCACCGCCCTCGTACTCGTCGACCTGATGGACCGGATCGTCGCGCTGCCCCTGGAGCCCCGTAAGGGAACCGAAGTCCTCGTGACGTGCGAGGAGTTGGCGGCCTCCTTCCGCTCGGCGGGAGGGACCGTCGTCCTCGTCCGTGTCGAACGGGCCGGTGTCGCCGAACAGCCGCCCGGCAGCGGCCTGGTGGCAGGGCTGCTGAAGGAGGGCGACATCGAGATCGTGAAGCGCACCATCGGCGGTTTCCAGGGCACGGGCCTGGACGACCGCCTCCGCGAACGCGGCGTCACCACCTTGGTGTTCGGCGGCATCGCCACCAACCTCGGCGTCGAGTCCACCGCCCGCGCCGCCGGCGACCTCGGCTACGAGCTGGTCTTCGTCGAGGACGCGATGACGGCGTTCACGGCGGCCGAGCACGAGGCGTCGGTACGGCTCGACTTCCCGCGCTTGGGCACGGTGGTGACGGCAGCGCAGGTGGTCGTCTGAGACGGGGCCCCTTGCGGCGCAGGGGGCGCTCCCCGCCGGTCGGGGGCCCCGCCGCCGTGTCGCGGGGAGCCGGTCAGGCCTGGGCGGCCGCGGTCCGCAGGGCGAGCCGGTGTTCGCCCGCGTACACGTTCATGGAGCTGCCCCGCAGGAAACCCACCAGTGTCAGCCCCGTCTCCGCGGCCAGGTCCACCGCGAGGGAGGAGGGGGCCGAGACCGCCGCCAGGACCGGGATGCCGGCCATGACCGCCTTCTGGGCGAGCTCGAAGCTGGCCCGGCCGGAGACGAGGAGGACCGTGCGGGACAGGGGCAGGTCGCCGTTCTGCAACGCGCGGCCGACCAGCTTGTCGACCGCGTTGTGCCGGCCCACGTCCTCCCGTATGTCCAGCAGCTCGCCGTCCTCGGTGAACAGGGCCGCCGCGTGCAGGCCCCCGGTCCGGTCGAAGACCCGCTGGGCCGCGCGCAGCCGGTCGGGGAGGCCCGCGAGCAGGTCGGGGTCGAGCCGGACCGGGGGAGTGTGGCCGCCGTGCGTGTCGTCGATGGGCCAGCGGGCCGTCGTACGCACCGCGTCCAGCGACGCCTTGCCGCACAGTCCGCAGGACGAGGTCGTGTAGACGTTCCGCTCCAGCGTGATGTCGGGGATGGCGACCCCCGGCGCCGTCTTCACGTCCACCACGTTGTATGTGTTCGACCCGTCCGCCGTGGCGCCCGCGCAGTACACGATGTTCTGCAGATCGCCCTGCTCCGCCAGTACGCCCTCGCTCACCAGGAAGCCGGCCGCCAGCGCGAAGTCGTCGCCCGGGGTGCGCATGGTGATCGCGAGCGGCTTCCCGTTGAGGCGGATCTCCAGCGGTTCCTCGGCCACGAGCGTGTCCGGGCGGCTGGAGACCGCTCCGTCCCGGATCCGGATGACCTTGCGTCGTTCCGTGACTCGTCCCATGTGTGTCTCAGTCCCGGTTCTGTACGTGCTGGTAGCCGAAACGGCCCTTGATGCAGAGGTTGCCGTGGGTCACCGGGTTGTCGTGCGGCGAGGTGACCTTCACGATCTCATTGTCCTGCACGTGGAGGGTGAGGTTGCAGCCCACACCGCAGTAGGCGCACACGGTGGTCGTCTCGGTCTGCTGCGACTCGTCCCAGGTACCCGCCGCCCGCATGTCGAACTCCGACTTGAACGACAGCGCACCCGTCGGACACACCTCGATGCAGTTCCCGCAGTAGACGCACGCCGAATCGGTCAGCGGCGCATCATGCTCCACGGCGATCCGCGTGCCGAATCCCCGCCCGGCCACGGAGATCGCGAACGTGTTCTGCCACTGGTCCCCACACGCGTCCACGCACTTGTAACAGAGGATGCACTTGTCGTAGTCCCGCACGTACAGGTCGTTGTCGACCTTCGGCTCCTCGTTCAGCCGGGCCGCGTCGGGGCCGAAGCGGTCCGGCTTGGCCTCGTACTCCTTGATCCACTCGGCGACCCGCGGGGTCGTCGACAGGTCCACCGAGGAGGCGAGGAGCTCCAGGACGATCTTGCGGCTGTGCCTCGCGCGCTCCGTGTCGGTCCTGACCTCCATGCCGGGCTCGGCCTTGCGGGAGCAGGCCGGGACGAGGGTGCGTGAGCCCTCGACCTCGACGACACAGACCCGGCACGCGTTCTTGGGCCTCAGCGTGTCCCCTTCGCACAGCGTCGGGACGTCCTTCCCGACCGCCCGGCAGGCGTCCAGGATCGTCGACCCCTCGGGGGTGCGCACCGGCTCCCCGTCGATGGTGAACTCCAGCAGTCGGCGCGGGATCCCCAGCGGTGTCACGGTCATTCGTACGCCCCCAGACGGTCGATGGCGGATTCCACGGCATTCCACGCGGTCTGCCCGAGACCGCAGATCGAGGCGTCCCGCATGGCGCGGCCGACCTCCCTGAGCAGGGCGATGTCATCGGCGGCCGCGGCACCCGTGCGCTGAACGATCCGGTGCAGTGCCTCCTCCTGCCGTACGGTCCCGACCCGGCACGGCACGCACTGTCCGCACGACTCGTCGCGGAAGAACTCGGCGATGCGCAGCAGCAGCCGGGGCAGCGGAACCGTGTCGTCGAAGGCCATGACCACGCCCGAGCCGAGCGTCGTGCCCGCCTGGCGCGTGCCCTCGAAGGTGAGCGGGATGTCCAGTTCGTCGGGCCGTACGAAGCTGCCCGCCGCACCGCCCAGCAGCACCGCTCGCAGCCTTTTCCGCACTCCGGCCAGCTCCAGCAGCTCGCCGAGCGTGGCGCCGAAGGGGAGCTCGTAGATGCCGGGCCGCTCCACGCTCCCGGACACGCAGAACAGTTTCGGCCCGGTGGATTTCGCCGTGCCGATCGCCGCGTACGCCGGTGCTCCCATGGTCAGGACCGGCAGTACGTTGACCAGCGTCTCCACGTTGTTCTCCACCGTGGGCTTGCCGAACAGGCCCTTCTCCACGGGGAACGGCGGCTTCGAGCGAGGCTCGCCCCGGTAGCCCTCGATCGAGTTGAAGAGAGCCGTCTCCTCGCCGCAGATGTACGCGCCCGCGCCCCTGCGTATCTCGATGTCGAAGGTGTATCCCTGGCCGAGGATGTCAGCGCCGAGCAGGCCACGCGCGCGTGCCTGCGCCAGCGCGTGTTCCAGGCGGTGCAGGGCGCGTGGGTACTCGCCGCGCAGGTACAGGTATCCCTGGTGCGCGCCGGTCGCGTACGCCGCGATCGTCATCGCCTCGACCAGCGCGTACGGGTCGCCCTCCATGATCACGCGGTCCTTGAAGGTGCCCGGCTCGGATTCGTCGGCGTTGCAGACGACGTAGTGCGGACGGTCGGGCTGCGACGCCGTGGCCTGCCATTTGCGGCCGGTGGGGAAGGCGGCGCCGCCACGCCCGACCAGGCCGGAGTCGGTGACCTCGCGGATGACTCCGGCCGGACCGAGCTCGAACGCCCGGCGCAGGGCGGTGTAGCCGCCGTGGGCGCGGTAGTCGTCCAGCGACGACGGGTCGACGACGCCGACGCGCCGGAGCAGTACGAGGTCGTCGCCGCCCGCCTGGGGGACCGCCACTGCCGCCGGCGGCTCCTCGGGTGCCGAGTCCGGCGCGCTCGCGGCGAGGACCGCGTCGTGCACGGTCGCCGGCGCCGAGACCGCCGTACGCACCGGATCCCCCGCCTTGATCGCGAGCGCCGCCGGAGCGCGTTCGCACAGGCCCAGGCAGGGACTGCGCTCGACCGACACACCACTGCCGAGCCCGAGCCGTGCCTCGATCCCGGCGCAGAGCTCGCTCGCCCCGGCGGCCGCGCACGCGAGGTCCGTGCACACGTGGAGCACGGTCGCGGGCCGCGGCTTGACCGAGAACATGGCGTAGAAGGTAGCGACGCCGTACGCCTCCGCCGGCGGCACCGTCAGCCGCCGGCACAGGTAGTCGAGGGCGCCCTCGCTGATCCAGCCGACCCGGTCGTTGATCGCGTGCAGCCCCGGCAACAGCAGGTCGCGGCGGTCCCGGGCCTCGCGTCCGCCGCGCGCCCATCGCAGGTCGGCGTCGGAGCGGTCGGCGCCCTCCCAGGAGGACTCCGGCGGGCCCAACAGGGCGTCGACGGCCGCCCGTTCGTCGTCCGTCGGTTTGCTGTCGCCGAAGTGCAGGTCCACTTACGTCACCTCACGATGGTCGCGACGGGGAGCTTCTCGATCCGGATCGCCGACGCCTTGAACTCCGCCGTCCCCGCGATCGGGCAGTTCGCCTCGATCGTCAGCTGGTTGGTGTCCACCTCGTCGGGAAAGTGCATGGTCATGAAGGCCAGCCCGGGCCGCAGTGCGGTGTCGACCCACACCGGCGCGACGACCGACCCGCGCCGCGAGGTCACCTGGACCTCCTCGCCGACCACGACCCCGTACCGCTCGGCGTCCTCCGGGCACAGCTCGACGTACTCGCCGCGGCGCAGCGGGGAGGCGAAACTCCCGCTCTGCACACCGGTGTTGTAGGAGTCGAGCCGCCGTCCGGTGGTGAGCCGGATCGGGTACTCCTCGTCGGTGAGGTCGACCGGCGGATCGTGCTGGACGATCCCGAAGGGCGCCGGCATGCCGCGCCTGGCCGGGTCCTTCTCCCACAACCGGCCGTGCAGGTAGGTCGGTTCGAGCTCGTCGGTGGTCGGGCACGGCCACTGGATGCCCTGGTGCTCCTCCAGGCGTTCGTACGTCATCCCGTAGTGGTCCGGCGAGACGGACCTGAGCTCGTTCCACACGGCCTCGGCGTCGGCGTACTTCCACTCGTGGCCGAGCCGGGCCGCCAGCTCGCAGATGATGTCGATGTCCTCGCGCGCCTCGCCCGGCGGGGTGACGGCCCGCCGTACCCGCTGAACTCGCCGCTCGCTGTTGGTCGTTGTGCCGTCGGTCTCCGCCCACCCGGCGGTCGCGGGGAGGACGACGTCGGCCAGCTCGGCTGTCTTCGTCAGGAAGATGTCCTGGACGACGAGGAAGTCCAGCTGCCGCATGCGCCGTACGGCCTGCTCGCTGTCGGCCTCCGACTGCGCCGGGTTCTCGCCGATGCAGTAGACGGCCTTGAGTGAGCCCTCCTCCATCGCCTCGAACATCTCGGTGAGGTTGAGCCCGTAGTGCGGCTGGATGACGGTGTCCCAGGCCGACTCGAACTTCAGGCGGGAGTCGGGGTCGAGGATGTCCTGGAAGCCGGGGAGGCGGTTGGGGATGGCGCCCATGTCGCCGCCGCCCTGCACGTTGTTCTGGCCGCGCAGGGGTTGCAGGCCCGAGCCGTAGCGGCCCACATGCCCCGTCAGCAGGGACAGGTTGATCAGCGCCCGGACGTTGTCGGTGCCGTTGTGGTGCTCGGTGATGCCGAGGGTCCAGCACAGCTGGGCGCGCTCGGCGCGGGCGTAGGCGTGCGCCAACTCCCTTATGGCGGCAGCCGGTACGCCCGTCACCTTCTCGGCGAGGGACAGCGTCCACGGCTCGACCAGGGCCTTGTACTCCTCGAAGCCGCTCGTCGCCCGCTCGATGAACGCCTCGTTCGCGAGGCCCGCGTGGATGATCTCGCGGCCGATCGCGTGCGCCATCGGGATGTCCGTGCCGACGTTCAGCCCGAGCCAGCTCTCCGCCCACTCGGCGGTGGAGGTGCGGCGCGGGTCGACGGCGTACATCCGGGCGCCGTTCCTGATGCCCTTCAGCACGTGCTGGAAGAAGATCGGGTGCGCGAAGCGGGCGTTGGAGCCCCACATCACGATGACGTCGGTGTGTTCGATCTCCCCGTAGGAGGAGGTGCCCCCGCCCGAGCCGAAGGCCGCCGACAGGCCCGCCACGCTCGGCGCATGGCAGGTGCGGTTGCAGGAGTCGACGTTGTTGGTGCCCATCACGACGCGGGCGAACTTCTGGGCGACGTAGTTCATCTCGTTGGTCGCGCGGGCGCAGGAGAACATGCCGAACGCGCCGCGGGCCGCCGCCAGGCCCTGGGCGGCACGGTCCAGCGCCTCCTCCCAGCTCGCCTGCCGGAAGGGCTCGTCGCGTGAGTCCCGGACGAGGGGATGGGTGAGCCGGGTGTAGGTCTTCGGGGTGCGGTCGCGTTTCCTCGTGCGGCGTTCGTCAGAGTTCATGCGGCGCTCCTCAGCGCGAGCAGGTCCGAGATGGCGTGCACGGTGCGCAGGGTGGGCACCGACACGCCGGTGATCTCCGCCAACTCGACGACGGCCGCGAGGAGTACGTCGAGTTCGAGCGGCTTGCCGCGCTCCAGGTCCTGGAGCGTGGAGGTGCGGTGGTCGCCGACCCGCTCCGCGCCCGCGAGCCGGCGCTCGATGGAGACACCGACCTCGCAGCCGAGGGCCTCGGCGACCGAGAGCGTCTCGGTCATCATGATCTCGATGACCTTGCGGGTGCCGCCGTGCAGGCACATCTGCCGCATGGTGGCGCGGGCCAGCGCGCTGATCGGGTTGAAGGAGATGTTGCCGAGCAGTTTGAGCCAGATGTCGTTGCGCAGGTCGGGCTCCACCGGGCACTTGAGGCCGCCGGCCACCATGGCCTCGCTGAGCGCGAGACAGCGCCTGGACACGCTGCGGTCGGGCTCGCCGATGGAGAACCGGGTGCCTTCCAAGTGCCGTACGACACCTGGCCCTTCGAGTTCCGTCGCCGCGTATACGACACAGCCGACGGCCCGTTCGGGCGCGAGCACCGCACTGACCGCGCCGTCCGGGTCCACACTCTCGACGCGGTGGCCGTCGTGGGGGCCGCCGTGCCGGTGGAAGTACCACCAGGGGATGCCGTTCTGGGCCGCGACGACCGCCGTGGTGTCGTGCAGAAGGGGCTCGATGAGCGGCCCGCACGCCGCGTACGAGTTGGCCTTCAGGCCCAGAAAGACGTAGTCGACCGGGCCGATGTCGGCCGGGTCGTCGGTCGCGTGGGCGCGGGCGGTGAAGTCGCCGCGCGGACTGAGCACCCGCACCCCGTGCTGCCTCATGGCCGCCAGATGCGGTCCACGGGCGATGAGGTGCACGTCGGCGCCCGCGCGATGGAGCGCGGCTCCGACGTAGGCGCCGATGGCACCGGCGCCGAGGACTGCAACTTTCACTTCGGAACGCTCCGTTCGGTCGAGGGAGTACCGCGGAGGTGGCTGTCAAGCGCCGACTGGCTGGGAAGTTGCTACCGAATCCTGTCGACGGAATATTGTCTACAGTATGGATAGGGGGTCAGCAAGGGTTCGCGCACGGCGTTCGACCGTTCGTCGCGCCCGGCATACCGTTCATCGCATACGGTCGACGCGCCGCCTTCTCAACTCCGCTGCTCCTCCCTACCGTTCGGGATCATGAGTCCCCCTGTCGCTCCCCCGGGATGGAGCCGCTGGCTGGTTCCGCCCGCCGCTCTGTCGGTCCATCTGTCCATCGGCCAGGCCTACGCCTGGAGCGTGTTCAAGCCGCCGCTCGAGTCCGCGCTCGGCCTCAGCGGCACACAGAGCGCGCTGCCGTTCCAACTCGGCATCGTCATGCTCGGTCTGTCGGCCGCGTTCGGCGGCACGCTGGT
Source organism: Streptomyces sp. T12 (assembly GCF_028736035.1). Taxonomy (NCBI): domain Bacteria; kingdom Bacillati; phylum Actinomycetota; class Actinomycetes; order Kitasatosporales; family Streptomycetaceae; genus Streptomyces; species Streptomyces sp. T12. The sequence goes on from NZ_CP117866.1 coordinate 9,112,466, forward strand.
GGAGCGCAACGGGCCGCGCTGGGCGATGACCGTCGCCCTGATCTGCTTCTCGTCCGGCTTCCTGCTCTCCGCGCTCGGCGCGGCCACCGAGCAGTACTGGCTGATCGTTTTCGGCTACGGCTTCGTCGGCGGGATCGGCCTCGGCATCGGCTACATCTCGCCGGTCTCGACATTGATCAAGTGGTTCCCTGACCGGCCCGGCATGGCCACCGGCATCGCCATCATGGGCTTCGGCGGCGGCGCGCTCATCGCCTCGCCCTGGTCGACGCAGATGCTGGACTCGTTCGGCCGTGACAGCTCCGGGATCGCGCTGGCGTTCCTGGTGCACGGGCTGTCGTACGCCGTCTTCATGCTGCTCGGCGTGCTGCTGGTCCGGGTGCCGCGCACCGAGAAGCCGGTCGGCGACGGGCCCAGCGTCTTCGACGGACCGCAGGTGTCCGCCCGCAACGCCGTGCGCACGCCGCAGTTCTGGTGTCTGTGGGTCGTGCTCTGCATGAACGTGACCGCGGGCATCGGCATCCTGGAGAAGGCCGCGCCGATGATCACGGACTTCTTCGCGAACACCTCCACACCGGTGTCGGTGTCGGCCGCCGCCGGCTTCGTCGCCCTGCTGTCCGCCGCCAACATGGCGGGCCGGATCGGCTGGTCGTCGACCTCCGACCTGATCGGACGCAAGAACATCTACCGTCTGTACCTGGGCGTGGGCGCCCTCATGTACGGGCTGATCGCGCTGGCCGGCGACTCGTCGAAGCCGCTGTTCATCCTGTGCGCGCTGGTGATCCTGTCCTTCTACGGCGGCGGCTTCGCGACGATCCCCGCGTATCTGAAGGACCTCTTCGGGACCTACCAGGTGGGTGCCATCCACGGGCGGCTGCTCACCGCCTGGTCCACGGCCGGCGTCCTCGGGCCGCTGATCGTCAACTGGATCGCCGACCGGCAGGAGGAGGCCGGCAAGGACGGCTCGTCCCTGTACACGATGTCCCTGTTCATCATGATCGGCCTGCTCGCCGTCGGCTTCGTCGCCAACGAACTCGTCCGGCCTGTCCACCCCCGCCACCACATCCCCACCCCGGAGTCGAAGGAGGCCCCAGATGTCCAGCGACAGCAGCCCGCCTAGCCGACGGGGGCTCATCGCCTTCGCCTGGGTGTGGGTGGGAGTACCGCTCGCCTACGGGCTGTACGAACTCGTACAGAAGGCGACGCAGTTGTTCACCGGATGAGGAACTGATGTCGGACACATGAGGACGGTGGGCCGCGTGGTGCAGAAGTCGGCGTTCCCGAAAACGTGAATCCTGTTGTCGGGGCGGGCTTCCGGGAGGATCCTGGTTCGCGCGCGGCACCAGCCGCGGCGAAATCGGGGGAATCGCAGTGGCATTCAAAAGAGAAGTCATCAGTGTCCGCGTCAGCCGCCGTATTCTGTGGATCGGCGCGGAGGCATATCCGCTGAACAACATCGCGCGGGCACAGGTCATCAAGATCGTGCCCGCGCGTGCCGCCGCTGTGGGGCGTTTCCTTTCGCAGGCTGTGCTCTGCGTGGTCATCTGGGTGGCGGCCAGGGCCCTGTCGGGGGAGGAGCAGGCCCTTTCGGACGCGGGCCCGGGCTTTTTGACCATCGCGACCGTCGTCGTCCTCGGCGTCCTCGTCATCGCCACCGCGAAACTCTTCAGTGTTCTGCTGAGGCGCAACTATTTCGCGCTGGTGATCGAAACGGCGGGGACTCCGCGTACCGCGCTGGTGAGTGCCGACCCTAATCTCGTGGACCAGCTCGTCGTCAACATCATGGACGCGATCGACAATCCGCAGGCCGCTTTCAGTATGCAGGTCGAGAACTTCCATCTCGGCGACAAGATTCAGCAATTCGGCGACCGGAATGTGGGGAAGGTGGCCTGAATATGAACGGGGAAGGCGGCGCGATGAGCGGCGGCATTCACTTCGGCGACGAGGTCACCCAGTTCGGTGACCACAATGTCGGCATGATCAAGAACCAGGCTCCGGTGGACCCCCGCACCGCACTGCGCGAGATGGTCACCGCCGTGCGGGTTCTCCGGGGTGAGCTGTCGCCCGCCGATCTGCAGGTCGTCGACGAGTCGCTGGGCGCCATCGGAGACGGTGAGAGCGTCGACCGCGGAACGCTGCGCCGTGCTCTCGGCGCCATCGCGGGAGTCGCCGCCATGGTCGGTCAGGTCGGCGTCCCCGTGCTTGACGCGGTGCGTCGCGCGACGGCGGCCCTCGGCATGTGACAGCGTGCGTCCTCGGTGGTGCCGCACACGGTGAGGCGGCCTTCCGCACGGCGACGGCCCGACTGCCGGGACGGATGGTCCGACTGCTATGACGTGCTACGGCCTGAGGGAAGTCAACAACCCCGGGGTCCCAATCCTGTGCCATTGCCTGCACCGCTACTCGTGAGTCACTGATCAGACTGGTGAATCCCGCTACCCAAGGCAACGAGGGGGATCCACCCATGAACGGCTCGCGCATCGCCGCTGTCGGCCACTACCAGCCCGCCAAGGTGCTCACCAACGAGGACCTGGCCGGCATGGTGGCCACCAGTGACGAGTGGATCACGAGCCGGGTGGGCATCCGTACGCGCCACATCGCCGGGCCCGACGAGCCGGTCGACGAACTGGCCGCACACGCCGCCGCCAAGGCTCTCGCGGCGGCGGGCCTCGCGCCCGGCGACATCGACCTGGTCCTGGTCGCCACCTCCACCGCCATCGACCGCTCCCCGAACATGGCCGCCCGGGTCGCGGCCCGGCTCGGCATCCCGTCGCCCGCCGCGATGGACATCAACGTCGTCTGCGCGGGCTTCACCCATGCCCTGGCCACCGCCGACCACGCCGTCCGCGCGGGCGCCGCGGCCCGGGCCCTGGTGATCGGCGCCGACAAGATGTCCGACGTGACCGACTGGAGCGACCGTACGACCTGTGTGCTGGTCGGGGACGGGGCCGGCGCGGCCGTCGTGGAGGCTTCCCAGGAGGCCGCCATCGGGCCCGTGTTGTGGGGTTCGGTGCCCGAGATGGGGCACGCGGTGCGCATCGAGGGACAGCCCGCGCGGTTCGCGCAGGAGGGGCAGAGCGTCTACCGCTGGGCGACGACTCAGCTGCCGGCCATCGCCCGCAGGGCCTGCGAGCGGGCGGGCCTCGCGCCCGAGGACCTCGCCGGAGTCGTCCTGCACCAGGCCAACCTGCGCATCATCGAGCCCCTCGCGCTCAAGCTCGGCGCCGTCAACGCCGTGGTCGCGCGCGATGTCTCGGAGTCCGGGAACACCTCGGCGGCGAGCATTCCGCTGGCGCTCTCCAAGCTCGTGGAACAGGGGCGGATCTCGTCCGGGGACCCGGTACTGCTCTTCGGGTTCGGGGGGAACCTGTCGTACGCGGGACAGGTCGTCCGCTGCCCCTGACCGTGTGGCGTCCTCCCTCTGGCGTCGGCGTCCCTCTGGTGTCCCTCTTTGGTCCGTGTGACGCCCGTGTGACGAGACCAACTCCCCGGTCCCCTGGCCTTTGTGCGCCGTAGACTGTAGACGAAAGACAATCGATACTGGCTTTCCAGTGACGGCCGGCTACCGGAGGCAGTCGCCGTCCGGTGTTCGCCCAGGAGGGGGACCGATGTTGTCGACAGGACTGCCGCAGGGTGCGGTGCCCAAGCTCGAACGGCCCGGCCCGCTGCGCGACCGCGTCTACGAGGCGCTGCTCGAACTCATCACCACCCGCGCCCTCCAGCCGGGCCAGCACCTCGTCGAGAGCGAACTGGCAGGCCACCTCGGTGTGTCCCGGCAGCCGGTGCGTGAGGCGCTGCAGCGGCTGAACACCGAGGGCTGGGTCGATCTGCGGCCCGCGCAGGGCGCGTTCGTGCACGAGCCGACGGAGGAGGAGGCCGACCAGCTGCTCACCGTCCGCACGCTCCTGGAGGCCGAGGCCGCCCGGCTCGCCGCCGCCCACGCCGACAGTGCCGGCATCGCGGTCCTGGAGTCGCTGTGCGCGGAGGGCGAGAAGGCCGTCGCCGCCGACGACGTGGACGCGGCGGTCGCCCTCAACGCCCGCTTCCACGCGAAGATCATGGAACTCGCGGGCAACGCGGTCCTCGCCGAGCTCGCCGCACAGGTCGACCGGCGCGTCCGCTGGTACTACACCCCCGTCGCCCGCCAGCGCGGGCAGCAGTCCTGGACCGAGCACCGCGGCATGATCGCCGCGATCACCGAGCGGGACGAGCAGCGGGCCACGGAGCTGATGCGCGAGCACACGGAGCACACGCGGCGGTCGTACCACGCACGGCAGCGGTCGTAGTCCCGAGAGGTTCCGTCCCGTCGAGGATCCCGTCGACGAAGAAGCGGAAGAGCGCGTCGACGTACGGGGTCGGGAAGTGGGCGCCCATCGCCTCGCGTGCTCGCGTGCCTCGTCGTCCGTGAGGCCGACGGTGCGCAGTTCGCGGCCGAGCACCTCGCCGAGGGGCCCCGCCGAGCGCAGGGCGCGGGCGGCCACCTGGGCGATGTCGTACGGGGAGATGTCCGCCGTGCGCACGCCGGGGCACGGTACGCGCACCTCGTCGCCCTTGCGGATCTGCTCCGCCAGCGCCGGCGCGTTGGGTATGAAGCTCACTGGCCGCACGAAGGTCCACGACAGCCCGGACGCGCGCACCTCCGACTCGGCCGCCCGCAGGTAGCGCGTGACCGCGTTGTCGTCGTCGATCTCGGCCGACTTTCCGGACAGGAGCACGACGTGGGCCACGCCAAACGCCCGCGCGTCGGCCAGGATCCGGCTCTGTCCTTCGTAGCCGGGCATCAGGAACGGCGACCGTACGCCGTCGAGCACGTCCCGCACGGTCTCGGGCCGGGGCTGGGGCCGGTGGCGTCAGGGCGTCGCGGGGCCGGGGCCGGTGGCGCCAGGGCGCCGCGGAGGTCGGGGGCCCTGCGACGCCAGGCACCGCAGGGCTGGGAGCCCGACTGCACCAGGACTCCGCAGAGCTGGCTGCCTGACTGCACCAGGCACCGCAGGGTTTGAGACCCGGTGATACCAAGACGTGGCGAGGTGCGGGGCGGATCGGGCCGTGGCTTTGTCCTGTGAGTGGAGAAAGTTGAGGGCAATCTCTGCGCAACTTCTTCCCACTCCCGGCAGCCGCTGCTACGTTCCCCTCGAAAGCAGGCCACGCAAGTGGCCGAAACCCGGCGCGTGCAGGCCGATCGAGGCGGGGAGGGGCTCGTGAGACGCATGACGGCGCGACCCGCGAACGCCCATCAGGCCCGGCTGCTCAAGCTGTTGCGCGACGGAGGCCCCAACTCCCGGGCCCAGCTGGGCGATCAGATCGACCTCTCGCGGTCCAAGCTGGCCGTGGAGGTGGACCGTCTGCTGGAGACGGGCCTGGTCGTGGCCGACGGACTCGCCGCCTCGCGCGGTGGCCGCCGCTCCCACAACGTCCGGCTCAACCCCGGGCTGCGCTTCCTCGGCGTCGACATCGGCGCGACCTCGGTCGACGTCGCCGTCACCAACGCCGAACTGGAGATCCTGGGCCACCTCAACCAGCCCATGGACGTCCGCGAGGGCCCGGTCGCGGTCTTCGAGCAAGTCCTGTCCATGGCAGCGAAGTTGAGGGCCTCGGGGCTCGCGGAGGGGTACGACGGCGCCGGCATCGGCGTCCCCGGACCGGTCCGCTTCCCCGAGGGTGTCCCGGTGGCTCCGCCGATCATGCCGGGCTGGGACGGCTTCCCGGTACGGGAGGCGCTCAGCCAGGAACTCGGCTGCCCGGTCATGGTCGACAACGACGTGAACCTCATGGCGATGGGGGAGCAGCACGCGGGCGTCGCACGCTCCGTGGGCGACTTCCTCTGCGTCAAGATCGGCACCGGCATCGGCTGCGGCATCGTCGCGGGCGGTGACGTCCACCGCGGTGTCACGGGCAGCGCGGGCGACATCGGGCACATCCAGGCCGTGCCCGACGGACGCCCCTGCGCCTGCGGCAACCGGGGCTGCCTGGAGGCCCACTTCAGCGGGGCGGCCCTCGCCCGGGACGCCGTGGAGGCGGCCCAGCAGGGACTCTCCGTCGAACTGGCCACCCGGCTGGAGGCGAACGGCACCCTGACCGCAGTCGATGTCGCGGCTGCGGCCGCCGCGGGTGACGCCACCGCCCTCGACCTGATCCGCGAGGGCGGCAACCGCGTCGGCCAGGTCATCGCCGGACTCGTCAGCTTCTTCAACCCCGGCCTGGTGGTGATCGGCGGCGGGGTGACCGGCCTCGGCCACACCCTGCTCGCCGCGATCCGCACCCAGGTCTACCGCCAGTCACTGCCGCTGGCGACGGGCAACCTGCCCATCGTTCTGGGGGAGTTGGGCCCCACCGCCGGAGTCATCGGCGCGGCCCGGCTCATCAGCGACCACCTGTTCTCACCCGCGTAAGCCACTTGCTCGACACGGCTCACCCGCACGACCCGCTGCGCTGCCCTGCTCCACCCTGAATTGCTCGGCTCCGCCAACTTTGCTCTTTCTTGCCCTGTCCTATCCTGCCCTGCTTTGCCTTGCCTTGCTTTGCCCTGCCCTGAACCGGCCCGCACGCCCGCCAAGGGGACCTCATGGCATCAGAACCACCGCTGCTCAGCATGTCCGGCATCACCAAGTCGTTCCCCGGAGTCCGCGCCCTCGACGGCGTCGACCTCGACGTCCAGGCCGGTGAAGTGCACTGCCTGCTCGGCCAGAACGGCGCCGGCAAGTCCACCCTCATCAAGGTCCTGGCCGGCGCCCACCAGCCCGACACCGGCACGATCCACTGGCGCGGCGAGGCGGTCACCCTCCGCTCGCCCATCGCCGCCATGCGCCTCGGCATCGCCACCATCTACCAGGAACTCGACCTGGTGGAGCACCTGTCGGTGGCCGAGAACGTCCACCTCGGCCATGAACCCACGGCCGCCGGCTTCGTCGTACGCGGAAAGGTCGCGCGGGCGTCAACAGCGCAGCTCCTCAAGCGACTCGGTCATCCGGAGATCGACCCGGCGCGCCTGGTCGGGGAGTTGTCGGCGGCGCAGCAGCAGATCGTGTCCATGGCGCGGGCGCTCTCCCACGACGTACGGCTGATCGTGATGGACGAGCCGTCCGCCGCCCTCGACCCGGACGAGGTCGACAACCTCTTCCGTATCGTCGGCGACCTCACCGCCGACGGTGTCGGCGTGGTCTACATCTCGCACCGGCTGGAGGAGATCCGCCGGATCGGCGACCGGGTGACCGTGCTGAAGGACGGGCGGGCGGTGGCGGGCGGGCTGCCGGCGAAGACGACGCCGACGCGCGAGGTCGTGGCGCTGATGACCGGACGCAACGTCGAGTACGTCTTCCCCGAGCGGCCGACCAGGGACGTGACGGCCGACAAACCGCTGCTGGAGGTGCGGGGACTTGCCAGGGACGGCGAGTTCGAGGCCCTCGACCTGAGCGTGCGGCCCGGTGAGATCGTCGGGCTCGCCGGACTGGTGGGCTCGGGGCGCTCGGAGATCCTGGAGACGATCTACGGGGCCAGGAAGCCCAGCGCCGGTCAAGTCCGCGTGGACGGGCGGGCGTTGAGGCCCGGGAGTGTGCGGGCCGCCGTGCGTGCCGGACTCGGGCTCGCGCCCGAGGAGCGCAAGGCGCAGGCGCTGCTGATGCTGGAGTCCGTCACCCGCAACGTCTCCGTCTCCTCCATGTCCCGCTTCTCACGCGGCGGCTGGATCGACCGGGCCGCCGAACTGGGGGCCGCGCGGGCCGCGACCCGCGAGCTGTCGCTGCGGCCCGACAACCCGAACGTGCCGGTCCGCACCCTCTCCGGGGGCAACCAGCAAAAGGCCGTCCTGGCCCGCTGGCTGCTGCGCGGCTGCCGCGTCCTGCTGCTCGACGAACCCACCCGCGGCGTCGACGTCGGCGCCCGCGCCGAACTGTACGCAGTCGTACGCCGGCTGGCCGACGAAGGCCTCGCCGTCCTGCTCGTCTCCAGCGAAGTGCCCGAAGTGCTGGGCCTCGCCGACCGCGTCCTGGTGCTGCGCGAGGGCCGTGTCGTTCACACGGCGCCCGCACGCGAACTCGACGAACACCGTGTACTCGACCTCGTCATGGAAGGAAGCCCGGCGTCATGACGCAGCACGCCTCCCCGCCCCGGGACAGCACCGGCAAGGTGCAGTCGGCCGGCGCACCGCCCGCCTGGCGGGGCCTGATGGCCCGCGCCGACGTGCGCACCCTCTCCCTGCTCGGCGTCCTCGCCGTACTGATCATCATCGGCGGCATCACCAAGCCGGACGAGTTCCTGGACACCCGCAACCTCCAACTCGTCCTCACCCAGGCGTCCGTGATCGGCGTCGTCACCGTCGGCATGACCTTCGTCATCACCTCCGGCGGCATCGACCTGTCGGTCGGCGCGATCGTCGCGCTCTCCTCGGTGTGGGCGACGACGGTGGCGACCCAGGAGTACGGCTTCGGCGGCATCCTGTTCACCGCGGTGCTCGTCGGCCTCGGATGCGGCCTGGTCAACGGACTGCTGATCGCGTACGGCGGCATGGTCCCCTTCATCGCCACGCTCGCCATGCTGGCCTCCGCGCGCGGAATGGCGCTGCAGATCACCGACGGCAAGACGCAGATCGTCACGGTGACCTCCGTGCTGGACCTCGGCGAGCGCGACGCGTATGTGCTCGGCATACCGCCGCTGGTCATGGTGTTCGCGGTCGTGACGATCATCGGCTGGCTGATCCTGAACCGCACGACCTTCGGGCGCCGCACGGTCGCCGTCGGCGGCAACGCGGAGGCGGCCCGCCTCGCCGGCATCGACGTCCGCCGCCAGCGGCTCTACCTCTACCTGCTGTCCGGACTGTGCTGCGGCGTCGCCGCCTTCCTGCTGATCGTCCTGGCCGGATCCGGCCAGAACACCAACGGCAACCTCTATGAACTCGACGCCATCGCGGCCGCGATCATCGGCGGCACGCTGCTCAGCGGGGGCCGCGGCACCATCACCGGCTCCGTGCTCGGTGTCCTGATCTTCACCACGATCACCAACATCTTCGCCCTGAACAACCTGCAGAGCGACGTCCAGCAGATCGCCAAGGGCGCGATCATCGTCGCCGCCGTGCTGGTCCAGCGCCGTACCGCAAGCACGACCTGAGGGTCGTACCGCTCTCTCTCAGCACGACCTGAGGAAAGGGTTCACCGCCATGCAGCATTTCCAGAGCCGATTCACCAGTCGCAGAGGGCTGCTCTTCGGATCCGCCGCCATAGGAGCGGGCGCCCTCCTCGTGGGTTGCACGAGCAACGAGTCCGACGACGAGCCGGCCGCGAACGACCAGCCGGCCGCCGACGACAAGCCCGGCAAGCAGGTCACCATCGGCTTCGCCGGACCGCAGGCCGACCACGGCTGGCTCAACGCCATCAACGACAACGCCAAGAGCCGCGCGAAGAAGTACTCCGACGTCACCCTGGAGATCACCGAGGGGTCGAACGACACCGCCGCGCAGATCGGCCAGATCGAGACGCTGATCAACAAGAAGGTCGACGTGCTGGTGGTGCTGCCCGCCGACGGCAAGGCGCTCACCCAGGTCGGCCTGAAGGCGATGCGGGCCGGGATCCCGGTGATCAACCTCGACCGGGTCTTCAACACCCCGCAGGCCTACCGGTGCTGGATCGGCGGCGACAACTACGGGATGGGCCTCAACGCCGGCCACTACATCGGCGAGAAGCTCAAGGGGAAGTCGAACGCCAAGGTCATCGAGCTGGCCGGCCTGGACAACCTGGAGCTGACCAAGCAGCGCACCCAGGGCTTCGACGACGCCCTGAAGAACTACCCCAACATCAAGAAGGTGGCCCGTCAGGCGGCCGAGTTCACGGTCGAGTCCGGACAGGCCAAGATGGCCCAACTCCTGCAGGCCCAGTCGAACTTCGACGCCCTGTGGAACCACGACGACGACCAGGGCGTGGGCGCCCTGCGCGCCATCGAGCAGGCCGGGCGCGACGACTTCCTGATGGTCGGCGGCGCGGGCGCACTCTCCGCCTTCCAGGAGATCAAGCAGGACGACGGCGTCCTCAAGGCGACCGTCCTGTACCCGCCGACCATGGCCGCGTCCGCCATCGACCTGGCCCGTGCGCTGGGCCAGGGCAAGGGCATCGGCGGCATGGCCGAGTTCGAGATCCCGGCCTCGATCACGCTCTACTCGGCGGTCGTCGACAAGACCAACGTCGACCAGTACATGTCCACCGGCTTCAAGTGAGGCGTCCCGCCCCATGAGCCGACCCGGTCATGGGGCAGGGCTCCACCCCCCACCGCGCCACGACGACGAGGAGGACATCCGCATGGGACAGCCGCAGCAGTCAGAAGGGGCAGAGGCGGCCGAGAAGCCGGTAGACGTCGGGACGGACAGGCCACCCCTACGGGTGGGCATGGTCGGCTACGCCTTCATGGGTGCCGCCCACTCCCAGGGCTGGCGCACCGCGGGCCGTGTCTTCGATCTGCCGCTCAGCCCGGTTCTGGCCGCGATCTGCGGACGGGACGCGACCGCCGTGCGCGCGGCGGCCGATCGGCACGGCTGGGAGACGGCCGAGACCGACTGGCGTGCCCTGATCGAGCGGGACGACATCGACCTCGTCGACATCTGCACCCCGGGCGACAGCCACGCCGAGATCGCGCTCGCCGCGCTGGCCGCCGGCAAGCACGTCCTGTGCGAGAAGCCTCTCGCGAACAGCGTGGAGGAGGCCGAGGTCATGGCGACGGCGGCCGAAGCCGCCTACGAGCGCGGTCAGTTGGCGATGGTCGGGTTCAACTACCGCCGGGTGCCCGCCACCGCGCTGGCTCGCAGCATGGTCGCCGAGGGCCGCCTCGGCAACCTGCGCCACGTACGGGTGACGTACCTTCAGGACTGGCTGGTGGACCCGCAGTTCCCGCTTACCTGGCGGCTGCGCAAGGAGCTGGCCGGCTCGGGCGCGCTCGGCGACCTCGGCGCGCACATCATCGACCTCGCGCAGTATCTGGCGGGCGAGCAGCTGACCGGGGTGTCCGCCCTCACGGAGACCTTCGTGAAGGAACGCCCGCTGCCCGGCGGGGCCGTGAAGGGGCTGTCCGCCGTCTCGGCCGAGGGCGCCACCGGCCAGGTCACCGTCGACGACGCCGCCCTGTTCACCGGCCGCTTCCCCTCCGGCGCCCTCGCCTCCTTCGAGGCCACCCGCTACGCCACCGGCCGCAAGAACGCCCTGCGCATCGAACTCAACGGTGAACGCGGCTCGTTGGCCTTCGACCTGGAGCGCCTCAACGAACTCGCCTACCACGACGGCACGGAACCCGGAGCCCACGCCGGCTTCCGCCGCATCCTCGTCACCGAACCCGACCACCCCTACCTGGACGCGTGGTGGCCGCCGGGCCACGGCCTCGGCTACGAGCACACCTTCGTCCACCAGGCCCGCGACCTGGTCCACGCCATCTCCGAGGGCCGCCGGCCCGAACCCTCCTTCGCCGACGGGCTGCAGGTGCAGCGCGTACTGGCGGCGGTGGAGGAGAGCGCCGAGAAGAACTCCGTCTACACGCCCATAGCGGTCTGAGGAGGCCCGACGAGAATGCCGCGCACATTCACGCTCTTCACCGGCCAGTGGGCCGACCTGCCGCTGGAGGAGGTCTGCCGGCTCGCCCGCGACTTCGGCTACGACGGACTCGAACTCGCCTGCTGGGGCGACCACTTCGAGGTCGACAAGGCCCTCGCGGACCCGACGTACATCGACTCCAGGAAGGCCCTGCTCGACAAGTACGGCCTCAAGTGCTGGGCCATCTCCAACCACCTGGTCGGCCAGGCCGTCTGCGACGCCATCATCGACGAACGTCACCAGGCCATTCTGCCCGCCCGCATCTGGGGCGACGGCGACGCGGAAGGCGTACGGCAGCGGGCCGCCGCCGAGATGGCCGACACCGCGCGCGCCGCGGCCGCCTTCGGCGTGAACACCGTCATCGGCTTCACCGGCTCCGCGATCTGGCACCTCGTCGCCATGTTCCCGCCGGCGCCCGAGTCGATGATCGAGCGCGGCTACGAGGACTTCGCGACACGCTGGAACCCCATCCTGGACGTCTTCGACGAGGAGGGCGTGCGGTTCGCGCACGAGGTCCATCCCAGCGAGATCGCCTACGACTACTGGACGACCTGGCGTGCCCTGGAGGCGGTCGGGGGCCGCCCCGCCTTCGGCCTGAACTTCGACCCGTCGCACTTCGTGTGGCAGGACCTGGATCCGGTCGGCTTCCTGTGGGACTTCCGCGACCGCATCTACCACGTCGACTGCAAGGAGGCCCGCAAGCGCCTCGACGGCCGCAACGGCCGCCTCGGCTCCCACCTGCCCTGGGGCGACCCCCGCCGGGGCTGGGACTTCGTGTCGGCCGGGCACGGTGACGTCCCCTGGGAGGACGTCTTCCGGATGCTGCGCTCCATCGACTACCAGGGCCCCATCTCCGTGGAGTGGGAGGACGCCGGCATGGACCGGCTCCAGGGGGCCCCGGAGGCGCTGACCCGTCTCAAGGCGTACGACTTCGAGCCGCCGTCGGCCTCCTTCGACGCGGCGTTCGGCAACTGACCTGTGGTGCAGGGCTCGTCTGAGCCCTGCTTCGACTCTCCGGGGTGACGGCGCATCCCGGCGTACGCACCCGCCCGTACAACCGGCCCCTTTCTGGAGGCACTCGTGCACGGGAACGACCGCACCACCAGCACCGACAGAAACGAGACCCACAGACGACGCCCGTCCTTCCGCAAGGCGGTGGCGCTGCTGAGCGGCGCACTGCTGGCGGGCGCCACCCTCACCTTCACCGCACCCCAGGCCGGCGCAGCCGTCGCCGACGAGGGGAGGGGCGCGGCGGCTGCCCGGGCCGCCGCGGCCGAGGACTTCCAGCAGGTCACCCTCGCCAAGGGCGAGCCGGAGGTCGGCGAACCCATGTCGCTCGCCGTCCTCCCGGACCGCTCGGTGCTGCACACCTCCCGCGACGGCGAACTGCGCATCACCGACGCGGCCGGCAACACCAAGCTCGCGGGCAAGCTCGATGTGTACACGCACGACGAAGAGGGCCTGCAGGGCATCGGCGTCGACCCCGGATTCGCCGAGAACCGCTTCATCTACCTCTACTACGCACCCCCGCTCGACACACCGGCCGGTGACGCCCCCGAGACCGGAACGGCGGCCGACTTCGCTCCCTTCGACGGCGTCAACCGTCTCTCCCGCTTCGTCCTGAAGACCGACGGCACGCTGGATGCAGCCAGCGAGACGAAGATCCTCGACGTCCCGGCTTCCCGCGGCCTGTGCTGCCATGTCGGCGGTGACATCGACTTCGACGCGGCGGGCAACCTGTATCTCTCAACGGGCGACGACACCAATCCGTTCCAGTCGGACGGCTTCACCCCGATCGACGAACGGTCCAACCGCAACCCGGCCTTCGACGCCCAGCGCTCCTCCGGCAACACCAACGACCTGCGCGGCAAGCTCCTGCGCATCAAGGTGAACGCCGACGGCTCGTACTCGATCCCCGACGGCAACCTCTTCGCGCCCGGCACGGACAAGACGCGGCCCGAGATCTACGCGATGGGCTTTCGCAACCCGTTCCGCTTCAGCGTGGACAAGAAGACGGGGATCGTCTACGTCGGCGACTACGGCCCCGACGCCGGCGCCGCCGACCCGGCCCGCGGCCCGGCCGGCCAGGTCGAGTTCGCCCGCGTCACCGGCCCCGGCAACTACGGGTGGCCGTACTGCACCGGCGACAACGACGCCTACGTCGACTACGACTTCGCCACCGGCCAGTCGGGCGCGTCCTTCGACTGCGCCGCGCCGAAGAACACCTCGCCGCACAACACCGGCCTGACCGACCTTCCCCCGGCGCAGGCCGCCTGGATCCCGTACGACGGCGGATCGGTGCCCGAGTTCGGCACCGGCTCCGAGTCCCCGATGGGCGGCCCGGTCTACCACTACGACGCCTCGCTCGACTCGCCGGTGAAGTTCCCCGAGGCCTACGACGGGAACTTCTTCGCCGGGGAGTTCGGCCGCCGCTGGATCAAGCGGATCGTGAGCGACGACGCCGGGACCGTACAGTCGATCAACGACGTCCCCTGGACCGGCACCCAGATCATGGACATGGCCTTCGGCCCGGACGGTGCGCTGTACGTCCTCGACTACGGCGTCTCCTGGTTCGGCGGCGACGAGCACTCGGCCCTGTACCGCATCGAGAACGCCACCGACGGCCACTCGCCCGTGGCGCAGGCCGCGGCGAGCAAGACCTCGGGACAGGCGCCGCTGAGGGTGCAGTTCTCCTCGGAGGGCACGACCGACCAGGACGGCGACGCCGTCACGTACAGCTGGGACTTCGGCGACGGCGGCAAGTCGACGGCGGCCGACCCGTCGTACCGCTACAAGAAGAACGGCACCTACACCGCGACCCTGACCGCCAAGGACCCCTCCGGCCGCACCGGCAGCGCGAGCGTGCAGATCGTGGTCGGCAACACGGCGCCCAAGGTGACGCTGGAACTCCCGCAGGACGGGCAGCTGTTCAGCTTCGGTGACGCGATCCCGTTCAAGGTGCGGGTGAGCGACCTCGAGGACGGGACGATCGACTGCGCGAAGGTCAAGGTCACCTTCATTCTCGGCCACGACAGCCACGGACACCCGGTGACCTCGGCGAACGGCTGCACCGGCACCATCCAGACCAGCGCCGACGGCGGCCACGACGAGGACGCCAACATCTTCGGCGTCATGGACGCCGAGTACACCGACGGCGGAGGCGGCGGCCAGGCCCCGCTCACCACGCACGACCAGAACGTCGCCCAGCCCCGGCACCGCCAGGCCGAGCACTTCGGCAACGGCTCCGGCGTCTCGATCATCACCAAGGCCACCGCGCACGGCGGCAGGACCGTCGGCGACATCAACAACGGCGACTGGATCTCCTTCACGCCGTACGCCCTGAGCAACGCCAAGAAGATCACCGCCCGGATCTCCTCCGGCGGCGCGGGCGGCACGCTCGAGGTCCGTTCGGGGTCCTCGACGGGCACCCTGCTCGGCAAGGCGACCGTGCCGGTGACCGGCGGCTGGGAGACCTTCCAGGACGTCACCGCCGACCTGTCCCGCGCACCGAGGGGCACGACCACGCTCTACCTCGTCTTCAAGGGGAGCGGCTCGGGCGCCCTGTACGACGTGGACGACTTCACCTTCACCACCGGCTGAGAGGAGGTACGGAAGATGCGTCCAACCGGACGACTGACAACCGCAGTTGTGGGAGCCGCCGTACTCCTCGGCTGTGTCTCGGAACCGGCCGCTTCACAGGCCCCGCGGCCCGGTGCCGACGGCAAGCGGGTCCTGGTCTTCTCCAAGACGGCCGGCTTCCGCCACGACTCGATCCCCGACGGCGTCGCCGCGGTGAAACAGCTCGGCGAGACGAGCGGCTTCACGGTCGACGCGACGGAGGACGCCGCGGCCTTCACCGCCGGCAACCTGCGCCGCTACGCCGCGGTCGTGTTCCTGTCGACGACCGGAGACGTCCTGAACGCCGCCCAGCAGACGGCCTTCGAGGGCTACATCCGCCGTGGCGGCGGCTACGTCGGCATCCACGCGGCCGCCGACACCGAGTACGACTGGGCGTTCTACGGCGGCCTCGCCGGCGCCTACTTCCAGTCGCACCCGGCGATCCAGCCGGCGACCGTGGACGTCGAGGACCACGCCCACCCGGCGACATCGGGTCTGGCGCAGACGTGGAACCGCACGGACGAGTGGTACAACTACCGCTCGAACCCCCGGGAGAGGGCACATGTCCTCGCCTCCCTCGACGAGTCCTCGTACACCGGCGGCACCATGAACGGCGACCATCCGATCGCCTGGTGCCAGAACTACCAGGGCGGCCGCGCCTTCTACACCGGCGGCGGCCACACCAAGGAGTCCTACGCCGAGCCCTCGTTCCGTGAGCACCTGCTGGGCGGAATCCGCTGGGCCGTCGGCGACGCCGAGGCCGACTGCCGCCCGGAGAACGGCTACCGCCCGCTCTTCGACGGCACGCAGGCTTCGCTGGACGGCTGGCGCCAGGCGGGCCCGGGCTCCTTCACCCTGTCCGACGACGGCACGCTCACGTCGACCGGCGGCATGGGCATGCTCTGGTACGCCCCGTCGGGCTTCGGGTCGTACTCCCTGAAGCTCGACTGGAAGATGGCCGGCGACGACAACTCCGGTGTGTTCGTGGGCTTCCCGCCCTCGGACGACCCGTGGTCGGCCGTCAACAACGGCTACGAGATCCAGATCGACGCGACCGACACCCCCGACCGCACCACCGGGGCCGTGTACGGCTTCCAGTCCGCCGACCTCAACAAGCGCGACCGTGCGCTGAACCCGCCGGGGGAGTGGAACACGTACGAGATCCGCGTGGAGGGCGAACGCCTCCGCGTCTATCTCAACGGCGTGAAGATCAACGATTTCACCAACACCGACCCGGCCCGGAGCCTCACCGACGGACACATCGGCATCCAGAACCACGGATCCGACGACGAGGTGTCCATCCGTGACGTCCGGATCAAGGAACTGCCCGCGAAGACCGCGAAGACCGCGAAGTCCTCCGGACTCATGGCTTCGCAGGGCGACTGAGCGACGGCGGGCGGGGGACGCCGGACTCCCGCCCGCCGTCTTTTCCCCACGGGACCTCGCCAGAACCCGTGGGGGTCCACAGACGACGCGTTCGACAAGGAGGCCGCCATGTCCGCGTCCACTTCCCCGTCCGACCCGCGCGTCGGCGTCTGGCTGATCGGGGCGCGCGGCTCCGTCGCCACCAGCGTCGTCGCCGGGTGCGCCGCCGTCACCGCGGGCCTGCACCCGCCGACGGGCCTGGTCACCGAGACACCGATGTTCGCGGACAGCGGCCTGCCTGCGCTGTCGTCCCTCGTCTTCGGCGGCCATGACACGGTGGACTGCCCCCTGCCCAAACGCGCGGAGGCCCTGGCGGCAGGCGGCGTCCTGCCTCCCGGTCTCCCCACGGCCATACGCGCCGAACTCGCCGCCGCCGACCGCGAGATCAGGCCCGGCGGCCCGCTCCCCGGAGACACACGCGGTGAAGACCAGCTCATCGCCGCCTTCGCCTCGGACATACAGGACTTCATACGGCGGTACGAGCTCGCCCGGACCGTCGTCGTGAACGTGGCCTCCACCGAGCCCGCCCCCACCGGCGCCGCCCTGCCCCCGAGTTCGCTGTACGCGGCGGCGGCCCTGCGCGCGGGCTGCAGTTACGTGAACTTCACCCCGTCGACGGGCCTGAACCACCCCGCGCTGGCCCCCCTCGCCTCGTCGACCGGCCTGCCGTACGCGGGCCGCGACGGCAAGACGGGCCAGACACTGCTCCGCTCGGTCCTTGGCCCGATGTTCACCCAGCGGGCGCTGGCAGTGCGCGCCTGGTCCGGCACGAATCTGCTCGGCGGCGGCGACGGCGCCTCCCTGGCCGACCCGGCCGCGGCGGCGGCGAAGAACGCCGGCAAGGAGAGGGTGCTGGCGGACGCGCTGGGCGAGGTGCCCGAGGGCGAGGTCCACATCGACGACGTCCCCGCGCTCGGCGACTGGAAGACCGCCTGG
This sequence comes from Streptomyces sp. T12, assembly GCF_028736035.1. Classification (NCBI taxonomy): domain Bacteria; kingdom Bacillati; phylum Actinomycetota; class Actinomycetes; order Kitasatosporales; family Streptomycetaceae; genus Streptomyces; species Streptomyces sp. T12. The sequence continues at coordinate 9,130,000 of NZ_CP117866.1, forward strand.
GACCACATCGCCTTCGACGGCTTCCTCGGCACCCGCATGATCCTCCAAACCATCTGGCAGGGCTGCGACTCGGCCCTCGCGGCACCCCTGGTCCTCGACCTCGCCCGCCTGACCGCACGCGCCCACGAGGCGGGCCTGTCCGGGCCGCTCGGCGAACTGGCCTTCTACTTCAAGGATCCGGTGGGGGAAGGGCCGGGGGCGCTGGGCGAGCAGTACGCGGCACTGGGGCGGTTCGCGGAGCGGCTGGGGGCGGCTGGGGCTGCGCCGCGCGACGGGGGAGGAGTCGGGTCCGAGCCGCTGGCGGCGTGGGGAGGAGCCGGGGCTGAGCCGCTGGAGATGCGGGGAGCCGGGGCTGAACCGCCGGACGACCGTCCCGGTCGGCTTGGCGAGCGCGGTGGTGCAGGCCGTCCCAGCGAGCGCGGTGGTGCCGGCCGTCCCGAGGGGCAGCGGTGAAGGGGCGAGGGGAACGGCGCTCGTTGCGGTTGCCTGGTGGGTGGGCCTGGGATAAGGCGGCGGGCCGGGGGGACGGCGCGCGCTGGTCGCGGTGGGGTGTTGGGTGGTCCTCGGGTACGGGTAGGGGCGCGGGTCGGGAGGAGCACGCGTGCTCGTCGGCAGCCCTGGCCAAGTCGGCCCGGGCCACAGGCCTGCGGCCGGAGCGCGCCGAGGGGCCGAACCCCCGCCTGGCATGGGCCGAACTCCTGCGCCTCCCGGCCCTGTTCACCGTCCCCGGCGACGCCCTCGCGGGCGCCGCCGCCACCGCCGCACACCCCAACTCCCGCACCCTGCTCGCCATCAGTTCCTCCCTCTGCCTCTACGAGGCCGGCATGGCCCTCAACGACTGGGCGGACCGCGAGGAGGACGCCACGGAACGCCCGCACCGCCCCCTCCCCTCCGGCCGCATCCACCCCGCCGCCGCCCTCACCGCGGCCTGCGCCCTCACCTGCGCAGGCCTGGCCCTCGCCGCCCGGGCCGGTCGTCCCGCCCTCGCCGTCGCCGCGCCTCTCGCGGTCACGGTCTGGTCCTACGATCTGGCCCTGAAGCACACCCCCGCTGGACCGGCAGCGATGGCCACCGCCCGCGCCCTCGACCTCCTCCTCGGCGCCGCGGCCACCACCGGACACACCCGTGAGGCGTTCCCCTCAGCTGCCCTGCTCGGCACCCACACGCTCGCGGTCACCGCGGTGTCCCGCCAGGAGACGAAGGGCGGTTCACCCCTGGCACCGCTCGCGGCCCTGGCCACCACGGCCCTCCTCAGCCGCCTGCTGACACACCGCCCCAACCGACGCCCGGCAGACCCCCGGGAAGCAGCCGCCCACGGCGTGCCGGACCCCCATCCCGACGTCCTCGCGACCGCCACCGGCCGTCGCCGGCGCCGTTGGTCCGGGCCGCCCCGGCCGACCGCCGAGACCGTGAGCACAGCGTTCGCCGCCGCCTACGCCGCAACGGCCGCCCGCCCGTACTTCCACGCCGCTCTCAACCCTTCACCCCCGCTCACCCAACGAGCCGTCGGCGGCGGCATCCGCGCCACGATCCCCCTCCAGGCCGCGCTGACCGCCCGATCCGGCGCGGTCCTCTCCGCCCTGTTCGTGGCGGGTCTCGCCCCGCTCGGTCGCCGGTTCGGAAGAAGGGTGAGCGTCACATGAGCCACACGACGATCGGGAGCCCATCCCGGTCCTCCGAGGTGCCGGTGGCCGGCGGCAGCCCTCACGGCACCAGCGCCGAGCACGCCACTGCCGTCTCCCGAGCACCCGCCATAACTCCTCTCCGCTTCGGCTACGGCACCAACGGCCTCGCCGACCTCCGCCTCGACGACGCCCTGGCCCTGATCGCCGACCTCGGCTACAACGGCGTCGGCCTGACCCTCGACCACATGCACCTGGACCCGCTCGCCCCGGACCTCAGCGCCCGCACCCGCCGCCTCGCGCAGCGCCTGGACGCGCTCGGCCTGGACGTCACCGTGGAGACAGGCGCCCGCTATGTGCTCGACCCGCGCCGCAAACACGGCCCCTCCCTCCTGGACCCCGACCCGGACGACCGTGCCCGCCGCGTCGACCTGCTGATCCGTGCCGTCCGGGTAGCGGCCGACCTCGGCGCCCACGCCGTCCACTGCTTCAGCGGCGTCATGCCGCCGGGAACCGATCCGGAGACCGCCTGGCACCGCCTGGCCGACACACTCACTCCCGTCCTGGACACCGCCGCCACCGCCGGCGTCCCCCTCGCCATCGAGCCCGAACCGGGCCACCTCCTCGCCACCCTCGCCGATTTCCACCGGCTCCGCCGTGTGCTCGGCGACCCCGAACACCTCGGCCTGACCCTCGACATCGGCCACTGCCAGTGCCTCGAACCCCTCTCTCCCGCCGACTGCGTACGCGCCGCCGCCCCCTGGCTGCGCCACGTCCAGATCGAGGACATGTGCCGCAACATCCATGAACACCTCCCCTTCGGCGACGGCGAGATCGACTTCCCACCCGTGCTCGCCGCCCTCGCTGCCACCGGCTACCAGGGCCTGACCGTCGTCGAACTGCCCCGCCACTCCCATGCGGGCCCCCACTTCGCCGAACTCTCCCTCCCGTTCCTGCGCCGCGCCGAAGCCACGGCCACCGGATCACTCGTACTCGGCCCACCCCATGGCGATCCCTCCGCCACCCCTGAAGGGAGCACCTCATGACCCCCTCCCGCAGCAGACCCGCAACCCCGGACGCGGACACCAAGGGCCCACCGCTCACCGACCCCCAGACGGGCACAGAGTCCAGCCGAGGCGCCGACGGCCCCGCGGGTGCCGAGCGCCCACCGGGCACGGAGGCTCGGACAGGAACCGAGCGCGGGGCAGGCACTGAGGCTCGTGCGGGCACCGGGAGTCTGGCGGGCATGAAGGCTCGGCCGAACGCCGAGGGCCGGGCGGGCGCCCAGAGTTGGCCGGACGCCCCAGACGCCCCAGACGCCCCAGACGCCCCGGACGCCCCGGTCGCGCCGGTCGCGCCGGTCGCCCCGGTCGCGCCGGACGCCCCGGTCGCGCCGGACGCCCCGGTCGCGCCGGATGCCCCAGGCACCACCCTCGCCCTCACCCCGCCCGCCGAACTGCGCCGCCGCCTCACCGACTGCCTCGGTACTGCCGCCCGGGCCTGGCTCCACCGAGCCCTCGACGAGGCCGTCGCCCATCCCGGCATCCACGGGCCCATCTCCGTCTGGGAGTTGCGCATCGCCGAGGCCGGGCGCCGTTGTGGACCCGAGCACGCCGACGCCGCCCGCGTCCTCATCCTGCACGCGGCCCGCGCCGATGCCGACGCTGTCACCCGGGTCTACTTCCAGGGCACCGCCGCCGAACGCCGCGCCGTTCTGCACGCACTGCCCCACCTCGTGCCCGGCCCGGAGGCCCTCCCGCTCGTCGAGGACGCCCTGCGGACCAACGACACCCGGCTCCTCGCCGCCGCCGTCGGCCCCTACGCCGCCCGACACCTCGACCCCCACCAGTGGCGCCACGCCGTCCTGAAGTGCCTGTTCACCGGTGTGCCCGTCGGCGCGGTGGCCGACCTGAACCGCCGCGCCCACGGCGACGCCGAACTCGCCCGCATGCTCGGCGACCACGCCGCCGAACGCACCGCCGCGGGCCGTCCCGTGCCCGAAGACCTGTACCGCGTCCTGACCCTCACCGACCCCACGGCCACCCCACCCGCGCCCGCCGCCGAGTGCGGCACCCGCGGTACCGACGGCAAGGAGTCCTGATGCGCCTCTTCGACCCCCACATCCATATGACGTCCCGCACCACCGACGACTACGAGGCCATGCGCGCCGCCGGTGTCCGCGCCGTCGTCGAGCCCTCTTTCTGGCTCGGCCAACCCCGCACGTCTCCCGCCTCCTTCCTGGACTACTTCGACTCCCTTCTCGGCTGGGAGCCCTTCCGCGCCGCCCAGTACGGCATCGCCCATCACTGCACCCTCGCCCTCAACCCCAAGGAGGCGAACGACCCTCGCTGTGTCCCCGTCCTCGACGAACTGCCCCGGTATCTGGTCAAGGACCAGGTGGTCGCCGTCGGCGAGATCGGCTATGACTCGATGACCCCCGCCGAGGACACCGCGCTCGCCGCCCAGCTCCAGCTCGCCGCCGACCATGAACTGCCCGCGCTCGTCCACACCCCGCATCGCGACAAGCTGGCCGGCCTGCGCCGCACCCTCGACGTCGTCCGGGAGTCCGCCCTGCCCCTGGACCGCGTCCTTGTCGACCACCTCAACGAGACGACGGTCAAGGAGGCCAAGGACAGCGGCTGCTGGCTCGGCTTCTCCGTCTATCCCGAAACCAAGATGGACGAGCAGCGGATGGTCGCGATCCTGCGGGCGTACGGGACCGAGCAGGTGCTGGTGAACTCCGCGGCCGACTGGGGCAGGAGCGACCCCCTGAAGACTCGCAAGGTCGCCGACCTGATGCTGGCCGAAGGCTTCGGCGAGGACGACGTCGACCTGGTGCTCTGGCGCAACCCCGTGGCCTTCTACGGGCTCAGCGGCCGCCTCACCCTCGATGTCCTGCCCCCGGAGGCGACCCATGAGGGCAACTCCATCCTCCGGGGCGCACCGAGGGCGTCGGACGCTTCGGTCGGCGAACCAAGAAGGTGGGACGACCCGGCCGCCGCCCCGGCCCCGGGGGCGTGAGCGATGCGCTTCCGGCACCCCGACGGCTCCACCGTCCACCTCGCGTACTGCACCAACGTCCACCCGGCCGAAACCCTCGACGGTGTCCTCGCCCAACTCCGCGACCACTGCGAACCCGTCCGCCGACGGCTCGGCCGTGACCGCCTCGGCATCGGCCTGTGGCTCGCCAAGGACGCCGCCCACGCCCTCGTCTCGGACCCGTCCGCCCTGCGCGGCCTGCGCACCGAACTCGACCGGCGCGGCCTCGAGGTCGTCACCCTCAACGGCTTCCCGTATGAGGGCTTCGGTGCCGAAGAGGTCAAGTACCGCGTCTACAAGCCGGACTGGGCCGATCCCGAACGCCTCGACCACACCACCGCCCTGGCGCGCGTCCTCGCCGGCCTCCTCCCCGACGACGTCAGCCAAGGCAGCATCTCCACCCTGCCCCTCGCCTGGCGCACCGACTACGACGACGGGCGCGCCGAGACCGCCCGCTCCGCCCTGGTCACCCTCGCCGAACGCCTCGATGCCCTGCAGGAGTTGACCGGCCGCGACATCCGCGTCGGCCTCGAACCCGAACCCGGCTGCACCGTCGAGACCACCGCCGACGCCATCCCCCCGCTCACCGCTGTCGGGCACGACCGCATCGGCATCTGCGTCGACACCTGTCACCTCGCCACCTCCTTCGAAGATCCGCACACCGCCCTGGACGCGCTCGCCGAAGCCCGCGTCCCCGTCGTCAAATCCCAGCTCTCAGCCGCCCTGCACGCCGAACACCCCCATCTCCCCGATGTCCGCGAGGCCCTCGCCGCCTTCGACGAACCCCGCTTCCTGCATCAGACCCGCACCGCCACCGCCGCCGGCCTGCGCGGCACCGACGACCTCGGCGAGGCACTCGAGGGCGACGCCCTCCCCGACGCCTCCCCGTGGCGCGCTCACTTCCACGTCCCGCTCCACGCGGCCCCCGCCTCGCCCCTCACCTCCACACTCCCCGTCCTCAAGGCCGCACTGACCCGACTCGTCGGCGGCCCGCACCCGCTCACCCGCCACCTTGAGGTCGAGACCTACACCTGGCAGGCCCTCCCGGCCGAACTGCGACCCCGCGCCCGCAGCCAACTCGCCGACGGAATCGCCGCCGAACTCACCCTCGCCCGCGATCTGTTGACGGACCTCGGCCTGAAGGAGCTGCCATGACCGAGCGGCCGGACCCGGCAGCCCGGACCGCCTCACCGCGTGGCCGCCCAGCACCCCAGCCGGAGGCCACCACCATGGGACGTCCCACCCCTCTCCTCGTCCTCGACGTCGTCGGCCTCACTCCCCGTCTCCTCGACCACATGCCCCGTCTCAAGACGCTCGCCCAGTCCGGCTCCCACGCGCCGCTCGGCACCGTCCTGCCCGCGGTCACCTGCGCCGCCCAGTCCACCATCCTCACCGGCACCCACCCGTCGGAGCACGGCATCGTCGGCAACGGCTGGTACTTCCGCGACCTCGGCGACGTACTCCTGTGGCGCCAGCACAACGGACTGGTCGCCGGCGACAAACTCTGGGACGCCGCCCGCCGCGCGCACCCCGGCTACACCGTCGCCAATATCTGCTGGTGGTACGCCATGGGCGCCGACACCGACATCACCGTCACCCCCCGTCCGATCTACTACTCCGACGGCCGCAAGGAACCCGACTGCTACACCCGGCCGCCCGCCCTGCACGACGAACTCACCGAAAAGCTCGGTACCTTCCCGCTCTTCCACTTCTGGGGCCCCGGTGCGGACCTGGTCTCCAGCCGCTGGATCATCGACGCGACCCGCCACATCAACCGCACCCGGCACCCCGACCTGACGCTCTGCTACCTCCCTCATCTCGACTACGACCTGCAGCGCTTCGGCCCCGACGACCCACGCTCGCTGAAAGCGGCCGCCGACCTGGACGCCGCCATGGCCCCGCTGCTCGACGACGCACGAGCCGAGGGCCGTACCGTCGTCGCGCTGTCCGAATACGGCATCACCCGCGTGAGCCGCCCCGTCGACATCAACCGCGCCCTGCGGCGGGCAGGCCTGCTGGAGGTGCACACCCAGGACGGCATGGAGTACCTGGACCCGATGGCGTCACGCGCATTCGCCGTAGCCGACCACCAGATCGCCCACGTCTACATACGCCGACCGGAAGACCTCGATGCGACCCGGGCCGCCCTGGACGGACTGCCCGGCATCGGGCAACTCCTCGACGACGAGGGCAAGAAGGCCCATCATCTCGACCACCCGCGCTCCGGCGAGCTCGTTGCCGTCGCGGAGCCCGATGCCTGGTTCACGTACTACTACTGGCTCGACGACGCCCGCGCGCCCGACTTCGCGCGACTCGTCGAGATCCATCGCAAACCCGGCTACGACCCGGTCGAACTCTTCATGGATCCCCTCGACCCCTACGTCAAGGTCAAGGCGGCGACCGCGCTCGCCCGCAAGAAACTGGGCATGCGCTACCGCATGGCGGTCGTGCCTCTGGATCCGTCACCTATTCGCGGCAGCCACGGCCGCCTTCCCGCGAGCGACGACGACGGTCCGCTCCTCATCTGCTCCACCCCCCGCGCTGTCGGCGACCGCGTCGCGGCCACCGATGTGAAGTCACTCCTGCTCCAACTCGCCGGTCTCGGCTGACCGGTCACGGCCGGCACGCACCAACTCGCCGGTCCCACCGACCCGTCTCTTCCGACTGGTCACCAGTGAAGCACTCACCACTGACAACGGCCTTCGATCACAGGGAGTTCCAGGCATGAGCCGCTTTTCCCAGACGGATCCCGAACTCGCCCACCGCCTCACCAGACGAGGCATGCTCGGCGTGGCCGCGGGCACCACGGCCGCCGCCCTGCTCGGCGCCGCGGCAGCCCCCGCGACCGCCGCCCCCGGCACCACGTCCACCACCGGCACCACGTCCACCACAGGCACAGCCTCCCGCGGCGCCGGCCGTGGCCGGCCTGTCCTCCCGCCCGGCCGGCTCGGCATCCAGCTCTACAGCCTGCGTGACAAGGTCTCCACGCTCGGCTTCGCCCCCGTCTTCGCCGAGTTGGAGAAGTACGGGTACGACGAGGTCGAGTTCGCCGGATACACCCAGGGCTCGGCCGGCCCGATCACCCTCGCCCAGCTCAAGCGGCTGGCCAGGAACCACGGCCTGAACCCGATCGGCAGCCACGTCGGCTACTACTCCAACGACCCGGGCGCCTACACCTTCGCCCAGAACCTCACCAAGGTCCTCGACGACGCCCAGGCCCTCGGCCTGAAGCACATAGGCACCGCCTCCGGGCCGTTCCGCTACGGCTCCACCGTCGATGCCTGGAAGCGTGCGGCCGAGGAGTTCAACACCTACGGTGCGGCGGCGAAGGCACGCGGCATGAAGTTCTACCAGCACAACCACTCCGAGGAGTTCTCCTTCGCCACCGACAACCCCAAGGTCCGCCTCTACGACGTGCTGCTCGCCGAGACGGACCCCGACCTGGTCTTCCTGGAGATGGACATCTTCTGGGCGTACTCGGGCCAGTTCCGTTTCTCGAAGCGGCCCGACGGATCGGCCGCCCCCTTCGAGCCGCTGGACTACGTACTGAAGCAGCCGCACCGCTACCCGCTCTTCCACGTCAAGGACGGTGTGAGCGACTCGGCCAACCAGTACGGCTACCGCATGGTCGACGTCGGCGACGGTGACATCGACTACCAGCGGTTCATCTCCGCCGTAACCAGGCTGCGCGGCCAGCGGTTCGCCCACCACTGGCAGGCGGAGCACGACAACCCGACCGAGTCCTTCACCTTCGCACGGCGTTCGAGTGAGCACCTGCACTCGCTGCGCGAGAAGTGCTGACGGCCCAACCGACCATGAGGAGGCCCTCCCCAAGACGGGGAGGGCCTCCTCATGTACGCGACTCGTCAGCGCGCGAGATGCGGTGCTGACGTCCGCCCCGGCTGTCGCAGCAGCAACGTGATCGCCGCCGCCACCAGCGACACGCCCCCGGCCAGCGCGTACGCGCCGTCGTAGCCCCAGGCCGTGACCACCATGGAGCCCAGGCCGCCGCCGAACAGGCCGCTGATCAGCTTGCCGCTGTAGACGAGGCCGTAGTTGGTGGCGTTGTAGTTCTCCCCGAAGTAGTCCGGGGTGAGCGCCGCGAAGAGGGGGTAGAACGCGCCGCCGCCGAAGCCGGAGAGGAACGCGAAGGACAGGAACAGCCATTCGCTCTTCAGGTCTCCGGCCCAGATCACGCCGAACTGGGCGAGGCCCAGCACGACGATGACGAACACCAGGGTCGACTTGCGGCCCCAACGGTCGGAGAGCCAGCCCACGACGCCGCGGCCGATGCCGTTGATGACGGCCATCACCCCCATCGACGACGCCGCGACCAGCGGGCCGAAGCCGACCTCCTTGGCGTAGTCGATCTGGAAGGAGATGCCGAAGATCGACACACCCGCGGTCAGCACGACGGACAGCCACATCAGCGGCAGCATGCCCGTCCTGATGGCCTCCCGGGGCGTGTACTGCTTCACCGCCGGAGGGTTCTTGGCCAGGCTCGTCGCGTTCTTCCGGTCGCCCGTGTACGTCAGCGGATCGACGTCCGAGGGCCACCAGTTCTTCGGGGGGTCCTTGAAGAAGAACGCGCATCCGAGGACGACGATCATGATGTAGCAGCCGATCAGGTCCAGCACCCTGTGGTAGTTCGCGGTGTCGAACCCGTAGTTGAAGATGAAGATGAACGGCAGCGATCCGTACGCGAACCCGCCATTGACGAACCCCGTCCGCGCGCCGCGCCGCTCGGGGAACCACTTGCCGACCATGTTGATGCAGGTCGCGTAGACCAGTCCGGCGCCGATGCCACCGATGACGCCGAAGCCGAGGATGGCGAGCCAGACGTTGCCCAGGTGCGACAGGGCGAGGAAGCCCAGCAAGCACAGGCCCGAGCCGGCGTACATCGCCGTGCGGGCCGTCAGGATGCCCTTCTCCCGGAGCCAGCCCGCCGGGAAGGCGATGCCGGCCTGGAAGAACACCCAGACGCTGAGGATCCAGAAGGTGTTGCTCTGCGTCCAGCCGTGCGCGTGGGACAGGGTGTCCTCCGCGGAGCCGTACGCGTATTCGAAGACGCTGATGGCCATCATGGCGATCCATGGCAGATACACCATGAGCTTGCGGGAGTGGCCGAGGATGTCGCGGTCGGTCTCGCCGATGCGGTAGACGCGGCCTCGCGCGTCGGTCACTTCGCGGTAGGGACGGTGTGCGGCGTCGGAGTGGGTGGACGAGCTGCTTGCAGCGTACGGATCTGCCGTCATGTCAGGCCATGTCCTCGCCGAGCGGTTGTGGGTTGGGAGCGATGCGCGTTTCCTTGTCGCGTCCCGGCGGGCTGAGGAACAGCGCCACGCAGCCGGCGAAGAGCGAGATGGAGCCGGCCAGGATGAAGGCACCGGAGTGTCCCCAGGCGCCCACGACCACGGCGCCCATACCGGCACCCAGGCCGGAGACGAGCTTGGCGCTGTAGACCATGCCGTAGTTGGAGGCGTTGTTGTTCTCGCCGAAGTAGTCGGCGGTGAGTGCCGCGAACATCGGGAAGATGGCGCCGCCGCCGAAACCGGAGATCGCGGAGAAGATCAGGAACAGTGTCAGGTTCTTGCTCTCGGCCGACCAGAGGATGCCGTACTGGGCGAGGCCCAGGATGAGGCAGACGACGAGCAGGCACCGCTTGCGGCCGTAGAGGTCCGAGAGCCAGCCGATGACGCCGCGGCCGGTACCGTTGACGACCGCTTTCAGGGACATCGCCGTGGCCACGATCCCGCCCGCGAATCCGGCCTCCTCGCCGATGTCCACCTGGAAGGCGATACCGAAGATGTTCACGCCGGACGTACACGCCAGACAGAACCACATCAGGGCCACCCGGCCGGTCTTCCACGCCTCCTTGGGGGAGTACTGGCGGACCGCGGGCGGGTTCATCCGCAGCGAGCGGGCCGCGCGCGGGTCGTTCGGCGGGTTGAGCGGGTCGATCGAGGCGGGCCACCAGTTCTTCGGCGGGTCCTTGAAGAAGTATCCGGAGAACGCGACGATTCCGGCCAGGAACACACCCACCGAGACCAGTACCCAGCGGAAGTTGGTCAGGTCCATGTAGCCGTTGAAGATGAAGACGAAAGGCACCGAGCCGTAGGCGAAACCGCCGTTGACGAAGCCGGTCTTGCCGCCCTTTCGCTCCGGATACCACTTGCCCACCATGTTGACGCAGGTGGCGTACACCATGCCCGCGCCCATGCCGCTGAACATGCTGAAGCCGATATAGGCGAAGACGACATGCGGCGCGAAGGCCAGCGACAGATAGCCGAGCAACGTGCCGGTCGCGCCGCACATCATCGCCCAGCGGGCCGGCAGTTTTCCGCTCTCACGCAGCTTGCCCGCGGGGAAGGCCACCGCGGCCTGGAAGAAGACCCACACGGTCATCATCCAGAAGATGTGCATGCTGTTCCAATGGTGCGCCGTGTGCAGGGTGTCCTCGGCGGACGCGAACGCGTACTCGGCGGAGGAGATGCCCATCATGCCGATCCAGGGCAGGATCACCATCCACTTGCGTTTGCGTCCCATGACGTCGATGTCGGACTCACCGACGCGATAGACGCGTCCGTTCTTGTCGGTCACCTCCCGATAGGCGGCGACCCGTGGAACGTCGGTTGTTGTCACGTTAGTTGCACCCCTTGCGTCGAAAGTTCTGGCCAGCGCCCCCTGTCCAATGCCTTTCGTGTGCGCACGGGTCCCGGGGTCGGCCGACGCGCACCGTCGGCCGCCCCGCGCTCGGCTCACCTCATGAACCGCCCCCCCAACAGCCCCGCCGCCCGAGCCCAGCGGTACTTCGCACCAAGCACGGCCACCGGCTTCTCGGTCGTGTACGGGTACGCCACGACCCCCCGCTCGTACAGGTACTGGCAGGCCTCCTCGACCTCGACGTCGCCCGCGAGCGACGCGACGACGGGCTTCTCTATCCCGCGCTCCCGGAATTCGGCCACCACGCGCGCGGTGAGTTCCGCGAAGACCATCGGGGGAGTGACGATCGTGTGCCAGTAGCCCAGGACCAGCGCGTGGATGCGCGGATCCTCCAGACCGAGCCGGATCGTCGCCTCGTACGTCGACGGCGGCTCGCCCCCGGTGATGTCCACCGGGTTGCCCGCGGCCCCGAAGGGCGGGATGAACTTCCGGAAGGCCTCGTCCAGGTCCGGCGGGATCTCCATCAGGGAGAGGCCGTTGTCGGTCACGGCGTCCGACAGCAACACGCCGCTGCCGCCGGCCCCCGTGATGATCACGATGTTGTCGCCCTTGGGGGCCGGGAGCACCGGCAACGCGCGCGCGTACTCCAGCATTTCGTTCAGCCCGGGGGCCCGGATGACGCCTGCCTGCTTCAGGATGTCCTCGTACACGGCGTCGTCGCCGGCGAGGGCCCCGGTATGCGAGCCTGCGGCCTTGGCGCCCGCCGCCGTCCGCCCCGCCTTGAGGACCACGACCGGCTTCTTCGGTACGGTCGCGCGCGCGGCCTCGACGAAGGCGCGCCCGTCCTTGAGGTCCTCCAGGTGCATCGCGATGCACTCGGTGTTCGGATCCTCGCCGAACCAGGTCAGCAGGTCGTCCTCGTCCAGGTCCGACTTGTTGCCGAGGCCCACGATCGCCGACACGCCCGTCTTCGTGGTCCGCGCGAAGCCCAGGATGGCCATGCCGATGCCGCCGGACTGCGAGGTCAGCGCCACCCCGCCCTTGACGTCGTACGGCGTGCAGAACGTGGCGCACAGGTCCTGCCACGTGGAGTAGTAGCCGTAGATGTTCGGGCCGAGGAGGCGGATGCCGTGCCGCTCGGCGATCTCCACGATCTCCGCCTGGAGTTCGTGCTCACCGGTCTCCGCGAACCCGGAGGGGATCAGCACGGCGTTCGGGATCTTCTTGCGTCCCACCTCCTCCAGGGCCGAGGCCACGAACTTGGCGGGGATAGCGAAGACCGCCACATCCACCTCACCGGGAACGTCCGTGACACTCTTGTACGCCTTGCGGCCCAGAATGTCATCGGCCTTGGGGTTCACCGGTTGGATGTCCCCGGCGAAACCGCCGTCGATGAGGTTGCGCATCACCGAATTGCCGATCTTGCCCTGCTCGTTGGACGCCCCGATCACGGCGACCGACGACGGCTGCATCAGCCGGCGCATGGAGGTGAGGATCTCGTCGCGCGAGTAGCGGCGGCGCTGCTTCACCGGCGCTTCGGAGAGGATCACGCGGATGTCGGCGGCGACCGCGCCCTCCGCGGTGGCGATCACCGGGTTGAGGTCCACCTCGGCGATCTCCGGGAAGTCCGCGACCAGCTGCGACACCCGGCGGATCTGCTCGGCTATCGCCCACCGGTCCACGGCCGCCTGGCCACGCACCCCACGCAGGATCTCCGCCGCCCGGATCGAGTCCAGCATGGACAGCGCCTCGTCGGCACTCACGGGAGCGAGCCGGAAGGTGACGTCCTTGAGGACCTCGACGAGCACCCCGCCGAGCCCGAAGGCGACGACCTTCCCGAACGTCGGGTCGGTGACCGCGCCGACGATGACCTCCTGCCCCTGCGGGAGGAGTTCCTGGACCTGCACGCCCTCGATACGGGCATCTGCGTTGTACGCGCGCGCGTTGTCGATGATTTTGTGGAACGCGGAGCGTACGTCCGTCGCGCCCTCGACGCCCACGATCACTCCGCCGGCGTCGGTCTTGTGGAGGATGTCGGGCGAGACGATCTTCATGACGACCGGTCCGCCGAAGCGCGCCGCGTACGCCACCGCCTCGTCGACGTCGGTCGCGAGCTCCTCGCCCGGTACGGCGATCCCGTACGCATCGGCGATCACCTTGCCCTCGGGCGCGGTCAGCGCTGTGCGTCCGTCCGTCCGCACGGAGTCGAGGAGCGTGCGCACCCTCAGGACGCGGTCTTCGGCCATCACGTCAGATCACTCCGTTCGACTTGAGCAGGCGCAGCTCCTCGTCGCCGAGGCCGAGCTCGCCGATGTAGACCTGTTCGTTGTGCTCTCCGAGCAGTGGCGAACTGCTCACCTCGACGGGGGAGTCGGAGAGCTTCAGCGGACTCCCCACGGTCACGAACTCGCCCCGCTCGGGGTGCGGCACGGTGACGACCATCTCGTTGGCGACCAGCGAGGAGTCCTCGATGATCTCCTTGGTGGACAGGATCGGCCCGCACGGGATGTTGTGTGCGTTGAGCCGCTCCAGCACCTCCCACTTGGGCAGGGTCGAGGACCACTCCTCGATCAGCTGGAACATCTTGTTGAGCTTGGGCAGCCGGGCCTCCGGCGTCGCCCACTCGGGGTCGTCGGCGAGCTCGGGCCGGCCGATGAGCTCGCTGAGCGGCTGCCAGCCGACGGGCTGCACGATGACGTACACGTAGTCGTTCGGGCCGCCCGGCGCGCACTTGACCGCCCAGCCCGGCTGACCGCCACCGGACGCGTTTCCCGAGCGGGGAACTTCCGTGCCGAAGTCCTCGTTCGGATATTCAGCAAGCGGCCCGTGTGCCAGGCGCTGCTGGTCCCTCAGCTTCACCCGGCACAGGTTGAGTACAGCGTGCTGCATGGCCACGTTGACCCGCTGCCCACGCCCGGTGTTCTCGCGCTGGAACAGCGCCGCGAGAATCCCCGCGACGGCGTGCACACCCGTCCCCGAGTCCCCGATCTGGGCTCCCGTCGCCAGCGGCGGCCCGTCCTCGAAACCGGTGGTCGACATCGACCCGCCCATGGCCTGCGCGACGACCTCGTACGCCTTGAAGTTGGTGTACGGGCCGTCACCGAACCCCTTGATGGAGGCATAGACGATACGCGGATTGATCTCCTGGATGCGGTCCCAGGTGAAGCCCATCCGGTCGACCGCGCCCGGTCCGAAGTTCTCGACCATGACGTCGGAGCGCCGGATCAGCTCGGTGAGGATCTCCTTGCCGCGCTCGGTCTTGGTGTTGAGGGTGATGCTCCGCTTGTTGCAGTTGAGCATCGTGAAGTAGAGGGAGTCGACGTCCGGGACGTCGCGCAACTGCTTGCGCGTGATGTCGCCGGTCGGCGCCTCCAGCTTGACGACGTCCGCGCCGAGCCAGGCGAGCAGCTGCGTCGCGGAGGGACCGGACTGGACGTGGGTCATGTCCAGGACGCGGATGCCTTCGAGAGCCTTGGTCGTCACCGGGTCACCTCACTTGTACATGGTCTGGTTCATGGTTCCGGGGGCGTACGCGTCGGGGTCGACCCAGACGTTGATCAGCGACGGCTTCCCGGACTCGCGGGCGCGCCGCAGCGCGGGGCCGATGTCGGCGGGGTCACGGACCTCCTCGCCGTAACCGCCCAGCATCTGCGCGAACTTGTCGTAGTGGACGTCGCCGAGTGTGTTGCCGACCCGCTCGCGCTCCAGGCCGTACTTCTGGGCCTGGCCGTAGCGGATCTGGTTCATGGAGGAGTTGTTGCCGACGATGCCGACGAAGGGGAGGTTGTAGCGGACGAGAGTCTCGAAGTCCCAGCCGGTGAGGGAGAAGGCCCCGTCGCCGAAGAGCGCGACGACCTCCTTGTCGGGCCGCGCCTGCTTGGCCGCGAGCACGAACGGCACCCCGACGCCGAGCGTGCCCAGCGGGCCCGGGTCCATCCAGTGGCCCGGCGACTTGGGCTGCACGACCTGTCCGGAGAAGGTGACGATGTCGCCGCCGTCGCCGATGTAGATCGAGTCCTCGGTGAGGAAGTCGTTGATCTCGTTGACCAGCCGGTACGGGTGGATCGGTGAGGCGTTTGACTTCAGGCTCGGCAGCCGCTTCTCCAGAGCGGTCTGTTCGGCTGCGCGCAGCTCGTCGAGCCACTCCTTGCGCTTGGACGCGCCCCCGTTGACGCGTCCGGAGGCGGCCTCGGACACCGACTTCAGCACCAGCCCGGCGTCGCCCACGATCCCGAGGTCGATGTCGCGGTTCTTGCCGACCGTGCGGTAGTCGAGGTCGATCTGTACGACCGTCGCGTCCGGTGACAGCCGCTTGCCGTAGCCCATGCGGAAGTCGAAGGGCGTGCCGACGATGACGATGACGTCGGCGTTGGAGAAGGCGTACCGGCGCGACAGCTGGAAGTGGTGCGGGTCGCCCGGCGGGAGCGTGCCGCGGCCGGCGCCGTTCATGTAGGCGGGGATGTTGAGGGTGCGCACGAGTTCGATGGCCGCCTCGGTACCGCGTGTCGTCCACACCTGGCTGCCGAGCAGGATGGCCGGCTTCTCGGCGTGCACCAGGAGGTCGGCGAGCTTCTCGACGGCCTCGGGGTCACCGGCCGAGCGGGTGGAGGCACGGTAGGCGCCCTCCTTGGGCACGCGCGCCTTGCTCACCGGCACCTTGGCGTCGAGGACGTCGCGCGGGATCTCCAGGAAGGAGGGCCCGGGCGCGCCGTGGTAGCACTCGCGGAACGCCATCGACACCATGTCCGCCGCGCGTGCCGTGTCCGGCACGGCCGCCGCGAACTTGGTGATCGGCGTCATCATGTCGACGTGCGGCAGGTCCTGGAGGGACCCCATCTTGTGCTGGGTGAGGGCGCCCTGGCCGCCGATGAGCAGCATCGGGGACTCGGCGCGGAAGGCGTTGGCGACGCCGGTGACGGCGTCGGTGGTGCCGGGGCCCGCGGTGACGACCGCGCAACCGGGCTTGCCGGTGATACGGGCGTAACCGTCGGCGGCATGGGCGGCGACCTGCTCGTGGCGGACGTCGACGACCTCGATGCCCTCGTCGACGCAGCCGTCGTAGATGTCGATGATGTGGCCGCCGCACAAGGTGTAGATGCGGTCGACCCCCTCGGCCTTCAGCGCCTTGGCAACGAGATGACCACCGGAAATGACGTCCTGGGTGTCGTCGGGCATGGCGAAGTCCTGTCCCTTCGTAGGGGGTTGGAAGGCTCTCGCGGTACATTGCATACAGTCGACGAATACTGTATGAACCTTGTTATCCCGCATCCGGTGGGTGGTGTCCAGGGGGCGTGCGGCACTTTTGAGTCAGGAGCCGGAATGGACCTGTACGAACACCAGGCAAGGGAACTCTTCGAGGAACACGGCATCTTGGTGCCGAGGGCAGAGGTGACGGACTCACCCAAGAAAGCCCGCGAGATTGCACGTCGGCTCGGCGGCCAGGTCGTGGTGAAAGCGCAGGTGAAGACCGGTGGCCGCGGCAAGGCGGGCGGGGTGAAGATCGCCGCGGACCCCGCAGCTGCCGAGCTCACGGCACGTCAGATCCTCGGCATGGACATCAAGGGCCACACGGTCGGCAAGGTGATGCTGGCCCAACCCGTGGACATCGAGACCGAGTTCTATGTGTCCTACGTACTCGACCGCGCGGCCGGCCGCTTCCTCGCGATCGCCTCGGCCGAAGGCGGCATGGAGATCGAGGAGGTCGCGGCCGGTCGGCCTGAGGCAGTGGCCCGTATCCCCATCGACCCGGCCGAGGGCGTCACCTCCGCGAAAGCGGGCGAGATCGCCGCAGCGGCCGGACTGCCGCCGCAGACCGTCGACGTGCTCGTGCGGCTGTGGGAGGTGCTGGTCCGCGAGGACGCCCTCCTCGTCGAGGTGAATCCGCTCGTCCGCACCAAGCAGGGACAGATCCTCGCCCTCGACGGCAAGGTCAGCCTCGACGACAACGCCCGCTTCCGGCAGGCCCGTTGGGGCGCCGACGGCGTGGAGCACGACGACGCACTGGAGGCGGCGGCCGCCGCCAAGGGCCTCAACTACGTCAAGCTCGACGGCGAGGTGGGCATCATCGGCAACGGCGCCGGCCTCGTCATGTCGACCCTCGACGTCGTCGCGGGCTGCGGCGCCCGCCCCGCCAACTTCCTCGACATCGGCGGCGGCGCATCGGCCCAGATCATGGCTGACGGACTGTCGGTCATCCTCTCCGACCCGGCCGTGAAGTCGGTCTTCGTCAACGTCTTCGGCGGGATCACCGCCTGCGACGCGGTCGCCGACGGCATCGTGCAGGCCCTGGACACCGTCCAGTTGACCAAGCCGCTCGTCGTACGCCTCGACGGCAACAACGCCTCCCGCGGCCGAGCCATCCTCGACGACCGCGCCCACCCCTTGGTCCAGCAGGCCACCACCATGGACGGCGCCGCGCTGCGGGCCGCCCAACTCGCCGCCGCCGCAGCCTGAGGAGACACGACGACATGGCCATCTACCTCACCAAGGAGAGCAAGGTCCTCGTCCAGGGCATGACCGGCGGCGAGGGCATGAAGCACACCCGGCGCATGCTCGCCGCCGGCACGAACATCGTCGGCGGCGTCAACCCGCGCAAGGCCGGACGCACCGTCGACTTCGACGTCCCCCAGTGCCTCAAGGGCCTGGGAGGTACCCCCATCGCCGTCCCCGTCTTCGGCTCGGTCGCCGACGGCATGCGCGCGACCGGCGCCGACGTGACCGTCGTCTTCGTGCCGCCCGCCTTCGCCAAGGCGGCCGTCGTCGAGGCCGCCGACGCCGGCATCGGACTCGCCGTCGTGATCACCGAGGGCATCCCGGTCCACGACTCCGTCGCCTTCACCTCCTATGCGAAGGCGCGCGGCACCCGCGTCATCGGCCCCAACTGCCCCGGCCTGATCACCCCCGGCCAGTCCAACGCGGGCATCATCCCGCCCGACATCACCAAGCCCGGCCGCATCGGCCTGGTCTCCAAGTCCGGCACGCTCACCTACCAACTCATGTACGAACTCCGCGACATCGGCTTCTCGACCTGCGTCGGCATCGGCGGCGACCCGGTCGTCGGCACGACCCACATCGACTGCCTGGCCGACTTCCAGGACGACCCCGACACCGAACTCATCGTCCTCATCGGGGAGATCGGCGGCGACGCCGAGGAACGCGCGGCCGCGTACATCCGCGACCACGTCACCAAGCCCGTCGTCGGCTACATCGCCGGATTCACCGCGCCCGAGGGCAAGACGATGGGACACGCGGGCGCGATCGTGTCCGGCTCGTCCGGTACGGCGGCGGCGAAGAAGAAGGCGCTGGAGGCCGTAGGGGTGCGGGTCGGAGACACGCCCACCGAGACCGCCCGCCTGGTGCTGGACCACCTGGAAATCGAGGCGTGATGTCACTCATAGTTGACACGAGGTTACTTTCAGGAGTTCCCGGGCGTCGCTAGCGTCCGCCGTAGCCATGTACGACCGCCCGCCCGTCTCCCTCCACCGCCCTTCCAAGGACGGGCCCCGCGGGCCCCTATTTCTCTCGACTGTGCACCGAGAGCGGAGAACCCGATGGCAACCACCCTCACCCTCAAATCAGGCACCTCCTGGGCCGACGCCTGGCAGCGCTGCCTCACGGTCGCCCCGGAAGCCTTCCGGGACGACCGCGTCCTCAACCTCTGGAACTCCACCTGGCAGGCGGACGGCCGTGCGCTGCCCGCCACCAGCCCCGTCGACGGCAGCCCGATCGCCGGCCCGCCGCGCCTGGACCGGGCCACCGCCCACCAGGCCGTACGCGCCTCACTCGACCAGCACCGCGCCTGGCGGCACATCCAGCTTGACGAGCGCCGCGCCCGCGTCGCGGCCACGCTCGACGCCCTGACCCAGCACCGGGATCTGCTCGCGCTGCTCCTCGTCTGGGAGATCGGCAAGCCCTGGCGGCTGGCCCAGGCGGACGTCGACCGAGCCATCGACGGCGTGCGCTGGTACGTCGACGGCATCGAGCCGATGGTCGCAGGCCGGGCCCCGCTGGACGGGCCGGTATCCAACATCGCGAGCTGGAACTACCCGATGAGCGTGCTCGTTCACGCAGTGTTGGTACAAGCACTGGCAGGCAACGCGGTCATCGCCAAGACCCCGACCGACGGCGGTGTCGCCTGTCTGACCCTGGCCTGTGCGCTCGCCGCCCGCGAGGGAATTCCCGTCACCCTCGTCAGCGGCAGCGGAGGCGAGCTGTCGGAGGCGCTGGTGCGGGCGCCCGAGATCGGCTGCGTCTCCTTCGTCGGCGGCCGCGACACCGGTGCCGCGGTGGCCACGGCCGTCGCCGACCTCGGCAAACGACACATACTCGAACAGGAAGGACTGAACACCTGGGGCATCTGGAACCACACGGACTGGGACGCGCTCACGGCGGTCATCCCGAAACTCTTCGACTACGGCAAACAACGCTGCACGGCGTACCCGCGCTTCGTCGTCCAGCGTGAGCTGTTCGACGAGTTCCTGGCGGCGTACCTCCCGGCGGTGCACACGCTGAGGGTCGGCCACCCCTTGGCGGTCGAGAAACGGGACGACACGTACCCGCAGCTGGACTTCGGGCCGGTGATCAACGCGGCCAAGGCGAAGGAACTCCAGGACCAGGTCGCCGAGGCGATCGACCGCGGCGCCGTCCCGCTGCACCGGGGCCGGCTGTCGGACGCCCGATTCCTGCCCGGCCAGGACACCTCGGCGTACGTCCAGCCGGTCACCCTGCTGAATCCGCCGCCGTCCTCCCCGCTCCATCACGCGGAGCCGTTCGGCCCGGTCGACACGATCGTCCTGGTCGACACGGAGGCGGAGCTGCTGGCGGCGATGAACGCGTCCAACGGCGCGCTCGTCGCCACGTTGTCCACGGACGACCGGGAGACATACGACCGCCTGGCCCCGCAGATCCGCGCGTTCAAGGTCGGCCACGGCAAACCGCGCTCCCGCGGCGACCGCGACGAGCTGTTCGGCGGCTTCGGCGCGTCCTGGAGCGGGGCGTTCGTCGGCGGTGAGCTGCTGGTGCGCGCGGTGACACAGGGGCCGACGGGCGAGCGGCTGGCCGGGAACTTCCCGGACTACCACCTCATGCCGTGACGGGACCCTTCACGCCGTGACGTGATCGTTCGCGCCGTGACGGGATCTGTCATGTCGTGACGATCGCTCGCGCCGTGACGGGATCCGGTGGCGCCCGCTTCGCAGGGGCGCTGCCGGCCGATCTCGTCCGTGCGTGATCATGGGATCACGCGAGGTGAGGCCCCTCGAACAGCGTCTCCTCCCGGCTCGCGTCGCGTGCCGCCGAGCTGCCGTCCGACGGACGGATATGCACGTGAAAGGCACTCCGAAACCTTGGTATTGTTGTCCATGTCGCCGCGGGGAAGACCCCCGGCAAGGCGGCAGACACCTAGTCCGGGTGGCGGAATGGCAGACGCGCTAGCTTGAGGTGCTAGTGCCCTTTATCGGGCGTGGGGGTTCAAGTCCCCCCTCGGACACAGATAGCAGATCATCTGCAGCTCATGCGGGTCGAGGGTTACCTCGGTCCGCATGAGCTGTTTTTGTGGGGTGCGTCCAATGCCGCCGCCCCTTCAAATCAGCGGGCGGCCGGTTCGTGGGGCGGCGTTCTGGGAGATGGCCCGCGTCCGGGCACTCGTTCAGCGGTTGACGCATGCGCCGGACGTCGCCCCGGTCGCGGGTGGTCGGGGCGGCTCCCGGCAAATGGGTGGAGAGGTGGAGATACTTCGTATGGCGTCGTCGGAGTGTCCGGGGCGCGCTGCGTCATGGAGGCCGCGTTCGGCCGGGTAGGAGCGATGTTGATCCGTGTTCTTCTCGTCGAGGAGGCAGACCTGGTGCGCGGGGCACTCGCCGCCCTGCTCACACGTGAGAAGGACATCGAGGTGGTCCCGGCGTCGCCGGAGCACAGCCAGACGGTCGTTCAGGCGCTGTCGCACCGGCCGGACGTGGTGGTCATCGACGTCGACGGTGACGACGACCGTGCCCTCGGTACCTCCCTGGAGCTGTCGACTCGGCTGCCGGAGTGCCGGACCCTGCTGGTGGTCGGGTCGGCGACCTCGGAATATCTGCGGCGGGCGCTGGCGCGTCGCGTCGCGGGGATCATCGGCAGGAACAGCCCCTGCGACACCCTGCCCCAGGGGGTCCGTAAGGTGGCGGCGGGTGAACGGTTCATCGATCCGGGGCTGGCGCTGCTGGCGCTCTCCTCGGCGGAGAACCCGCTGACCGAGAGGGAACTCGAGGTGCTGCGGCTGGCGGCGGACGGCACGCCCACGCGTGAGATCGCCGACCGGCTTTCGCTGTCCGTGGGAACGGTCCGCAATCATCTGAACGCGGCCTCCAGGAAGTCCGGGGCACGTAACCGCATCGACGCGATCCGGATCGCTCGGGAGTCGGGCTGGCTGTAGTCGGGCCGGCTGTAGTCGGGCCGGCCGTGGTCCGTCGCGGCTCCTCACCTGGGGCCCTGCCTTGCACGTCAGTCATCAGCGTCGGACGTCGGTCGCCATCTGGTCCCAGTGGCCGATCAGGTCGCGGTACAGGGCACAGTCGACCAGCAGTTGGTCGTGGGTGCCTAGGCGGCAGCGCGGGCCGTCCATGACGAGGACGAGGTCGGCGCGCAGGGCGGAGCTGATGCGGTGGGCGCAGACGATCAGGGTGGAGGGGCGGCAGGCGAAGGCCCGTTCGGCGACCGCCTCGGCGGCCGGGTCGAGGTGGCAGGTGGCCTCGTCGAGCAGGACCAGCGGGGCGGGCGGCAGCAGGGCGCGGACGAGGGCGATCAGTTGGCGCTCGCCGGCGGACAGCAGGGCCGGGTTCACCTGCGCGTCGTAGCCGCCGAGGCGTTCGACGAGCGCGGTGGCGCCGATTGCGTGGACCGCCGCGTCCAGGTCGGGCGGGGTGGCCGCCGGGAGCAGGTAGGCGAGGTTCTCGCGCACGGTGCCGGCGACGACGTACGCCTCCTGTGGGATCAGCACGCGGGACCGGGCGAGTCGGCCGACGTCCAGGGAGCGGACCGGGAGACCGCCCAGGTGTATCTGGCCGACCTGTGGTTCGAGTACGCCGGCGATGAGCGCGGCGAGCGTGGACTTGCCCGCGCCACTGGGGCCGACGACCGCCAGGTGGGTGCCCGACGCGAGGGACAGGTCGAGATCCCGGACGACCGGTTCGGCGGAGGGGGCGTACCCGAAGGTGACACCGTGCAGCTGGACACGGCCGTCCCGGGGGCGTGCGCCGGCCGGTGTCTCCGCCGTTGCTGGGGGCGGTTGGGTGGCGGCGCGGGGCTTTCCGGGGGTGGGGGCGGGGGCGAGTGAGGCGGGAGTGAGTGGGGTGCTGCCTGCTCTGCTGTCGGCGGCTCGGGGTGGCGTCGCACCCCGGGTATCGGTCACCGCCGGTGCCCCGGTCTCCGGTGCGGCCCCGGTCACCGGCGCTGCACCCGCTCTACCCGCCGTCCCTGGCGCCTCCGCCGCCCCCGCACCAGCCGCCTCCAAGATCCGGCCGAGTGTGACCAGTAGCCACAGCCCGCTGCCACCGAGTCCCTGGACGAAGCCGCGCAGAGCCGGTTGCAGGTTCTGCGAGACGTAGGTCAGGGCGCCGAGGATCGCGCCGGCCGTCACCCCGCCCCGCACCAGCCAGGGCGCACCGGCCAGGATCAGCACGATCGGCAGCCAGCCGCCGAGCCCCAGCGCGGCGGTACGCAACGCGGTGAGCCGGCCCAGGGCGCGGGCAGCGCGCGCCGCCTCGTCGATACGGGCGCCGGCTCGACGGCGTACGGTCGCCTCCGCGCCGCATGCCGTCACGTCCCGCAGTCCGCCGGCCACCGTGCTCACCTGCTCGGCGATGGCCTCGTCGGCGAGGACGACCGCCCGCTGCCGGGCCGCCATCGCCCGCAGGGCCAGCAGGAAGAGTGCGAGCCCGGCCGCTAGGGGCGGCATGACGAACAGCAGCAGGGCGGGATCCAGCGCGGCGAGCCCGAGCAGCACGCTCACCGTCGTGACCGCGAAGCTCTGCACGAACATCACGACCGCTCCGTACGACTCACGGGCGATCTCCACCTGTTCGGTCAGCCGTGCCACGCCCGCCGTGTCGGCGCTCTGTCCGATGCGGGCGGAGCGGTGCAGTGTGCCGGTGGTGACGAGCGTGACCAGGTCGTCGCGGAACGGCTCGACGACCCCGGCCAGTTGGAGGGTGGACTGCCGGGTGCCCCAGGCGCCGACGAGGACCGCGCAGGCCAGCAGGCCGAGCCAGCCGAGTCCCACGTCGGTGCGTTCGGCGAGGAAGCCGTCGTCGACGGCGCGGGCGACCAGCCAGCCGGACAGCAGCGCGGGGACGGCCTCGACCAGCGACCAGCCGGTGAGCCGTACGAACTCCCGGCGCCGAGTGCGCAGCGTGGAGCGCAGCAGGGCCCCGGGACCCGGGCTCACCACACGCCTCCGTCGCGTTCCGCTTCCGGTGCCGAATCGGGATGTACGTCCCCGTCGCCGCCCGGCTCCGGCCGGAACACCGCCCGATACCCCTCCTCCATCCACAGGTCCCGATGCGTCCCCAGCCCGCGCACCCGGCCCGCGTCGAGCCAGACCACGATCTCCGCGCCGGCCGCCGTGGAGGCGCGGTGGGTCACCACGAGTCGGGCCCGGCGGGCGAGCGGCCCGGTGCCGGTCAGGGCCTGGCTGATGTGGTGCTCGGTGACGGTGTCGAGGCTGGCCGTCACGTCGTCCAGCACCAGGAGGCGGCCGTACGGCGCGGACTGGACGAACGCGCGTGCCAGGCCGATGCGCTGGTACTCGCCGCCGGACAGCGGCGCACCGGTGAGCGGGGTGCCGTATCCCTCGGGCATGGTCCGGATGAAGGTGTCGGCGCGTGCTGCGGTGGCCCCGGCGCGGACCTCCCCACCCCCGGGCGTGCGTGGTCCGAATCCGATCGCGTCGGCGAAGGTCTCGCCCAGCAGTACCGGGCGTTCGAAGCCGTAGGCGACGGCGCGCCGCAACTCCGCGCGGTCCACGTCGCGCAGCGGCACTCCGTCGAGCCGTATCTCGCCTCCGTCCGGGTCGGCCAGCCGTCCGGCCAGCGCGGCCAGCAGGGACTTGCCGGATCCGGAACGCCCTACGACGGCGGTCAGCGCGCCGTTCGGCAGGTCCAGGTCGATGCCGTCCAGCGCCGGGTCGCCCTCGGCGGTGCGTACCGTGACCCCACGGAACTCCAGCCGCCCGCCGCCCCCGCAGGGCAGGCGCGTGCTGCCGTACGTGATCGTGGGTTCGTCCAGCACCTCGGCGATGCGCCCCGCGGTGGCGCGTGCGAAGGCCAGCCGGTTCACCGAGGTCACCAGCGAACTCACGCCGGTGGCCAGGACCACGTACCCGCTCGCGGCGAGCATCTGACCCGGTGTGATGCGGCCCTGGGCGAGCCCCAGACCGGCCACGGCCAGCACGGCGACCTCCAGCAGAGGGACGATCGCCGCGTCCCGTGCGGAGACCCGGGCGTAAGCGCTCCACATACCCAGGCCGTGCCGGTGCAGTTCGGGCAGTGGCTCCAGTACCCGCTCGCACTCTCGGGTCATGGTCCCAGCGGCCGTGATGGTGCGGATTCCGGTGAGGGCGTCGACGAGTCGGGAGGCGATGCGACCTTGCGTGGCGAAGTAGCGGTCGTTGAGGTCGGAGACGTCGCGGACGAAGGCGCGGACCATGAGCGCGACCAACGGCAGCCCGGCCACGAAGGTGAGGCACAGCCACGGGTCGATGAGGGCCAGGGCCACCACGGCCCCGACCGGAGGGACCAGTTCGGTCACCGCCCACACCATGCCCGACGGGGCACTGCCGGCCCGGGCGGTGTTGCCCACCAGACGGGCCACCAGGTCGCCGGGGGTGTGCCGGCGGGCCGCGGGGGCGCCCAGGTCGAGGACATGACCGAGCAGGGTGTGCCGCAGCCATGCCGTGCAGCGGGCGTTGGCCAAGGCTCCCGCGTAGTCGTCCGTGGCGTCGCACACCACCAGCAGGGCGACGGTGAGGGCGGACAGGGTCAGCCACAGTGCGGTGTCGCCGCGGCCGAGCACGGCGTCGACGGTGCGGCCCATGACAGCGGGCAGGAGCACGTAGACGCCTGCGAGCAGCAGGGAGACGGCGGCCTGGACCCCGCCCCACGCACCGCCTCGCCGGACCGTCGCCAGCAGCAGACGGTCCGCCGCGCGTCGGTCCACGGGCTGCTCCCGTCGTCGTACGGTTCCGGCGAAAGTCGTACGGGTCCGGCAATAGGGCGCGGGGACACTCGAAGCGTCCCCGCGCATCGGTCTGGACTAGCAGAGCAGCAGGCTGAGGCCACTGTGCCCACAGCCCTTGCTCGCGCGGCTGCCCGGCGGACGGTGACCGGCCTCGGACTCGATGGTCAGGCCCTGCAGTTCGAGGAGCGACATGTGTCTTCACCTCCTCTCTCGCACTCGCGTGGGGACGGGCGGGTCATGAGCGGGCCGCAGGCCCGGGGTCAGGAACGGCAGTCCGGTGGGCCGGGAATGGAAGGCGGCGCCGAGGGCCAGCAGGACCCCCGCAGTGCCGGTGGCCAGGTCCATGGACAGCCGCAGCAACTGCTCGCCGGGGAAGGCGAGTCGGCCGTCGAGCAGGCAGGCGTGGCGCGCCAGGTGGCGTACATGGTCCGCGATCACGGGGTCGCGGTCGGCGGCAGTGCCCGGCGGGAGGGCGCGGCTGAGGTGGAGGATCATTCCGGCCACGCCGTCGAAGAGCCCCGGTTCGATGTAGAACGATGCGCTCGCGGCCCTGCGGATGGCGTGGGCGGCGGCCGAGAACCGCTCGTCCGCGCGGTGGGCCAGGTACTCGTCGAGGACCATGCCGATGCCCACGCTGCCGTCGGCGAGATAGGGCATGGTGCGCCAGCCCTCGTTCACCTCCATCGACCCGTCCCCGCGCTCCCGGCAGCGGCGCAGATCCTGGCGCAGCGCGGTGGCGGCCAGGTCGAGGAGCGCCGGGTCGCCGCTGTGCTCGTACAGACGCAGGAACAGCAGCGCGGGCCCGGACGAGCCGTACAACAGCCCCGCTCTCGGGTGGGTTCCACCGCTGGTCTCGGGCACGCCGTCGGCCGGGCCGAGACGGTCGGCCACGGCCTGCGCCACGCGCAGGGCGGCGTCACCACAGGCGGCGTCGCCGAGAGTGGTGGCGAAGTGCAGCAGGTTGAGCCCGATGCCGGACAGGCCGCCCTTGAGGTCCAGGGCGAGGGCCTCCCAGTGCTCGCCCAGGCACATGTCGAGGACCTTGACGGCCTCCTCGTGGCGCCCGAGGTGCTCAAGGACGAAGGCGACGCCGTGCAGGCCGTCGTAGAAGCCGAGATGGGTACCGGGTCCCGGGTGCAGTGCGTGCCGGATCAACCAGTCCTCGTGGTCGGGGTGCCGCCCGGCGCCGGTCACGTCCAGCGCGTACAGCACGCCCGCCGCGCCGTGGGCCACGCCCAGGCCGCCGCCCGGGTCGGCGAACTGCTCGATGTCGCCCGGGAAGAGCCGGTCGTCGCGCTCGGGTGTGGCGGCGGCCAGGACTGCGTCGGCCATCGAGGTGCGGGCGCGCAGCCAGCCGGAGTGGTCGGGCTCGAGACGGGGCTCGTCGTCCGCCCCGGAGGCCATCCCGCCGTCGCCGGTGAGCGTGCGGACGGCCTCGTCGAGGAACTGCCGGGGAACAGGGAACAGCCGGGCGGCTTCCCTGGCGAGCTGCCCGGCCTTGCCGCCGTCCAGCTCGATGAGGCCCGTCAGCGGCAGGAAGAGGAAGATCCTGAGACAGGCCAGCGCATACCGGTCGATGTCGAAGCCGGTGGCCCCCCTGGGGGCGGTGAAACCCGGAGCCGCGAGGACCTGACGCCCCGCCTGCGTCACGTCCGACGCGCCCTCGAAGTCGATCAGCACCACCCTGCCGTCGGGGCGGACCAGGACGTTGAACGTGTGCACGTCGCCGATCACGATGCCCCGCTCATGCACGGCGGCGACCGCCTCCTCCACCTGCCGGTGCATGTCGAGGGCCCAGGACGCGTAGTCGGCGTAGACCGCCGCGTCGGCGTCCAGGTCGGTCGGCGGATAGCGCTCGACGAACACCTCGTGCAGGGCCCTTCCCTCGATGAACTTCTCGACGAGGAACTGGTGACCGCCCAGCTCGAAGTGATCGCGGAGCTCCGGTACGCAGGGCAGGCCGCGCAGCCGTTCCAGGGCCGTCCGCTCGCGCTCCAGCCGGGTGACGGCGTCCGCGCCGTCGGCGGTGAGCCCCGCGTGGGGCCGGGCCTCCTTCAGGACGACACGTTCCTCGGTGCGGGTGTCGACCGCGGCGTACAGTCCGCCGCCGTTGGAGAAGTGCAGCGCCTTCTCGATCCGGTACGGCAGGTCGGCGACGGTGGTCCGGTGGCGCTCGGCGAGGTGGGGTTCGAGGAACGCGGGCAGCGGCACCCATTCCGGCACCTGGAAGGTGGGGCCGCGCACATCGGGGACCAGACGTCCGGAAGGATCCTCCACCGCCTGCTCCACCGCACCGTCGGCCGAGACGCAGTACCGGTCGGCGAAGGCGCCGTACCTGACGTACAGCGGACCGGCGCCCCAGCGCAGATCGCTGAGAATGTACGGCCCCTGCAGCCCGTCGAGGGCGGTGCCGAGCTCGGTGAGTACCCGCTCGCACTCGGCCTCGTCCGCCGGGTACATGGTCACGAACTTCCCGCTGGACCCGCGATGCGCGTACTTGGCGTTGGCGAGGAACAGGGTGTCCAGGCCGGGCAGGAACTTGAAGGCGATACGACGCTGGACGCAGTATTCCCACACCGCGTCCAGGATCGCCTGCGCGTTGTCAGGACACGCCGAGACGTGGATCTTCCAGCCCTGTGGCGGGAGGGCCGTGTCGACGGGACGGCAGACCACCCAGTCGCCGAGTTCCTCGCGCAACCACGAGGCAGGGGGAAGGCGCAGGGTCTGGTGGAAGCGGCGGCGCGTCCGGCCATGGGACGGCGTGTCGTAGAAGTGCGGATGAGTAAGGCAGTAGACCTCGTACCGCTTGTCCACGATGAGCCTCCCGCGAGGGACGGGCGAACGGTCGGGGTCGGGCCCCTGACCTGCGCCTCTCACCTCCCACGATGACAGAGCAGGGGACCACGGGGCATCGTTCGTCTGTCACCGGAAGACCATGGGATTCACACCGCCCGCCTGTACGAATCGCATGGCCTGCACGCGCCGCGCCTGCCCCGCCCGGACACGGCATCGACCCGCAGCTCACCGGCCCTCGGCACGAGGCACTCTGACGGAGCCTGACTCCTCGTCAGTCGTGGTCGGCCGTCGCCGCGCTCACTGCGGACGAGTCCGCGTGTTCCGCGTCGTCCGCGCTCCTCGGCCAAGGGCGGCCGGTGATGCGCTCGATGTCGGTGTTGAACTGGCGTAGGTCGGTGATGAACCGGTCCAGGCGCTCGGGTGTCCAGTCGGCCACGACCGTGGACAGGCCGGTGACGATTCCCTGGCGCTGCTGCGTCAGGAGCCTGAGGCCGCCCTCGGTGATGCGGAACTTGCGGGCCACTCCGCCGTCCGGGTCGAGCGTCCGCTCCACCAGACCGTTGCGCAGGAGGGCCGAGGTCTGCCGGGTGAACGTCGACGCCGCCAGCCCGAACGCCTCGACGAAGTCCGGGATGGACATCGGTCCCTGGGCCTCGAGCCTGGTGAGCAGCACGTAGGCGCTCTGGTCCAGCGGGTCCCCGCCGCGTGGGCCCCGGGGTGCCCTCATCTCCTTGTGGCGGGTGAGGATCAGCAGCTCTCGCTCGATGCGTTCCGCGGCCTCTCGGGCGTCCACGCCGATCTCCTTCCCGGCCGCACGGCCAAGTCCCCGGAACCCTGAGGGCCCACCCTACGGTGAGATTGCGCCATACACGGAAAGTGCATCATGCACTCTTGATGCATGATGCACAACGTGCGTAACGTGCCGTGCTGTGAACGCTTTCGCGTCGCTCACCCACCTCCCCCCCCCACGCACCCAAGGTGATGCCAGATGCGCGAGAACGACCTTCTGCGGCTGCCGCTGCCCAGCGACAACCCCTTGGAGCCGCCGGCCGAATGGGAGGAGCTGCGCCGGCGGTGTCCGGTGACCACGGTTGAACTCCCCAGCGGGGACAAGGCGATGTACCTGACCCGCTACGACGACGTCAAAGCCCTTCTGTCCGACCCCCGTTTCGCCCGCCCGACCGCCGAGGACGGCGCCGCCCGCATCGCCCCCGAAGGAGCAGGAGGTCCTGCCGCCGACGGCAGCACCACCCTGGCCCTGCCCGACCGCGGCGAACCGCACCTGCGGTGGCGGCGCCAGGTGGGCAAGTACTTCACCGCCAAGCGCATGACGGCGCTGCGCCCCGGCATGGTGCGAACGGCCGAAGGCCTCGTCGACGACATGGTCGGCCGCGGACAGCCCGCCGACCTCAAGGCCGCCCTCGGCTTCCCCCTGCCCGTCTACGTCATCTGCGACATCCTGGGCGTCCCCGCCGGCGACCGGGACCGTTTCTCGCACTGGTCCGACGCCTTCCTCAACGTCAGCCGCTACACGGGCGACCAGACCGGGGCCGCGTACGCCGAGTTCGCCGAGTACATGTCCGCGCACATCGCGGCGACGCGCGCCGAGCCCGGCGAGGACCTGATCAGCATGGTGATCAGGGAGAGCGAGGGGGAGGGCCAGGGCCTGACCGACGACGAACTGCTCGGCACGGCCATGGGGCTCCTGGTCGCCGGACACGAGACCACCGCCAACATGATCGGCAAGATGGTCGCCATGCTGCTCGCCGACCGCACCCGGTGGGAGCGGCTGCTCGCCGACCCCACCCTGGTGCGCACCGCGGTCGACGAGGCCCTGCGCTTCGATGCCAACCTCGGCTTCGGCATCCGGCGTTATCTCACCGAGGACGTGGAGGTCGACGGCGAGCTGCTGCCCAGCGGCACGACCGTCGTGTGCAGCATGCCCGCCGCCAACCGGGACGAGCGGGTGTTCAGCGACGCGCACGACATGGTGCTGTCCCGGTCTCCGAACCCCCATCTGACGTTCGGGGCCGGGCCGCACTCGTGCCTCGGGCAGAGCCTGGCGCGCACCGAGCTCCAGGTCACCCTCGAGGTCCTTCTGCGCAAGCTGCCGACCCTTCAACTGGCCGTGAGCGTCGATGAGTTGCGGCGCGTGGAGGGCCTTCTCGTCGGCGGACTGCGCACCGTGCCCGTGCGGTGGTGACGGCTGAATGAAGGTCAACGTGGACCAGGGCCGCTGTTGCGGCGCCGGCCAGTGTGTGCTGATCGCGCCAGAGGTCTTCGACCAACGAGACGACGACGGCATCGTCACCCTGCTCGACTCGAACCCCGCCGGGGAACTGCACGCCGCCGTCCGCGAGGCGGCCGCGGTCTGCCCCGCGTCCGCCATCACGATCGACGACGACCAGTAAAAATCAGCTGCTTCGACCTCGCCCGGTTCCCTACACTCACCACGAAATCACGCGCCGCCCACCACTCGGCGGCGCGTCGTCGTGACGAGTCGAGGGGAGCCGGGCCGTGCGTGACCGCACCGCTGTCGTCGTCTCCCTCTCCCGGTACGTGGTGATCCTCGTGTCCTCGTCCGCCCGGTGCCCGCTGCGCGGCCGGCACCGGATGCCCGTGACGAACACCTGAGAGCGCCCGAGCACGTCAACGCCCCTGTCATTTCCCGATTCTGACGGGGCGGCAGGTCATGCTCGCTTGCGCGTACGTATCGTCCGGGAATCGCGCTGACCCCTTTCCGTTTCCGGATCATCCGAAAGGCCAAGGGCCGTGCGCACCAACCTCAACACCCTCACCGCCGTCCGCAACCTCGGCATTCTCGCCCACGTCGACGCGGGGAAGACCACCGTCACCGAGCGGATCCTGTACGCCACCGGGACCACCCACAAACGCGGCGAGGTCCACGACGGCACCACCGTCACCGATTTCGACCCGCAGGAGCGCGATCGCGGGATCACCATCTTCGCGGCGGCGGTCAGCTGCACCTGGGACGGTCACCGCATCAACCTCATCGACACCCCGGGGCACGTCGACTTCGCCGACGAGGTGGAGCGCTCCCTGCGCGTCCTGGACGGCGCGGTCGCGGTCTTCGACGCCGTCGCGGGGGTCGAGCCGCAGAGCGAGTCGGTGTGGCGGCAGGCCGATCGGCACGGTGTGCCGAGGATCGCGTTCGTCAACAAGCTGGACCGTGCCGGGGCCGACCTCGACACGGCGGTCGCTTCGATCCGGGAACGGCTGCATCCGGCGCCGCTGGTCGTGCAGTTGCCCATCGGCGCGGAGGACGGCTTCCGCGGTGTCGTGGACCTCGTACGGATGCGGGCGCTGGTGTGGGCCGACGGCGCCGAGACGTTCGTGGAAGAGCGGGTTCCGGAGGATCTCCAGGCGGAGGCGAACCGGCGTCGGCGGCTTCTGGAGGAGGCGGTGGCCGAACTGCACGCCGGCGCGCTGGACGAGTTCTGCGCGCGGTCGACGCTCTCGCCGGAGACCCTCGTCACCGCCCTGCGCTCCCTGACGACCAGCGGCGAGGGCGTGGTCGTGCTGTGCGGCTCGGCCTACCGCAACCGCGGGATCGAGCCGTTGCTCGACGCGGCCGTGGCGTATCTTCCCTCGCCGCTCGACGTACCGGCCGTACGCGGCCTGCGCGACGGGGTGGAGGAGGACAGGCCCGCCGACCCGTCGGCACCGTTCGCGGCGCTGGCGTTCAAGGTGAGTGCCACGTCGACAGGGCGGCTCACCTACCTGCGCGTGTACTCGGGAACGATCGAGAAGGGAGATACCGTGTTCGACGCGGGCGCGCGGCGCGGTGAGCGGATCGGGCGGATCCTGCGGGTCCAGGCCGACCGCCACGCCCAGGTGGACCGGGCGGTCGCCGGGGACATCGTGGCCGTGGTGGGCCTGAAGTCGGCTCGCCCGGGCTCCACCCTCTGCGCACCGGACGCCCTGCTCGTCCTCGAACCGCCGAGCGTGGCCGAGCCGGTGGTGTCCGTGGCGGTCGAGGCCCGCACGTCCACGGACACCGACCGGCTGGCCTCCGCGCTGGCACGGCTGGCCGAGGAGGACCCGTCCCTGGTCGTGCGGACCGACGCCGAGACAGGCCAGACGGTCCTGTCCGGCATGGGTGAACTGCATCTGGAGGTGGCGGTGGAGAAGATCCGACGGGAGGTCGGGCTGGAGGTCAACGTCGGCCGCCCCCGGGTCTCCTACCGTGAGACGGTCGGCCGCGGGGCGTCCGGCTTCGTCTTCCGACACGTCAAACAGGACGGCGGGGCGGGGCAGTTCGCGCACGTCATCCTCGACGTGGAACCGCTGGAAACGGAGTCCGGCTTCGAGTTCCGCTCGACCGTCGTCGGCGGTCGCGTGCCGCAGGAGTACGTCCGTGCCGTGGAGGCCGGCTGCCGGGACGCCCTCGCCGAAGGCCCGCTCGGCGGCCACCCGGTGACCGGGCTGCGGGTCACCCTCACCGACGGCTCGACCCACGTGAAGGACTCGTCCGACACGGCCTTCCGCACGGCCGGCCGACTCGGTCTCCGGGATGCCCTGCGCACCTGCGCGATGGTCCTCCTGGAGCCGGTCGTCGAGGTCACGGTCACCGTGCCCGAGGACGCGGTCGGCGGGGTCCTCGGCGACCTGGCGGCACGACGCGGCCGCGTGACGGGCTCGGCCACGCGCGCGGGCGCGGCGGTCGTGACGGCGACGGTGCCGCTGGCCGAGCTGTTCGGCTATGCGACGCGGCTGCGCAGCCGGACGCAGGGGCGGGGGACGTTCACGGCCCGGCCCACTGGTTACGCGCCGGCGCCGGTTGCGACGATGTCGCGGTAGCACGGCAGGCGGCCCCTCCCTCACCTGGGCGGGGCCGCCCCGGCCGCCTGCGGTTCCACGGGGGCGCCTGAGGGGCTCAGCAGTCCCTGAACTCCGGCGACTGGTTCAGCACCTGCGACCGCACCGACGTGAACCGCGCGTAGGTCTCCCCGTCCCGGGACTCCGCCCGGAACGCCGCCACCCGGTGGCAGTTCTGGAAGGCGAGGGCCACGCCGAAGTGCCGCTCCAGGCTGCCGCGGATGGCGTCGCTGGCGAGGGCGCGCAGGAGCTGGCCGCGTTCCTTCTCCGACGGGGGAGGGGTCTGGTTGTCGGTGAACTCGGCCGTGCCCTCGCGCAGTTCGGCCGCGAGGGAGGCGATCAGGTCGTAGGCGTACGGCAGCGAGGTGCGGACCGTGTCCACGAAGTCCTCCTCGCGGAGGTCACCGTGTTCGGCTTCGGCGAGGAGCTTCGGGGAGACGTCGAGAGACATGGAGGGGTTCCTGTTCGGGGTGGGGGTGAGGTGCGGTGCTGGGGGATCGTCGTCGTCAGACCAGGGCTGCCGGGCCGGGCATGAACTCCGGGTCCACTTGGGCGGCCAGGTCATGGCCCGTCCTGTCGTCCGCCCACGCCCGCGCGTTGCGCAGGTGGAAGTCGACGGCGTGGCGGTGGGTCGTGGGCCAGTCCTTGGGGTGGGCGTCGACCGCCTCGCGCAGGATGTTCAGGGCGTGGACGTTGTGGGACTCCAACTCGCCCTGTTCCCGGCCCTGTTCGGCCGCGCGGACCCAGGAGGAGTGCACCAGGTGGGTGAGGAGGTCGTCGCCGACCTCTTCCTTGAGGAAGAGGAGGTCGTCCTCGCAGGTCACCTTGTTGCCGATGACTGCGATACGGATCCCGAACTCCCGGGCGTGGTCCCGGTACTGGCGGTAGACCGAGACGCCCTTGCGGGTCGGTTCCGCGACCAGGAAGGTCATGTCGAAGCGGGTGAACAGGCCCGACGCGAAGGCGTCCGCGCCCGCCGTCATGTCGACCACGACGTACTCACCGGGGCCGTCGACCAGGTGGCCCAGGTAGAGCTCGACCGCGCCGAGCTTGGAGTGGTAGCAGGCCACGCCGAGGTCGGTCTCGTCGAACTCGCCCGTCACCATCACCGGCACGCCCCCGACGCCCCCGCCGCCCCCCACGCGCCGGACGTGCCGCGCGTGCAGTTCGTCGTCGCCGAGCAGGGTCAACAGGCGTGAGCCGCTGCCGGGCGGGGTGGTCTTGATCATGGCGTCGGCGGACGGGATGCGCGGGTTCGTGCCGCGCAGGAACTCCTTGATGTCCCTCAGGTGGGCGCCGAGGGGCGGGGCGTCCAGGGCGTCGCCGTCGTGGCCCAGCGCCTCGGCGAGGTGCTGGTTGATGTCGCCGTCGATGGCCAGGACGGGCGCGCCGGCGCGGGCGAGGTGGCGGGAGAAGAGCGCCGACAGGGTGGTCTTGCCGCTGCCGCCCTTGCCGACGAATGCGATACGCATCAGCAGCAGCCCGCTTTCGCGGTCAGGGCGGCCTTCAGGGTAGCCTTGTTGAAAATGGATGTCATGTGGCTAGGTTGTCGGCGGCTCGCGATCACTGTCAAATCGCCTGAGCTGTAAGGGTGTTGGGTGCGGGGTGGGGGTGGCCGTGATCAGCACTCGTGCTTAATGCATATGATGTGCAAGTGCGCGACTACAGCATCAGGGCGGCGAGCCCGGACGACCTCGACGGTGCGCGAGCCCTGATGCTCGACACCGTCTACCGCGACTTCGGCACCGGCTATGTGCCCCGCTGGCACGCGGACATCATCGACCCGGCCGCCGCCTATCTCGCCCCGCCCCGCCACACCCTCCTCGTCGCGTTCGACCCGCGCGACAACGGTGTCGTGGGCACGGCCGCCCTCGACGCCCGCGGCCCGGCCCACCCGCCGAACCCTCGCCACCTCGCCGAGCGCTACCCCTCCGGCGAGACCGCGCAGCTGCGCCGGGTCTACGTCCGTCCCGAGCACCGCAGGCGCGGCCTCGCCCGGCGGCTCGTCGACGAGTTGCTCGCCTTCGCGGTCGCGGACGGCGGCTACCGCGCCGTCTATCTGCACACCGACCCGAAGGTGCCCGGCGCCGAGGGCTTCTGGCGCTCGCTCGGCAAGGTCGTGCACGACGAACGTGAGGAACCGGGCGGCGGCCACGGCATCGTCCACTTCGAGATACCGATGGAGCGATAGAACGTGCGACAGAACGCGCGGCGCCCACTCCGCCCGCTCATCGCCCTGCTGCTGGCCCCCGTCCTCGCCGGCTGCTTCGCCGCCGGCGGCGGAACCGACGCCGCGGGCGACGCCCATGACGGCTCCCGCCTCCGCGTCGCCCTCGCCTTCCCGCCCGCCGAGAACCTCTCGCCGTACGGCGCCGACTCCACCATCCTCAGCCGCCTCGGCGTCACCGAGGGCCTGACCGCGCTGGACGCCAACGGCGCCGCGGCTCCCGCCCTCGCCGCCTCCTGGCAGCGGGAGAACGACCGCACCTGGCTCTTCACCCTGCGCGAGGCCACCTTCCAGGACGGTTCCGCCGTCACCCCGGCCGCGGTCGCCACCGCCCTCACCCACGCCGCGTCGGCCAAGCCCGTCCCGGCCGCCCTCTCCGGCGTCGCCCTGACGGCGAAGGCCGAGGGCGGCACCGGCCTACGGATCACCACCGAGGACCCCGACCCCATCCTGCCGCTGCGGCTGTCCAGCCCTGCCCTCGCCGTCTTCTCCGGCAAGGCGTACGGCACGCAGGACAAGGTCGACCCGGTCGGCACCGCCACCGGACCCTTCGAGCTCACCAAGGTCATGGGCACCGCCGCCGCCACCCTCGACCGCTACGACGACTACTGGGGCGGCCGCGCCCAGGCCACCGGCATCGACGTCAGGTTCGTCGCCGACGGCACCGCCCGCGCGAGCGCCCTGCGCACCGACCAGGTCGACCTCGCCGAGGCGGTCCCCGTCGCCCAGGCCGCCACCCTCGACAAGGGCACCCGCGAGGCGACCGCCACGACCCGCACGACGAGCCTGCTCCTCAACACCGAGAAGGGCGCCTTCAAGGACGCCGGGCTCCGGGCCGCCGCCCGGCAGGCCGTCGACACTTCCGCGTTCGCCAAGGGTGTCTACGAGGGGTACGCCGATGCCGGCGCCGGTGTCTACGGACCCGCCGTCACCTGGGCCGCCGGCAAGCGCACCGAGCCGGTCGGGCGGGCCGAGCCCGAAAAGCCCGAGGGGACCCGTATCACGCTCGCCACCTACGACAACCGGCCCGAACTCCCGGAAGTCGCCCAGGTGCTGAAGCAGCAGCTGGAGAAGGCCGGGTTCGACGTCACGCTGGAGGTGCGCGAGTACTCGCGGCTGGAGAGCGACGCGCTGGACGGCAGGTTCGACGCGTTCGTCCTCGCCCGCAACACCCTCGTCGACACCGGCGACCCCGTCTCCGTCCTGGCCAGTGACTACACGTGCGACGGCGGCTACAACATCGCCCAGCTCTGCGACAAGGACGTCGACCGGGCCGTGGCGAAGGCCGAGGACACCGCCGGCACCGCCGAGCGGCAGGACGCGGCGATGGCCGCCGAGGCCCGCATCCTCGGTACGGACGCCGTCGTACCGCTGGTGCACCAGCGCATCATCACCGGCGTCGCGACCTCCGTCCGCGGCGCGCTCCTCGACCCGTACGAGCGCACCCTCGTCGGCATCGGCACCCGGCGCTGACCCGTGCGGCGCCAGGCAGTCACGCTCCTTTGGCGTGCGGGGATCGCGGCCGCCCTGGTGTGCGCCATCGGCGTACTGCCCTGGCTCTCGCGGACGGACCCGGCGCTGACCGTGCTCAAGGCCCGGTCTGCGGACCGCGACCCCACCCCTGAGGTGCTGGCGGGCATCCGCGCCCAGCTCGGCCTGGACGACGGCCCGTCGCACCTGCTCGGACAGTGGCTGGGCGGGCTGTGGCGCGGGGACGCCGGCCGGTCGTGGATCTCCGGCAGCGAGGTCACGCCCGCCGTGCTCCAGGCCCTGGGCGTGTCCCTGCTGCTGATGGCGGTGGCCCTCGCGGTCACCGTCGTCACCGCCGCGCTGATCTGCGCCCGCACCCTGTGGCTCGGCGCCCGCCGGCGGCTCGACGGGCGGCGCTCGGGAGGCAGCGGCTCCGCCGTCCTCGCCGCGCTGCCCGAGTTCCTCACCGCGTCCGTGCTCGCCACGGTCGTCGGCGTGCAGCTCGGCTGGCTGCCCGCGCTCGGCTGGTACGGCCCCCGGTGGACCGTGCTGCCCGCCCTCGCCCTGGGCCTGCCCGCCGGAGCCGTGCTCGGCCGGCTCCTCGACGACCTGCTGCCCGGCGCCTTCGCCGAGCCCTGGGCCCTGGCGGCGACGGCGCGCGGACTGCCCGGCCGCGCGGTCGCCCGCCAGGCCCTGCGCCGCTGTCTGCCCGGACTGCTGCCCAACACCGGCCTGTTCGTCGTGGGACTGACCGGCGGATCGGTCACCGTCGAACAGATCTTCGATATCCCCGGCCTGGGCCGCACCACCCTCCAGGCCGCCCTCGCCCAGGACCTGCCCGTCCTCCAGGCCGGCACGCTCGCCCTCGTCCTGCTCGCCGCGGTCGCCGCCGCACTGGCCCACCTCCTCGCCCGCCTGCTGATCGGACCGGCCCTGCGCGACGGCGCACTGCCGTCCCTGCACCGGCCGTCGCCGCCCGCCCACAGGATCCTGCCGTTCGTCTACGCCGTCCTGCTCGTCGGCGTCGTCGCCCTCGGCCTGCCCCGCGACCCGCTGGCCCTCGACACCGCCGAGCGACTCGCGTCCCCTTCTCCGGCGCACCCGTTCGGCACCGACGCGCTCGGCAGGGACGTCCTCGCCCGCGT